>NZ_DATBVQ010000056.1:0-32147 GCF_036515215.1 Flavobacterium sp.
ACGGAGGCCACCTTGCTGCGCGCGATGGAAACTGCCGGCAAACAAGTTGATGACGAAGATCTGCGCGAACTGATGAAAGAAAACGGTATCGGTCGTCCATCGACGCGAGCCAATATTATAGAAACGCTTTTTAAGCGCCAATACATCGTTAGGAACAAAAAACAGGTTTTACCAACGCCAACGGGGATTCAACTGATTGACACCATCCAAAATGACTTGGTTAAGTCGGCCGAACTGACGGGCTCCTGGGAAAAACAGTTGAAAGACATCGAAAAGGGGACCTTTACCGCCGCCGCCTTTATCAACAACATGAAAAAGATGGTAGATGCCTTGGTGTACGAGGTGCGAAGCGAAACCAAACGCGCCAATATTTCGCATGCGGGAACTGCCCAGAAAGAAGTCGCCAGAGTCGAGAAAAAGAAAGCGGAAGGAATACTGGCGGAAGCCTGTCCCAAATGCAAAAAAGCGACGCTTATAAAAGGGAAATCGGCTTATGGATGCGCCGATTATAAAGCGGGCTGCGATTTTCTGCTGCCCTTTGCTTTTGGGGAGAAAAAAATATCCGAGAACCAATACCTGCGATTGCTTCAAAAGGGGTCGACAGTGAATTTGAAAGACTTCAAGACCGATGCCGGTGTTGTGGAAGGATTGCTTCGCTTTGACGAAAATTTCCATCTCAAATTAGAAACCAAAAAAACGGCTTCCCCTGCCCCATCTACAGAAAAGAAAGCGGCATCGGACGCATTGGCTTGCCCGAAATGCCAAAAAGGAACGGTCATCAAAGGAAATACAGCCTACGGTTGCAGCGACTACAAATCCGGCTGTGATTTCAAAGTGACTTTTGATGTGGTCCGCGAGAAGCTAAAAGACCAGAAACCAACCAAGGAACTAGTGCATACCATTTTGAAGGAAAGTTTTTAAACATCTCTATTTTTGGGAGCTTCTTCCAGCTATCCGCTATATCTTTATGTGATGAAAGAATCATATAAAGGATGCCACTTTTATCTGGGCTAGTTGTGTATATTTTTCCTAATTTTGCATCCGTTCAACAAACAATAATCACAAACAATATGTTTAAAAAAATAACTATTCTGCTGCTGATCGTAACTTTCATTTCATGCCAGAAATCTGATTCGGACAAGAACGAAAAAGACAAGATAAAAATGGCCCATTGGCTCCTCGGCACTTGGGAAACCAAATCAGCAGATGGCATCCTCTCCGAAAACTGGAAAAAAGTAAACGACAGCACCTACGAGGGCCAGTCCTATTTTGTAAAGGGAAAAGACACCTTGCATTTTGAAACGGTAAAACTTCAACAAAAAGGAGAAGAATTGACTTATGTGGCCACCGTAAAAGGGCAGAACGACGACAAAGCAGTTTCTTTTTCGCTTACCGAAACCACTGAAAAACAATTGGTTTTTGAAAACCCAAAACATGATTATCCTCAAAAGATCAGTTATAACCACATCTCAAAGGACAGTTTAGTGACCGAAATTTCAGGAACGCAACTCGGAAAAGCGAGTACAGAAAAATATCTGATGACTAAAAGAAAGTAACCCTTCTCTTCAATTGTAAAAAATGCAGCCTTACTTCAATCCGAGTAAGGCTTTTTTATTTTGTACAAAATTGATTTTTAACTCATTAAAAAAACATCGAAATAATTATTTGTATTTAATCTAAATAAGCTTTGTGGATTCGAAATCAGATTATATATTTGCATTGTTATTTAAATTAAATCTAAATAGATGAAAGCCCAACTTAGAATCATAGCGCTATTATTATTTGCAACACTAGTTGCAAACGCACAAGAAAAAGGAAGCATACAAGGAAAAATAGCTTCTGCTGATGGATACCCTTTGAAAGAAATCGTAATAAAACTGGCGAAAGGAGCTTATACAAGTGAGACCAGTAATGACGGAACATTTAGATTTGACAATTTTCCGGTAGGCGTTCATACGTTGATAATCGAGGGAATCGGACTAAAAAAACAGTCCCAAGAAATAAAAGTATCTCCCAACAAAATTACCTATGTAGAATTCAAATTGCATGAAAACATAGAGTCGCTGCAAGAAATAGTAATCGTGTTTAAAGGTAGTACGAACAAGAAAAAAGAAAATGTGCTTTCCGGTTTAACACTAAAACCAATGGACATTCCACAAAGCATACAAATTATTGGGAAAGAAATTATAACCCAACAACAGGCCATCCGATTAAGTGAGCTAATAAAAAATGTAAACGGTGCCTATGTGGGCTCGGCTCGCGGTGGCGCACAGGAATCAATCTGGTCCAGAGGGTACGACATGACTTCAAACAACATGTTCAAAAATGGATTCCGTTTTAGCGGCGGTTCCATTCCGGAAGTGTCTTCACTGGAAAAAGTGGAGGTTTTGAAAGGGAGTGCCGCACTTTTATTTGGAAATGTAGCCCCTGGTGGTGTTTTAAACATGGTTACGAAAAAACCTTCATTCGATAAAGGGGGGGAGATAAGCATGCAAGCAGGTAGCTATGCTTTCTATAAACCATCTATTGATCTTTATGGGCCATTAAACGGCTATATCGCTTACCGATTTACGGGTTCTTATGAAAACTCTGAAAGCTTCAGGGATGTGGTGAAAAAAGAGCGTTACTATATTAATCCATCATTCCTTTTTAGAGTAAGCGACAAAACCGAGATTGTGTTGCAAGGGGATTATTTGCACGATGATTGGACGCCGGATTTTGGTACGGGCATGGTTGGAAAGGAAATTGCGGATGTGCCAAGAAACACCTATCTGGGAGCCACTTGGTCAAACGGCCAAACCAGGCAAGCCAGCGTTTCCGCACAAGTAAAACATCAATTCAATAAGGATTGGAACTTAAACTTCAACACTTCCTTCCAGGATTACAATAGAACTTCAAAAGGGACAGAGCGCATACAACCTGCCGAGAACGGGGATTGGAGCAGACCTCTTGGACAGAACAAAAACCTGGAACAAAACATGGGCCAACAGCTTAATCTACAAGGTTGTTTTACCACAGGAAGCGTAAAGCACCAGCTATTTACAGGTGTCGATTTTGAAAATAGCTTTGACCAAGCGTACCGATTCGGCTTCTCGCCTTCAACTTATGGGTCCGGAAATATTTTTGATTTCGAAAATTTCGATCAGGGCGGCGCCATTCCAGATGCTGCTATCACAAGAATCGTAAAAACAAATACCAATAGTTTTGGCGTATATGCGCAGGATTTAATTTCTATCACTAATAAATTCAAAGTATTGGCAGGACTGCGTTGGTCATGGCAAGAAGCACAAGCAACCACTAACGATTATACCCAAACACCCGTAACAGTCTCGGAAGACCCAAAACGTATTGACCAAGCCTTTACTCCAAAATTAGGCTTAGTGTTCCAACCGAGCAAAGACATGTCCCTATTTGCGAGTTATTCGAACTCATTCACTCCAAATTCAGGAACAACAGTTGATGGAAAAGTAATCAAACCGTCCTTGATAGATCAATACGAAACCGGAATTAAGAAAGATTTCTGGAGAGGGCTTTTAAGCACCAATGTTACTTTATACCAAATTACCAACAGCAACTTAGCGCAAACAGCCGAATTTCAGGCTGACGGAGTTACGCTTAATGCAGATACCAACATAAAAGAGTTAAACGGTAGCACAAAAAGTAAAGGAGTGGAAATTGATATTACGGCACGACCTCTTGAAGGATTAAACATTAACGGCGGGTACAGTTATAATGACACGCGCATCACAAAAACATCGGGAACAAACAACAGTTTAGTTGAAGGGGATCGTTTAGCAAGAACCCCCGCACATACTGCGAACTTAAGCTTTTTCTACACTGTACAATCCGGTGTTTTTAAAGGGGTTTCGGTCGGTGCGATAGGAAATTATATCGGAAAAAGAATAGCCGGATGGAACAATCGTTACGTATATACTAAAATTGATGGCACAGATCCTGTTGAATACGACGTAACGATTCAAGACAGACAGGTTCCCATAGGCGATTATACGACGCTGGATGTTTCAGCAGGCTATGAGTGGGGTAAATTTTCTATCCTATGCAAATTATCAAATGTGGCAAACGTATTGGCTTACACGGTACACGAAAATTATAGTGTGAATCCGATAGGACCCCGTCAAGTTATGACTTCATTGAAATATAAATTTTAATCAGAGGAACGTCATCCAGATTCAGAAACTTTTTTCTGGCTTAGTCACATTGACATAACAGAAAAAAGTTTGTAAATTTTTATGCCCAAATAGATTGTTTTGGCAAACACCAAACCGGCACATTCCATGAAAAAGAAAACTTTACGTAACTTACATAGAGACTTAGGCTATTTCTACATCGGATTAATAGTTTCCTTTGCCATTTCTGGCCTTATGATGAATCACAGAGATTCTTGGCATCCCGAAAAGTATACTACCGAAACAAAAACCATTGATGTACAGCTTCCTGAAGAAAGTGCGCTCAATGAAGAGTTTGCGAAAGACTTGGGCAAAAAACTGGGTATTGAAGACAAATTTAGGCGTCAGCGAATAAAGAAAGGGATATTTACCATCTCTTTTGAAAGACATGACGTAGAAATTGATATGAAAACGGGAAAAGGCGAAATCGTCGCATACAATAAGACCCCAATCATCAGCCAAGCCATGAGTCTGCACAAAAACACCTCTGATTTCTGGATTTATTATTCTGATATTTTTGCGCTGAGTTTAATCACCATCGCATTAACCGGAACGATAATGATAAAAGGCGGAAAGTTCAGCTGGAAAAACAGGGGCTGGAAGCTGGCGGTTGCCGGGGTTATATTCCCCCTACTCTTCCTGTTTTTGTTCGGTTAATATTTCTTTAAAAAAAAAAAAAGCCCCGTATATTTCTATACGGGGCTTCACTTTTTAAAAATGAAAGCACATTTTTTTATTACATTTGAACGAAATATCAATTTTTCTTACAAATTAAAAAATTGTAAAAATTGAACTGATTGAAAACGTTAAAATCGGTTGCATTCCAAAAAACAGCAACACTTTAACCCAACCATTAATGACACCTATATTTTTATGACAAAATCAAAAACCAATCAATTGAAAAAAAGTTTAGGTCTAAGTTTTGGTATTGCAATATTAATTGGAGGCACCATAGGGGTTGGGATACTGCGTACGCCTGGTGCCATTGCGGGCCTATTGGACAATTACTGGCTTATAATCGCTTGCTGGTTCATAGGAGGACTCTATATTTTAATTGGCGCCAATTCGTATGCAGAATTAGCCACCATGCTGCCCAAGGCTGGAGGGTCCTACAATTATATCAAAAGGGCTTTCGGTGATTACGCGGGTTTTTTATCCGGCTGGTTTGATTATATCACTAATGCCATCCCACCCGCTTTCTATTGTATTGTCATCAGTGAATATCTAGTTATTTTATTTCCGACCCTGGAGAGCCAGATGACAGTGATTTCCATATCCTTTTTGGTTGCTTTTACCCTGCTCCATGCCAGTGGCGTGAAAAGCGGCAGTATAATACAGCAGCTGACAAGTTTAATTAAAGTCCTTTTTTTTGTGGCATTGATCGTTGCTTGCTTTAGGTATTCCGGACTAAAATTTAACCCGATCGAAAAGGACACTCCCTTTTTTGAGATGGGAATCGTGTTTGGTTTTTTTAAATCGCTTCAATTAATAATTGGTACCTATAACGGTTGGCACTCGGTTTGCTTTTTTGCAGAGGAGGATGAAAACCCAGGTAAAAACATTCCCAAATCACTATATACCGGAGCCATAATAGTCATTGTCATTTATATATTAATCAATATGGCATTCTTCCAGGTGTTACCGGTCTCTGCATTGGCCAATTCCCCCTTGGTTGCAGCTGATGTCGCCAAAGTCGTGTTTGGGAATAGCGGTTCGGTTATAGTTACCGTTATTGCGATTTTTTCGTTGATTAGCATTCTCAATGCTTATATGATGATTCCGGCGCGAATATTATTCGGATTGAGCCGCGATGGCTTTTTCATTCAAAAAGGAACCAAAATAAACAAAGGCGGCACACCCATTGTTGCCCTCATGGTCTCTTCATTGTTTGGTTTGCTACTGATCAGTATAGGTTCATTTGAGATACTGTTTTCATTTGCAACCTTCATGTCAGTAATTGTTTGGGGACTGGCTTATTGCTCGTTGATAAAATTAAGGCTGAAAGAACCCAATTTGCCGAGGCCTTACCTGTCTTGGGGGTATCCATGGTCCACTATACTGGTCATTGCAGCTACATTGGCTCTATTGGCGGGTTTTGCCTTTAGCGACACCAAAAATTTTGTGATCATTCTCATCATTTCGTTCCTTTCCTATCCAGTTTTTTTGCTTTTAAATCGCAGAAATAAAGGAGAATAATTAATGAAGAAAATGAAAAATCCCATTCGCTTTTGACCGCGGATGGGATTTTATATTTTAAAAAAGAATTTAGTCCTTATCTCAATCCTGCCAAACTGTGTTCAATAGTTTCTATTTTAGCCAAGGCATCAGCCTCTTTTTGCTTTTCGTTGGCCAAAACTTTTTCAGGAGCACCGGCTACGAATTTTTCGTTAGCCAATTTAGACTGCACTGATTTCAAAAATCCTTTGGTGTAATTCAACTCCGTTGTCAGTTTTGTAATTTCTTCCTCAACATTTATATTTCCTGAAATCGGAATGAAATATTCGTTCGAATTCACGCGGTAGGACAACGCACCGTCCACTTTGTCAGAAACATATTCCAATGAAGTCAGGTTGCCTAATTTAGTCACTACCGAATCAAAATAAGTGGAAGTATTTTCGTTGTTGATTGCTTTCAACTCGATCGCGTCTTTAAAAGGAATATTCTTGTCTTTACGGATCGTACGAATTCCGGAAATCACTTCCATGGTGTTTTCGAAATCCGAAATCAAATTGGCGTTAAATGGTTTTAATTCTGGCCATGTGGAAACGATCAAAGCCTCCTCCTTGGTTCGGGACGAAAGCATTTGCCAAATTTCCTCGGTCAAAAATGGCATAAAAGGATGCAACACTTTCAGGTTGTTTTCCAGCATTTCTATCGCTTTTGCAAAAGTTACACTGTCTATCGGCTGCTGGTAGGCAGGTTTTATCATCTCCAGAAACCAAGAACAGAAATCGTCCCAAACTAATTTGTAAGTTCCCATCAAAGCCTCTGAAATTCTGTATTTCTCGAAATTGTCTTCGATTTCTAAAAGTGTTTGTTGCAATTTAGCCTCGTACCATTCGATAGCCACTTTTGAAGATTCCGGTTGCGGAATACTATCCGAAACTTCCCACCCCTTAATCAATTTGAAGGCATTCCATATTTTGTTTGTAAACGCTTTTCCCTGGTTACACAATTCTTCGTCGAATATAATGTCATTACCCGCAGAAGAGCTTAAAAGCATTCCTACGCGAACCCCATCGGCGCCAAATTTTTTAATTAATTCAAGTGGCTCTGGAGAATTCCCGAGAGATTTACTCATTTTTCTTCCTAGTTTATCCCGTACTATACCTGTCAAATACACATTGGTAAATGGTTTTTTACCCGTATATTCATACCCTGCAATAATCATTCTGGCCACCCAGAAAAACAAAATTTCAGGTGCGGTTACCAAATCATTCGTTGGATAGTAGTATTTAAAATCTTCATTTTCCGGATCCATAATTCCTCCGAAAACGGACATCGGCCAGAGCCATGAAGAAAACCAAGTGTCAAGGGCATCAACATCTTGAGTTAAGTTTTGGGTCGTTAGGTTTTGGTTATTAGTTTTGGTCTTTGCTAATTCTAAAGCTTCTTCGACAGATTCGGCCACCACGAAATCTTCCTTACCGTCACCGTAGAAATATGCGGGAATTTGTTGTCCCCACCACAGTTGACGGGAGATATTCCAGTCGCGAATATTATTTAACCAATGTGCGTATGTATTTTCGAAACGTTTGGGATGCAATTTAATCTCGCCATCAACCAATACCGATTGTATTGCCGGTTTAACCAAATCTTCCATTTTCAAGAACCATTGGTCTGACAAACGAGGTTCGATAACTGCCTTAGTTCTTTCAGAGGTTCCCACTTTATTCAAGTGTGTTTCCGTTTTTGCCAAAGCGCCAATAGTTTCTAATTCTTTTGCTATTTCTTCACGAACTACAAAACGGTCCTTTCCTTGGTAATGCAACCCAAAACTATTGAGTGTGGCATCCTCGTTGAAGATATCGATAATTTCCAGATTGTGTTTTTCTCCAAGAGCTTTATCGTTCATGTCGTGGGCAGGAGTCACTTTCAAACATCCCGTTCCGAATTCGACATCCACATATTCATCCTCGATAATAGGGATCACTCTTCCGCAGATGGGAACAATCGCTTTTTTCCCTTTCAAATGGGCAAAACGTTCGTCATTAGGATTAATGCAAATGGCAGAATCCCCAAAAATAGTTTCCGGACGAGTCGTTGCAATTGTCAAAAAGTCTTCACCGTCTTCTATTTTATATTGAATGAAATACAATTTCCCTTGTCTCTCTTCAAAAATAACCTCTTCGTCTGACAAGGTTGTTTTTGCTTCAGGATCCCAGTTTACCATTCGGTATCCGCGATAGATCAACCCTTTGTTATATAAATCAACAAAAGAACGAATTACAGAAGCGGACATATCAGGATCCATCGTAAACTTAGTCCTTTCCCAGTCACAAGAAGCGCCCAGTTTTTTAAGCTGTTCAAGGATGACACCTCCATATTTATCGGTCCAATCCCATGCGTGCGCAAGAAATTCCTGGCGAGAAAGGTCGTTTTTATTGATTCCCTCGGCCTTTAGTTTAGCAACTACTTTTGCTTCTGTTGCAATGGAAGCATGGTCGGTACCCGGAACCCAACAGGCATTGAACCCTTTTAGACGTGCTCTTCTGATCAAAACATCTTGAATCGTATTGTTAAGCATATGTCCCATATGCAAAACTCCGGTAACGTTAGGCGGAGGAATTACAATAGTATATGGTGTCCTATGGTCTGGTTCAGAGTGGAAATAATTGTTTTCCATCCAGTATTCATACCATTTATTTTCAATGTTTTGAGCGTCAAATTGTGCGGGAATTGTCATGTTATCGTGGATTCAATTAATCTTAAAATTCGATTGTTTGTTGTATCTTTTATGTGCATATCCAAATCTGCAAACAGCCAATTTAAACTTTGGTCTGATTTTTGTAATTCGGATAGGGAACAAAAGTAAATAATAAAGTACACTATAAAAAGAGAAATATATATTTGTGCTTTAATTAAAACAAAGTAACTTTACTTAAATATAAAAATATTCTGATGAAAAAAATAGTAACATTAATAGTGGCCATATTGTTTAGTAGTTTTGGATTTTCTCAGCATGGAGCTAAAATAGACTTCAAGGCGCAAAACAATACCATAGATTATGGAACCATCACGAAAGGAAAAGATAACGGCATTAGGGTATTCGAGTTTACAAATACGGGAGACGCTCCTCTAGTGATATTCTCGATTCAGTCTACGGCCAACGTAACAATTATTTCTAAACCTAAAGACTCCATTTTACCGGGTAAAACAGCCCAGATTGAAGTGAAATATAATATGGTGCCGGGTCCTATCAGAAAAACGATTACTGTAGAATCGAATGCGGTTAACTATGATGACGGAAGGGTCCCTTTAAAAATTAAAGGCGAAGTAGCCGCTAATTAGTTTACAATTATTATACAATCCAAAACGCTCCTTGGCCTATTTCAAGGAGCGCTTTTTTTTTACAATATATCTTTAAGCAGAAATCCGAATTTGAGAATTTGGTTTTTTCTTTCAACTTCCATAGTGACCCACTTTTCATCTTCTGAACGTAAAAGCGAATTTAACTCCTGCAATGAATATTTATAAGCCTGCTTGCCGTTAACTGTTTTTATAATATCTCCTACTTGCAAGCCGCTATTTTTTCCAGGTGAATTTTTTCGAAGATTGGCTATCTCGTATACAGGTTTTAATTGAAATTTATATTTAAAATCAGAAGCCGTTTTGTCACCTCTCGGTATTACATGGTCTACCACAATAGGAATAGTCTGAAGATGTACCGTTTCTTGAACCCATTGCACACCTGAGTGCCTGATTTCGATTCCACTTTTATTATAATGAAAAGGAGCATAAAAACTGCTGTTTTTCTTTAAAAACATATTCTTGTTTGAGTAATCGAAAACCACCGAAAATCTTTTTAAAATCTCCCCGCCCACGGAGCCCAAACGGTCAGTAACCATTTTGACATGTTTTAAAGAACTGGAATCCGGAAAGGCAGCGATAGGATTACTGAATTTAAATTCAGAAATTATAAATTCGGAAATCCGAGCCCTTTTTCCTTCCACATCACCGCTGAAGCCTCTTCCAAGATAGTCCTCGAAATTTTTTTTGGGAATGTTCACATTTTTGGCGCCGTTTTGAAAAAGCCATATCGCATCGCTATTTCCGACGTCGACCAACAATTTTGCGGGGATTATTACGGAATCTATAACAACCGTTGTAGTAATATAGGGTTTGCCCCTTTCAATGGAAATGGGTATTTTATCATATTTTTTTTCTATTCTTTTTTTGTTTTTCTTGATATCTTTATAAAACAGCACTCTTTTTTTGTCGTAGTTTATTTCCACCAAATTGTTTTTGAAAAAAGAATAGCCTATAATTCCATTAACCGGAATCCCGACGTGAGACGACATGTTAAAATTCTGGTCCAAAATAATGTACAAAAGATGTTTTCTGGATTCCATTCCTTTGATTTCAAGCAAATTTCCTTCAGATTTCAAGCCCTCGACCGCCTCCTCGCTTCCCAAACCTCTTAGACTTATTTTTTCGACGTTTTTAAGACTTACCTCCTTTTTATCTTCCAAACTGAACAAAACCGTCTCTTCCACTCCCGAATCCAATAAAAAGGTCAACTCAATTCCGTTCACTTTTAAGGGAATAAAAACCAAATTATTGATAAGTTGAAATGGGATACTCACTTTATTAGTCTCACTTTTAAATTGAAATCCATCTTGAGCACAAACGGGGAGACCATAAATGAGCAAAAATAAAAATAAAGCGATTTTATTCATAGGAAATAATTTATATAAAATTACTAAAAATATCAAAGAACATTGCACATTTAACAATAAATAGGGATGTAAGCCGTATTAAATTCGAAAAAAAAATCGCAAATTTGCAATTCAACAATAATACTATCATGCCAAAAATATCGAACAAGGGTCAAAAGATGCCCGAATCCCCAATACGTAAATTAGTTCCCTACTCTGAAATAGCCAAGAAAAAAGGAAATAAAGTATACCATCTGAACATTGGCCAACCGGATATAAAGACTCCGGAAGTTGCCATGAATGCCGTGAAAAATTTCAATATCGAAGTATTGGAGTACAGTCATTCAGCCGGTTTCGAAAGTTACAGAACAAAACTATCCCAATTCTATAAAAATCAAAGGCTACCTATTGATGTTGAAGACATAATCATCACTACCGGTGGGTCCGAAGCTTTGCTGTTCGCCATGGGAAGTACAATGGATCAGGGGGATGAGATAATCATTCCCGAACCTTTTTACGCTAATTACAATGGTTTTTCCACAGCATCAGGGGTTACTGTAGTTCCTGTCATATCATCAATTGATACTGGATTTGCTTTACCGCCTATTGCAGATTTTGAAAAACTAATTACACCAAAAACAAAAGCAATCCTTATTTGTAATCCAGGAAACCCAACGGGTTATCTTTATTCAAAAGAGGAAATTATGCAGCTGGCAGATTTGGCAAAGAAACATGATTTGTTCCTGATTGCCGATGAAGTATACAGAGAATTTACTTATGATGGCGACGTTCACTATTCAGTGATGAATATCCCTGGGCTCGAAGAAAATGCCATCATGATTGACTCCGTATCAAAAAGATACAGTATGTGTGGTGCAAGAATTGGCTGTATTGTTTCAAAAAACAAAGAACTGATGGCTACGGCAATGAAATTTGCCCAAGCGCGACTGAGCCCACCTACATTTGCCCAAGTGGCTAGTGAAGCTGCTCTTGACACCCCTCAAAGTTATTTTGATGACGTAATTTCGGAATACAGAGAGCGAAGAGATACGCTAATATCAGAATTGAATAAGATTGAAGGTGTAAAAGTAGCTACACCAAAAGGAGCTTTTTACTGTATCGCAGAACTTCCTATTGAAAACGCAGATGATTTCGCACGTTGGCTCTTGGAAAGCTATGATCTTGATGGAGAAACCGTGATGGTAGCGCCGGCAGCAGGTTTTTATTCTACTCCAGGAGTTGGAATGAACCAAGTTAGAATTGCTTATGTCCTAAAGAAAGAAGACTTAATCAAAGCAGTGCAAATACTTAAAGCAGCGATAACAACTTATAACGCTAAATAATTTAGCCGCTACCAAAATTGCAATGAAGAGTCAAAATCGCTGATGCGACGCAACAGGATTGTCAATTGTAAAGTTAAATAACAATCAAAAAAAGGCAATAACTAAAATGTTATTGCCTTTTTATTTGACTATCACATTACAACAGCTCCCGATTAAATATTAAAAGCTATAGAAAATCTTTAGTTTTTATTAATTATCTTTACAGCCTAAAAATATACACTTTATATAATAGCAGCTTTTAATGAAACAAAATGAAGAAATTCATGACGAAATAGGAGAAAATCATATTGGTTCATGTGCAACAAACCCTGTAAGAGACGATGCTTTTGCAATTAGTGACGACGAAAAAATTGAAAAAATAAAAAAAGACGTTGAAAATATCCTTTTGACACTTGGGATGGATTTGACAGATGACAGCATGAAAGGCACGCCAAATCGCGTTGCCAAAATGTTTGTAAAAGAAATTTTTGGAGGGCTAAATCCCGCTAAAAAACCAAATGCTTCCACATTCGACAATAATTACAAATACGGTGAGATGTTAGTCGAAAAAAACATCATCGTATACTCCACTTGCGAACACCATTTATTACCTATTATAGGTAGAGCCCATGTGGGTTATATCTCTAACGGTCGAGTGATTGGTCTGTCAAAAATGAATCGCATCGTAGAATACTATGCCAAAAGACCCCAGGTCCAAGAGAGACTGACGATGCAAATTGTTCAAGAATTACAAAAAGCTTTAGGCACGGAAGACGTTGCTTGTGTAATTGATGCAAAACACCTTTGCGTAAATTCAAGAGGAATTAGCGACATCGAAAGCAGTACGGTAACCTCTGAATTTGGCGGAAAATTTAAAGACCCACAGTCCCGCAGAGAGTTTTTGGATTACATCAAATTAGAAACGAAATTCTAGAAGGGTTGTTATTAAAAATAATCCCCTAGCCCTGATTGAAGTGAAAATCCTTTTTGTTTTTTTTAACAAAAAGATTGCAGCGAAAAGCAGGATATAGCTCATAAAAAAAATTAAATGCCTCTATACAGTACTCAGACTCTAAAAATATACAACTCTCTTTCGGGAGAAAAAGAAACATTTGTTCCTATCCATGAAGGCAATATTGGCATGTACGTTTGTGGGCCGACGGTTTACAGCAATGTCCATCTTGGAAATGTGAGAACTTTCATGTCTTTTGACGTGATTTTTAGATATCTGTTGCACTTGGATTATAAAGTGCGTTATGTAAGGAACATCACTGATGTGGGGCATATTGTGGATGATGTAGACGAGGGCGAGGACAAAATTGCCAAAAAAGCACGTTTGGAACAGTTGGAACCCATGGAAGTGGTACAAAGATACACGGTTGATTTTCACGAAATACTCAAAGCTTTTAACTTTTTGCCTCCAAGTATTGAACCTACGGCAACAGGACACATCATCGAGCAAATTGAAATCATAAAAAAAATAATCGCCAATGGTATTGGTTACGAAGCCAATGGTTCCATTTATTTTGATGTGGTCAAATTCAACGAAACGAACCATTATGGAAGGTTAAGCGGTCGAAACATAGAAGACATGCTGGCCAATACCCGTGATCTTGACGGTCAATCCGACAAGAGAAACCCGCAAGATTTTGCCCTCTGGAAAAAAGCGGAGCCACAGCATATTATGCGTTGGCCCTCCCCTTGGAGCGACGGTTTCCCAGGCTGGCACTTAGAATGTACGGCGATGAGCACAAAATACTTGGGCAACCATTTTGATATTCACGGTGGCGGAATGGATTTGAAATTCCCGCATCACGAATGTGAAATTGCGCAAAACGAAGCCTGCACGGGACAAACGCCAGTCAATTATTGGATGCATGCCAACATGCTGACTTTGAATGGCAAAAAAATGGCTAAATCGACCGGAAACAACATATTACCGAGAGAAATCTTAACCGGTGAAAACTCGATATTAAGCAAAGCGTTTTCGGCCTCAGTGGCCCGATTTTTCATGCTTCAAGCACATTACAGAAGCATCCTTGATTTTTCGGACGACGCTATAGTTGCAGCCGAAAAAGGTTACAAAAGATTGATGGAAGCAATGGATGTCATAAAACAGCTGCCTGCCGGTTCCAACAGCACGATCGACATAGCTAGCTGGAAACAGTCTTGTTACGACGCCATGAACGATGACTTCAACTCCCCGATTTTAATAGCGCAATTATTTGAAGGTGTCCGCTATATAAACCTTATAAATGACGGAAAGGAAAATTTAACCACTGCTGATTTGGAAACTTTCTCTACGGCTATCAATGCTTTTGTGTTTGACGTTTTAGGGCTTGAAGACGAAAAAACAATAGACAGCACCAGCGACAAACTGGAAGGGGTCGTCAATATGCTTATAGGCATGAGGAACCAGGCAAGAGCGGATAAGAATTTTGCCCTTTCTGACCAAATTAGAGACCAATTAATAGCTTTCGGGATACAATTGAAAGACGGCAAGGACGGAACCACGTTCAGTGTTTAAACGCTCCGATTTTCGGTTTTTCGTTGGCTAACCATATAACATTCAAAATTTAGATCGCCACTGTTAAACAGTGAAGACTAAATCTTATAATCGGGCCACTTAGACTACTATGTTATCAAAAATTATCATATTCCCATTTCTGTTGCTGGTACGATTCTATCAGGTTGCCATCTCGCCGTTTACTCCAGCTGCTTGTCGATTTGAACCCACTTGTTCGAGCTATATGATCGAGTCCCTGAAAACGCATGGTTTGTTTTATGGCGGCTTTTTGGGATTAAAAAGAATTGTGAGTTGCAATCCATGGGGAAAAACAGGCTATGATCCGGTACCCAAAAAGAAATGCAATCATTAACGTCATAAAAAGCATGATGCTTGTTTTTTTTTGCCTCTTAATTAGCACAAATAAACAAGGCATAACTACAATTTACTATTGAAACTCAAAACAAAAAATGTATTTTTACACCAAATAAAAAATAAATGACACACGCTTTAAATATTGTTTGGAACCCCTCAGAAGGGATTGATTTAGGTTTTTTTGTAATACGTTTCTACAGCCTTATGTTTGTAGTTGCTTTCGGATTGGGTTGGTATATCATGAAAAACATATACGGTCGCGAAAACGAATCCATCGAAAAACTGGATTCATTATTCATTTGGACAGTTCTTGCCACTTTGATAGGCGCCCGTTTGGGACATGTTTTCTTTTACGACTGGGAATATTTCCGCAACCATTTATTGGAAATATTTTTACCTTTCAGATTAACACCAAAATTCGAATTTACCGGATATCAAGGGCTAGCTAGTCACGGCGCAGCAATTTCGATAATAATAGCCATGTACTATTATAGCAAAAAAGTATTGCAAAGGCCGTTGCTGTGGATCTTGGACCGAGTGGTTATTGCCGTTACAAGTGGCGCTATTTTTGTGAGATTGGGTAATTTTTTCAATTCTGAAATAGTCGGAAAAGAAACCACTTCTCCTTTTGGAGTAAAATTCATTCGGGACCATTTTAGCCCAAATGACGCCGTAAACGCAACACAAATAGCTAACCCAAAAGAGGCTTATCATGCTATTGCTACCAATCCTCAGTTTGCCAACCTTTTGGCGCAAGTACCCGCAAAACATCCTGCCCAATTGTATGAAGCGTTTTGCTATGTTTTTGTGTTCGCCATATTATTTTTCTTGTATTGGAAAACGGAAGCAAGGCAAAAATCGGGGTTCCTTTTTGGTCTTTTTCTGGTATTATTGTTTTCTGTACGTATCGTTGTAGAATTTGTTAAAGAAAGCCAAGGGGGTTTTGAAAGCGCTCTCGGCCTTCTTTCAACGGGACAATGGCTTAGTATTCCTTTCATACTAATTGGTCTTTACTTCATTTTCACTGCTGAAAAACCGGTCAAAATATAAGTATTCTAGATTTTACAAAAAAAACTCCCGTTGCGACGGGAGTTTTTTTTGTGCTATCTTTTTAACGAGAAATGCGACCTGAATTTTTTAATTGTTCCATCTTCCGGATAATCAACCACAAACCAATAATCGGTTGCCGGTAATGGCCTTCCATTAAAAGTTCCATTCCAACCGCTTCCGTTTGGCCTAATCTCCTTTAAAAGCTTACCGTAGCGATCAAATATTTGAATTTTTGAGCCCGACTTATCTTCTAAAGTGAAAACATTCCACATATCATTATATCCGTCATTGTTTGGCGTGAAAAACCTGGGATAGTCAATGACGAGAATATTACTTTTAGTTATTGAAAGGCTACAACCCGTTGCGTCTTCCACAGTCACCGAATGATAACCGGCAGACACATGCTCAAAAACGGGACTTTCTTGAAAAGGGCCATCATCAAGTTGATATAAATAATTCCCAGCTCCAGTTGCCGTAATCGTGATCATTTGATTTTCGGAAAAAGCCTCCGTAACCGTCCACTGGAAATCGACTAAAGTGTTAGCCGGACTCACTGTAATAGCTATTGTTAATTCGTCAGCACATTGTCCTGCATCCGGAGTAAAAACAAAGTCGTTTGTCCCTACAACCGAGGTATCCACTGCTGATGGATTCCAAGACCCGGTTATAGAAGGAGTATCTGAAGAACTCGCAGGCAATACAGGAGGAATATCATTTTCACACACATAGTCCGGAATATCAATAAAAGTCGGACTTACTAATTGATTAACGGTAATTGTCAAATTGGCGACAGTTGCACACTGACTGGCATCCGGTGTAAAAGTATAGTTAGTAGTGGTTGTATTATCTAATGCCGGAGACCAAGTTCCCGTATAGCCATTATCAGAAACTGTAGGCAAAGGACCAATAGGATCGCCTGTACATATTGCTGGAACGGCCGTAAATGTTGGCGTACCACTTGCCGTGACCGAAATTGTCATAGTTGCAGTTGTGGCACATTGACCCGCTGCAGGCGTAAAAGTATAGCTCGTAGTAGCCGTATTGTTCAATGACGGAGACCAGCTACCTGAAATGCCATTGTTCGAAATGGTCGGCAAAGCCGATAAAGAATCGCCCGAACAAATATCCGGAACAGCGGTAAAAGAAGGCGTTAATACGGGATCAATTCGTATCGATATTGATGTTGGTGTTGCTGAAGTACACTGACCAGGATCTGGCGTAAAAGTATATGAAAAACTACCTAAAACAGCTGTATTAACAGTTGCCGGACTCCAAATTCCATTTATTGGAGTTACATTAGATGAACTTCTAGGTAATGTTGGAGCCGCAGCACCTTGACAAACGATTGCCGGAATTCCCGAAAAAGCAGGAGTAACTAGGGGATCGACAGTCACGGACATTGTTTGGGTTAAGGCGCAAGGAAATAAAATAGGGTCTGGAGTAAAAGTATAAACCGCACTTGTGGTATTATTAACTATTGCAGGGGACCAGGTACCCGCTATCCCTTCATTTGAAACCGCTGGTAATAATGGAGCTGGGGTTGTTCCAGAACAAAAAGGTGGTATTGGAGTAAACGTAGGTGTTACCGTAGAGGTTCCGCAAGGTACTGTGCATGTTAAAGTTAGTGGAGGAACACATGGATGAGTGGCTGATGACAATGTTAGTGTAGCCGACTGGCCGGGGGCCATCCCAAAAACCTCTTGATGCGAAACTCCTGTACTCCCTGTAACGGTAGCCCCTCCACTAATAGAATAGGAGTAATTATAAGAATTAGATATAAGTGGATTATTTGACCAGTCAAAAAATACAGAAGTAGTAGTTGTAGCCTGCGTAGGATCACATCTAAAACCTAAGATAGTCGCCCCGTTATCGGCAACCACATTCACGATGATTTCAGCTCTAGGGCTCTCTCCAGTACCATCCATTTGACTTACATAGTATTTTGTCTGACCGACTGCAGTTGTTGAAGGGGTAGGTGCCGTTGGACTTGCCGTACCTCCATTCGCAGCTGTGCCGTACCAGATTAAAGTAGCCCCAGGAGAAGCTGTTGCGCTTAACGGATCCGCGGTACTACCTTGACATAAATAAATTGGAGAAGTAACGGAAGGTGCCGGAGGCACAAAACTTTCATTCCGGTTACCAGAATTTTTTCCCGAAATAGGTATAAAACAATATGCGCTATTACTAATTGAAAAAATAGTAGATTCTAGCTTTATAGCCCTGCTTTTAGTATTTGCGAAGATGGCAATATGGGATAAAAATGCAATCAAAAACAAATAAGCTAATGACCTGATACTTTTTTTCATTATTCGTACGTTTTAATTTGATCAAAATTGGAAAGCTCCCTAAAGCAACAAGTAGTAAATATATAAAATTACAGAGTTTAATAAAATTAAAAAATCACTTATTGTCACACTAATTGAGAATAACCCAATAAAAGTTAAAACATCAAACATAACCATATCCACTAAAACAATAAAAAAACACAACAACGACCTTCAGAAGTGTTGTTTCTCTTTAATAATGCAACGTAATTACAGCGGTACATTCAATCCGAACTCTATATTTAACGAATTAAAACCATTATTGAGCTGCTGAAGTCCCGCATTGGATAAATGGTTAAAATTGGGCCTAAACTCAAATATAGAATTGTATATTTTTAAGGAAAAGCCCAATGAGAATACATTCGAAAAAGCAAAACCTTTGGAAAGACGTTCTGTCTCCGTATTGGTAACCATCGGGCCTATGCTCGCTAGTAAAAAAATATTTATATTTTTGGATACTGGCCTAGAAACTATTAAACCGAAGTTTAAGCTATAATTCCTAATGCTTTTCAACTCGCCGTATTTTTCCCTCTTTTCGAGGTAATTCGCAACGTCCGACGCAATGTAGTACGGGTTCAGAAGCTGATGTTCAACGAAATCAACTTGCGGTTGTATCAAAAACTCATATTTTAATTTTTTTGATTCCTTTATCGTATTACAAAACTGCAATTTAAAGTAATGACTGTTATAAGTATAATCTTTGTTTTTGATATCCTTCCCAAAACCATAATACACTCCAAGCGATATGTTAGGCTCGCCATCTTGAGCATAGGCGGCGGAAAACAACAAGAAGAGCATTAAAGCATAGCGCTTATTTGTTTTCATAATCAGTCCAGTTTTGAAAAATGATATGCGGCCAAATAGTCTACTAAAATTAATCAATTAAAACCTGACTAAAACGAAAAATTAAAACAAAAAAAAGACCCAACTCACGTTGGGCCTTCATTAAATATGTCAGCTATAGCTTATAATTCTTGATGTTGTTGCTCGATTAACTTTTTGTCTTCTCTAGATATTGTGTCTACTAATACCGGCGTAGCAATGAATAATGAGGAGTAAGTTCCCACAATAATACCGATCAACATAGCAAATATAAATCCTCTAATCGATTCACCTCCATAAATAAACATGATCAATAATACAAAGACCATCGTTAATGAAGTATTGATTGTTCTTGACATCGTTGAATTAATCGACTTGTTCACGATTTCATAAAATGTCCCTTTGGTTTTACCATCCAAGAATTCACGAACTCTATCAAATACAATTACAGTATCATTCATCGAATAACCAATAACGGTAAGAATTGCAGCTATGAAATGCTGATCGATTTCCATACCGAAAGGCATAAACTTGTAACACAAGGAATAGATTCCCAAAACAAATATTACGTCATGCGCAACAGCCGCAATCGCCCCTAAACTATATTGCCATTTTCTGAAACTGATCATCAAGTATAAAAATACGATGGCCATGGCTCCAAGAACAGCCCAGTATGCGTTCGTTTTGATATCTTCGGCAACCGTAGGCCCCACTTTCGAAGCTTGTAAAATTCCGTATTTTTTACCTTCATAAGCATTTACAAATTGATCATAAGTCATTCCCGCAGAGAAGTGATTTTTCAAACTTTCGTACATCAGCTTATTCACTTCTTGGTCAGCTTCAATTCCGTGTTCCTTTACTTTATATTTTGTAGTAATCTTTAATTGATTATTCTCTCCAAATATTTTAGCTTCTGCACTTCCAAAGACCTTAGTCAATTCCGCTTTCACCACTTCTGCTTCAATTGGTTTCTCAAAACGAACTTGAAACGTTCTTCCTCCCACAAAATCAACACCTTGATCCAGTTTATTGGTTGCCAATGAAATAATACTGACAACAACTACAATTCCAGAGAATAAATAAGTCCATTTTTTGATACCTAAGAAATCAAAATGGAAATTCGTGAAAAAGTTCTTAGAAAATCCTGTAACAAAAGATAACTTATTGTTTTTTCTTAGACTCCAATCGATAAATATTCGTGCTATAAAAATAGAAGTAAATAAAGAGGTTATGATACCTATCAACAAAGTAGTAGCAAAACCTTTGATAGGTCCGGATCCAAAAATAAACAATACGGCTCCAGTCAAGATATGCGTAACATTAGCATCTACGATTGAACGCATGGCGCCAGTCCAACTATAAGATGCTTTAACAGCTTCGTCTAGCGATTTGCCTTCTCGTAACTCTTCCTTAGCTCTTTCATATATAATAATGTTCGCATCGACAGCAGTACCCATTGTTAATACAATACCGGCAATACCTGGCAATGTAAGAACGGCACCTAAACTTGCCAAAATACCAAACAAGAACAGTAAGTTCACCGCTAAAGCTACATTGGCGTACCAACCTGCTTTTCCGTAGTAAATCATCATCCAAAGGGATACCAACAGCAATCCAACAATCGCAGAAGTCGTACCGTTATCGATCGCTTCTTGTCCCAAGGATGGTCCAACAACTTCAGATTGAATAATATCAGCAGAAGCCGGAAGTTTACCCGCTCTTAAAACGTTAGCTAAATCTTTAGTTTCAGTTACGTCAAAAGCTCCTGAAATTTCAGATCTTCCACCTGAAATAGGCCCAGTAGAAACTCCTGGAGCAGAATATACGATGTTGTCAAGAACAATCGCAATATTACTTTTCTGAGTATATGCTCTTCCTGTTAATTCTTCCCAAGCTTTTGCACCTTGTCCATCCATTTGCATAGAAACTGCAGGCTTGCCCATTTGATCAAATGAATCTTTAGCATCGGTAACGACACCACCGCCCATTGCTGGGACATTGTCTCTGTTTCCTTTTAAAGCATATAATTCTACGGCATCAATATTTTTTGCTTTATCATCTTGTATTGTTGTTAGTTTACCCCAAACAAATTTAGCGTAACGCTGGTCTGCCGGCAATAAAATTCTGATGTCCGCTCTTTTTAGGTAACCATTAACTGTAGCTGTATCTTTTGGAGAGAAAAGCCCTAGAACAGGCCCACCACCTTGAGCAATAATTTTGTCAAATAAAGGGTTATTGCCCTTTTTAGTTGCAGCAGAATCCTTTGCATCGGTTAACAAAGCGCTCAAAGAGTCTTTTACTATTGGCTTAGCCTCAACATTATTAGTTTCCGTTTTTTTCAATGCCTCATTTGCAGCCACTAAAAAGCTACCCATGTCATCAATTTTGTACGTTTCCCAAAACTCCAACTGAGCGGTACTTTGCAATAATTTTTTTATTCTGTCTACATCCTTAGCCCCAGGAAGTTCAACAAGAATTTGTCCTGACTCTCCCAGTTTTTGAATATTAGGTTGAGTTACGCCGAATTTGTCGATACGTTTTCTCAAAACGCCAAACGCACTTTCTACAGACTCGTCAACTTTTCTTTTGATAACTTTTTGAACTTGTGAGTCAGTCATTTGGTAATCAACTCCACCTTCTCCTTGCAAACTTCTGTTTGCAAAAATATCTGGCGACGCCAATTTAACTGTACCTTTAGAATTAGCTTCAAATGCCTCGAAGAAAGCATCTATATAAGTTTGATTTCCTTTTTGATTTGCAGTAGCATCCGCTAAAGACTTATTGAAAACGGGATTTTTAGAATTATTAGATAATCCTTTCAAGATATCTTTAACGGAGATTTGCAATATCACGTTGATACCACCTTCTAAGTCAAGACCCTTATTAATCTGTTTGTCTTTTACCTCGTCAAAAGTAAAATCTGTAAATCCTAAGTTAAACACCTTTTCTTTACCAATTGAATCTAAATATCTCGCCTCTTTGTCGGTATTCCCGTTAGCGAAAGATTTAGCGTCATTTTTTATTTTGCTTGAAACAAAAGTGAAAGAAAGTTGGTAAATACTCACCAATGCAAATAGTATTGCGAAAAATTTAATAAGTCCTTTATTCTGCATTATTACTAAAAATTAATTATTTTATATTTATTTATTTTTCCAACCTTTAATATAGTATCCGACAATGATTTAGGTCTGAAAAACAAAAACCAGCTATTATATTATTATTTTTGAACCGAGCAAATATATAATTAACGTTAACATTAACCAATTAATTTATTGATTAATCTCAAAAAAAAGACCGCAATAGTGCAGTCTTCGTTAATATATAACATTTTGATTAAGCTAAAATTGATTTCAACGCATCATTCATTTGTCGAACTGCATCGGCACTTTTAGCAAACGCTGCTTTTTCCTTATCATTTAACTCAATCTCCAGAATCTCTTCGACTCCATTTTTACCAATAATACAAGGTACACCTATGCAAATGTCATTTTGGTCATATTCTCCTTCAACAAAAACAGAACAAGCAATCATTTTCCTTTGGTCATTCAAAATACTGTCCACCAAATAAGCAACCGATGCTCCAGGAGCGTACCAGGCCGAAGTTCCTAAAAGACCAGTAAGTGTCGCGCCTCCAACCATGGTATCGGCGGCAACTTTTTGTAATGCTTCTTCCGACAGAAATTGAGATACAGGAATACCATTATATGATGCTAAACGCGTCAAAGGAATCATAGTAGTATCACCGTGACCACCAATTACCATTGCAGAAATATCATTCGCAGGCTTATCCAAAGCCATTGACAAGTAGGTTCTAAAACGAGAACTGTCAAGTGCCCCACCCATTCCAATTATTCTGTTTTTTGGCAATCCCGTAGATTTTAATGCCAAATAGGTCATCGTGTCCATCGGGTTCGAAACCACTACGATGATTGCATTTGGAGAATGAACCAAAACGCTTTCAACAACCGTTTTCACGATTCCGGCATTGATTCCAATTAATTCCTCGCGAGTCATTCCTGGCTTCCTAGGAATTCCAGACGTAATAACAACAACGCTACTATTGGCTGTTTTTGAATAGTCATTAGTAACACCTGACACTTTTGTATTAAAACCCGTATTGGTGGCACATTGCATAATATCCAATGCCTTACCTTCAGCAAATCCTTCCTTTATGTCCAATAATACAACTTCACTTGCAATCCCCCTATAAGAGATTACGTCTGCGCATGTTGCTCCTACATTTCCTGCTCCTACAATAGTAACTTTCATATTATATGTGTGTGTTTTTTGGTTAGTTAATTAGTGTTTAGACACCTTAATTAAGCATCTATATTAGCATAAACAGCATTTTTTTCGATAAATTCTCTCCTCGGTGGTACTTCATCACCCATTAGCATAGAGAAAACCCTATCAGCTTCTGCCAAACTATCAATGGTTACTTGTCGCAAGGTTCTGAAACCAGGATCCATTGTGGTTTCCCATAATTGTTCTGCGTTCATCTCCCCAAGACCTTTATATCGCTGAATTCCTGCACTTCCGCCCATTCTCTCATTAGCCTGATCACGTTGCAAATCATTCCATGCATATTCTTTCTTATTCCCTTTTTTAACCAAATATAAAGGTGGAGCAGCTATGTAAACGTGCCCTTCTTCTATCAGTTCTTTCATGAATCTAAAGAAGAATGTCAATATCAAAGTTGATATGTGACTACCATCGACATCGGCATCACACATAATAATTACTTTATGGTAACGCAACTTAGATATATTCAAAGCCTTACTATCCTCTTCCGTACCAACAGTAACACCAAGAGCAGTAAAAATATTTCTAATCTCTTCGTTTTCAAAAACCTTATGGTGCATCGCTTTTTCTACGTTCAAAATCTTACCACGCAATGGCAAAATTGCTTGAAAAGCGCGGTCACGACCTTGTTTTGCCGTTCCCCCTGCCGAATCTCCCTCGACAAGATATACTTCGCATTTTGCAGGATCTTGTTCTGAACAGTCAGACAATTTCCCCGGCAATCCGCCGCCACCCATTACGGTTTTGCGTTGTACCATCTCACGCGCTTTTTTGGCCGCGTGACGCGCCTGAGCAGCCAGAATAACTTTTTGCACAATGATTCGAGCATCATTTGGATTTTCCTCCAAATAGTTCTCGATCATTTCGCTCACCGCCTGACTAACCGGCGAAACTACTTCCCTGTTTCCAAGTTTAGTTTTGGTTTGTCCCTCAAATTGCGGTTCCGCAACTTTTACAGAAATAATCGCAGTCAAGCCTTCACGGAAATCATCCCCTGAAATGTCGAACTTCAATTTGTCTAACATTCCGGATGCATCTGCGTATTTCTTAAGCGATCTGGTTAGACCAGTTCTGAAACCTTGCAAGTGTGTCCCTCCTTCGTGTGTATTGATATTGTTCACGTAAGAAAAAATATTCTCCGTGTAACTTGTGTTATAAATCAAGGCAACCTCAACAGGGATTTCCCCTTTTTCATTATCCATCGAAATAACGTGAGCAATAATTGGCTCACGATTTCCATCTAAATAACGGATATATTCTTTTAAACCTTCATCAGAATGAAAAACTTCAGAAACAAATTTCCCGTCTTTATCCAATTCTCTTTTATCCGTAAAAGTGATTGTAATTCCTTTATTTAGGTATGACAATTCACGCATACGGGCCGATAAAGTATCATATGAAAATTCAACTGTCTGAGTAAAAATACTTGGATCAGGATAAAAAGTAACGATTGTACCTCTTTTTGTGGTCTCCCCAATTTGTTTAACCGGATACAACGCTTTCCCTTTTTCATACTCTTGCTCGTACACTTTTCCGTCACTACTATGAACCGTAGCCCTAAGGTGATTTGACAGTGCATTTACAACCGAAACCCCCACACCGTGAAGTCCACCAGAGACTTTGTAAGAATCCTTGTCAAATTTTCCTCCAGCACCAATTTTAGTCATTACAACCTCAAGCGCAGAAACACCTTCTTTTTTATGAATACCGACTGGGATACCACGTCCATTGTCTTCAACGGCAATAGATCCATCCTCATTTATATCAACTATTATCGTATCGCAATGACCTCCCATTGCCTCATCGATAGAGTTATCTACCACCTCATAAACTAAATGATGAAGTCCTCGAACCCCCACATCTCCAATATACATCGATGGACGCATTCGTACATGCTCCATTCCTTCTAATGCCTGAATACTATCCGCTGAATAATTGTCCTTCTTGATTTCTTCGCTCATATGATTTATTCTAATAATGTAAACTTTGTCTAACACGCAAATATATAACAACGTAACCTATTTAACCGTTAAAATCCCTTTTTAAGGTGTTAAGTTATTAACATTTTGTTGATTTAAAGCCTCGAAAAACGCTCTCAAAATCGAGAACATTTTATATCTTAAGTCATGCTGGACAGATATTTTTGCTTTAGCCATTTCTGCATCCTCTTTCTGCTCAGCCGCATTTTCCATTGCGCTTAAATTTCGGCTTTCATGCCGGTTAGAAATGAATTTCATAATCGTTTGACCCGTAATTATTTGGGCGTGCTATTCATGAAATATCAATCCTTAAATTGTGCTTTTGGGTCGTTTTAGGATTATTAGTGATGCAATTTCCCTATTTGTAAAAGGACTATTCGAACGTAGCCATTATTTAACCTTAACTCCTTTTAAATATGTATTAGAGGGCTTCATTTCAAGAATTTCGCTCTCCACAATTTTCATTATATCCTTATCGAAGATGACAAAATCAGCCCATTTCCCAACCTCCAGACTTCCTTTTTCTTTTTCTTCGAAATTACTATAGGCAGCCCAAATCGTCATTCCTTTCAAAGTCTCCTCCCTTGTCAACGCATTTTCCGTCTGGAAACCGCCCTTTGGATATCCTTTGCTGTCTTTTCTGGCTACTGCCGCATGAAAAGTCAACATCGGGTTCACTTCCTCTACGGGAAAATCAGTCCCTAAAGCAATGATTCCCGCTTTCTGAAGCAATTTTTTATAAGCATAAGCGTTTTTCAAACGGTCTTTCCCTAATCTGTCCCCCGCCCAATACATATCCGAAGTGGCATGCGTAGGCTGTACCGAAGGAATTATCCCCGATTTGAAATAATCAAAATCTTGCTCGCGTAAAACTTGTGCATGTTCGATTTTCCATCTTCTGTCTTTCTTTCCTGTCAAAGCTTCTTTGTATATTTTTAACAAAACCGTGTTGGCAGAATCCCCAATAGCATGTGTATTCAATTGAAAATCAGAATTTGCTATTTGTTGTGCAATCGATCTCAATTCCGAAATGGGCGACAACAAGGCGCCATATTGATTGGGCATATCTGAATATGGTTTGTGAAGGCAGGCGCCTCGAGAACCTAGAGCACCATCTCCGTACATTTTAAAAGAACGCACATCTAAATTATCTGTTTTGTAAATTCCTTTTTTTAGATACGAATCAATATTTTTTTGATTTGCTGTAATCATAGCATAAACATTTAATTTCATCGCCTTAGCCTTTTGCAAACTGTCTATCAAATTGATGACATCAGGATCTAAACCAGCGTCATTTACTGTCGTTAAACCATAATCAAACATTACTTTTTCGGCATCCAACAAAGCTGCAATTTGAGTCGTGCGAGTTGGTTTCGGAATTATTTTAAAAACCAGCTCCATCGGATTATCTATCAAAATTCCCGTTGGCTCGCCATTTTTAATTTCAATCTGTCCACCAACGGCCTTTGTGTCTTTAGTGATTCCAGCTAACGCCAATGCTTTACTGTTAGCGATAATCGCATGACCATCTACTCTATTCAAAACGACAGGAATATCAGCGAAATAAGTATCCAAAATAGCTTTGGAAGGAAACTCTTTTACTTTCCAATCGTTCTGATCCCAGCCGTTCCCAACAATGAAATTTGATTTTTTTACTTTTTGAAAGTCTTGAATCCTCTTTACCACATCCTCCATACTTTTAGTACCACGCAAATCAACTTCCTGAAGGCTAAGTCCAAAACCATAATAATGACAATGCGCATCTATCAGACCAGGGTAAATAAACTTGCCCTTTGCCTCGATGGTATTTTCAGATTCAAACTTATTTGTAATGTCTTCATCACTGCCTATCGCAACAATTTTACCGTCACTAATAGCCATTGCAGTTGCCGTACTAAATGCCTTATCGACAGCGTAAATAGTGGCATTTTTGACTATGGTATCTACAGCGGTCTTATTCTTTTTTAGGCAAGAAGTAAGCGCAAGCAGACTGAAAATTAAAATATAGCGTTTCATGATGTAGTGTTTAGATACGCTAATATAAAAAAGAAGCCTAATAAAAAAGAAACTAGGCCTACTTATTTAAGAAAATACCAGTTTATTATTAGGATTACCTATTTTGATAAACGCAAAAAAGACGCTTCCCAAATGGAAAGCGCCTTTCTTTTTAATATTTCGACTAAAAAATTTTATCCTTTTACATAAGAATCTGTATGCACGTTGGCAACTGCTCTTCCAGAAGGGTCATTCATGTTCTTGAAAGCCTCATCCCATTCCAGTGCAATTTTTGTACTACAAGCCACGCTAGCTTCCTGTGGAACACATAATGCGGCAGCATCACTCGGGAAATGTTCGTTAAAAATTGAACGGTAGTAATATTCCTCTTTCGAAGTTGGGGTTTGCAGAGGAAACTTGTATTTTGCATTTGCCAATTGCTCATCCGAAACTTCTACAGCCACCACTTCTTTTAAGTTATCAATCCAACCGTAACCAACTC
The DNA here is from genome assembly GCF_036515215.1 of Flavobacterium sp. Taxonomy (GTDB): domain Bacteria; phylum Bacteroidota; class Bacteroidia; order Flavobacteriales; family Flavobacteriaceae; genus Flavobacterium. The sequence goes on from NZ_DATBVQ010000056.1 coordinate 28,243, forward strand.
CGTCGCTAAACTGCTCTTTTTGTCTCCAGGCGATGCTTTCGGGCAACATGTCTTCAAATGCTTTACGAACAACCCATTTCTCCATTGGGTGCTCCTTGTTGATCATTTTATCCTGTGGGTTGACTCTCATGGCCACATCCATAAATTCTTTGTCCAAGAACGGCACACGCCCTTCGATACCCCAAGCCGCTAAACTTTTGTTGGCACGAAGACAATCGTACATATGTAACTTACTTAATTTACGAACCGTTTCTTCGTGAAATTCTTGGGCGTTTGGTGCTTTGTGAAAGTATAAATACCCTCCAAAAAGTTCATCTGCCCCTTCACCTGACAATACCATTTTAATTCCCATTGACTTGATGACTCTTGCCATCAACCACATTGGAGTCGATGCTCTAATTGTAGTCACATCATAGGTTTCCAAGTTATAAATCACGTCTTTAACCGCATCCAAACCTTCTTGAATCGTGAATTTGATTTCGTGGTGAATGGTACCGATATGGTCCGCTACTTTTTGGGCTGCAGCCAAATCTGGCGAACCATCCAAGCCTACAGAAAAAGAGTGTAATTGCGGATACCAGGCATCAACTGTATCTCCTGATTCAATACGTTTTTGGGCATATTTTTTGGCCACGGCCGAAGTGATGGAAGAATCCAAACCTCCCGAAAGCAGTACACCATAAGGCACGTCACTCATCAATTGTCTGTGAACGGCAGCTTCAAGAGCCACTTTGATATCTTCAATACTTGTTACGTTGTCTTTTACGGCGTCATAGTCAACCCATTCTCTTTTGTACCATTGTACAAATTCACCGTCTTTGCTACTCATGTAATGCCCTGGAGGAAACAACTGGATTTTGGTGCAATAGCCTTCCAATGCTTTCAATTCTGAAGCCACATAAAAAGTTCCGTGTTGATCCCAACCGATGTATAACGGAATAATCCCCATATGATCTCGGGCAACAAAATACTCGTCTTTTTCTACATCATAAATCGCAAATCCAAAAATACCGTTCATTTCGTCTATAAAATGAGGTCCTTTTTCTTTGTAAAGAGCCAAAATAACTTCGCAGTCACTTTCAGTTTGAAAGTTATATTTTCCTTCAAATTGTTTGCGTAATTCTCTGTGGTTGTAAATTTCCCCGTTTGCGGCTAAAATCAATTGTTTGTCCTCGCTGAACAAAGGCTGTTTACCTGAAGCAGGGTCAACAATAGCCAATCGTTCATGAGACATAATCGCTTTTTCATTACTGAAAATTCCGCTCCAGTCCGGTCCACGGTGTCGGATAATTTTAGACATTTCTAACACTTGAGGTCTTAAAACTTCCGCTTTTTGTTTTAGATCAAAGGCACATACTATTCCGCACATAACTATATATTTTTATTTGTTTGTTTATTTTGATGAGGCAAAGATGCAATTACGGTTACAATTGAAAAACACATGTAAGACATTTGGTTATAGATTATAACTAAAATAAGCGTTTTGTGTGAAATACGCAATTGAAAAACTCATGGAAACAGTTTTGAAGTTAAAAATGACAATAGTAAGCTTTCCTAAATTATGGCGCCGAGTCCCAAAAAACAGGGCATTTTAAAATTTAAAACTACAAAATCTCCTCTATTAGATAAGTCGTCCCGTTAATCTCAAAAGTAAAACCTGCAACATTTCCCATCAATTTATTCCCCAGCGGTGATTGAGGCGATAACGCGATAACATTAACTCCATCTATATTGATTTTTGGCAGGGCCAAACTCATATACAAATAGATACCGTTGGCTTTTACCAAACTTCCCAGGATTATCGTTTGGGCTATTTTACAAGGGTCAATTTTGTCCAGAATCGCTTTTTGGGTGATAACCTCCTTCAATTTAGTATTGAGTTTCTCTTGTTCAAGATGCATCATCGACAAGGCAGTTTCATGCTTATCACCAGCAGAACCTTTAGCATCGTTTTTAGAGTCTTCGGTAAGGGCGACAATCATGTCCCTAAACACATCGATTCTGTCTTGAACGAGTTGTACGTAATATCGATATGTTTTTTGTTTGAAAGTCATTTTTTTTCATTTTAAAATATGGATTCCATGACTGAAGTGTTAGACTCACAAAAGAAGCGGAGACATCCCAACCATAATCACAGGGCCCAAAGTTATACTATTATTCCGGAGGCTCGCAGATTTATATGAACCCGATTTCGAACTTATCCCCAATTTTAATGCGAATTTTTAGCATTATACGGACATAATTAATAATTTTAACATTCTAACTTTTAATACTGATCATGAAAAAATCTATTATTACCACAATTGCATTCGCCTTTATGATACTTTTATTCTCTAACGCGAATGCGCAAAAATTCCCTGACTTGGACAAAAGTCCTATGGATGTTGCTGCTTTTCCAAACGATTACAAAGTGGCCGATAAAATCGCTAAAGTCACCTACAGCAGGCCACAACTGAAAGGACGCAGTCTTAGCGAATTGGCACCGAACGGAAAGGTTTGGAGAACGGGCGCTAATGAAGCCGCTGAAATCACCTTTTATAAGGACATGAAATTAGGGGAAACCAAAATTAAGGCGGGCACTTATACTTTGTACACCATTCCTGAAAAAGATTCATACACGATCATCATAAATAAAGACTTGAACGTTTGGGGAGCCTACTATTATAAACCTGAGAACGATGTCGCCCGACTAACAGTTCCCGTTACCGAAGGAAAAGAACCGCTTGAAGCCTTTTCAATGGTTTTCACCAAGGCTGACAACGGCATAGTGCTGAATATGGGGTGGGACAAGATGAGAATCGCTGTTCCATTTACAGAATAACAGTTTTTGCAAACATAAAAAAATGGCTTCCAGAATATGGAAGCCATTTTTTTATCAATTAATGTCGATTTGACGAACCTAACAGCAATTAAATGGATGGGATAAATTAAAAATCAAATTTATAATTTGCACCTACCACCAACTGAAAACCTTGAACTTGATAGTTCAACCATTTTTCATAGGCTTGGTTGGCAATATTGTTGGCTCTTATAAATCCGGTCAATCGATCATTGTGTTTATATCCTAAATTTGCATTTACATCAAAGTAACTGTCTAGAGTTATCGGACTCGGAGCAACCACATTTATATTGTCCGTATTTCCCTGTATGTCCATGCGTTCGCCAACGTAGAAAACGGCAGCTCCTGCAAACCATTTTGGCGTGATATTAAAGTCAATATTCGCGTTGAATTTCACTTCCGGCAAGCTCCAAGCTTCCTGCTGAAAATCATTGGTATAACTGTTGAAAGTTCCACTTACCCCGAAAGTCACGTTATCTGAAAAACTGGCTTTTAAATCTCCCGAAAAACTCAATGTTCTCATATCATCATATACCACCTGCATCGAATTTCCAAAAGCGTAATCCTCATTTGTTGTATCCTCATTATAATCGTTGCTTTTGAACAATGCTTTGTTTCTTTCATTCACATAAGAGCCGCGCATATTGTAACTAACAGTGTTTGCCAACTTGCCCTTCAAACCGGCAAAAATATCATATTGTTTGTCTGTCGGGGCAATGTTAAGAGCTGGAGACAAATATGTATTTTGATTGACAAAATCCAAATAAGAATTTTGCTCCAAATTCCCTTCGGCTCCGGCATAAAAAATCATTAAATCCCCAACGACTTTGTAACTGGCATTAACTTGCGGATAGATGAAAAACTTATTGTTGCTCTTTTCATTGTCTAAACTATAAAAAATGCCAGCACCAATGTTTATTGTCCAATCGTCCTCTTCCATCACAAAAGTAGGAGTGATTCCAAAATTAGTAAAACCATATTTTAAAGGCTCCGTATTTGTATTTGAGTAATTTTTATCGAAAGACCCACCCACATAATCTACTATTATATTCGTTTTTATGGACTC
>NZ_DATBVQ010000057.1:0-10927 GCF_036515215.1 Flavobacterium sp.
AAAGTGATAAAAACACTATTGTATATATTATATTTAGAAAGGACGTTTTGGTTAAAACGTTCTATTTTAGGGAGCGTATACATAATTTTGTTACAGTTGGTTTGGTTTAGCGGAAAATAGTTATAAAAAAATAACCCCAAGAACTAACTTGAGGTTATATAAAATATAGCGTTCAAGTTTATTACATGTTTTTAAAGATCGTGTGCATTAGACGCTTTTTGTCGTTAATGCTTTCTTCAAGTGAAATCATGGTTTCGGTTCTGTACACGCCATCAATATCGTCGATCATAAAAATAACATCTTTGGCATGCTTGGTGTCTTTTGCTCTAATCTTGCAAAAAATATTAAACTTACCTGTAGTTACGGAAGCCACGGTTACAAACGGGATCTCATTGATGCGTTGCAATACAAATTTGGTTTGAGAAGTGTTATTAAGAAAAACCCCTACATAAGCAATAAAAGAATAGCCTAGTTTATCATAGTCAAGCACTAATGATGAACCCATTATTATACCGGCATCTTCCATTTTCTTAACCCTAACGTGAACAGTTCCTGCAGAAATTAATAATTTTTTTGCAATATCCGTAAACGGAACTCTTGTATTGTCTATCAACATATCTAAAATCTGGTGATCTACTTCATCTAAACGGAATTTACTCATATTTCTTTAATTAATATTATTAATTGCCATAACAAAGTATAAAAATATACATAAAAACAACAAAATGACGCAAATTTTTATTTTTTTATCAATCCGTTAACAAATTTAATGCTATTTTCTAAATAAAAATCGGCTTTTTGATTTAATTTCGGAAACTCTCCAAACTCATCTTTGTATTTTGCCTCTTTGGCATCGTATTCAAAATGACCGTGGTACCCTTCCAATTCGCCAATTTCTACAATATAAGCATTAAAACGTATTTCGTTTTCAATCAATTCTTCTTTGTATTGTGCAGCAAAATTCGTGATTTTTTCAATACCATCATAATTTAATTTGACATTTTTGTATATAAAATCATAAAAACAGGCTTTATTTTGAGGAATATTCAAATAAATGTTAATTCCGTTGTCAACTATATCGTTTTCGCTAAGTATCGCAAAACTGGAAACCAGGGCCGTAAAAACGTACTTTCTGGTTTCTTCCCTTTGATAATCACCCGAGAAATGTCCCGCTTCAAATAACAAAGTGCTTACTCCGAGCGCCTGAAAAGTATCTCCGATACAATTTATATTAAAGGAGTCATCAAAACGTCCTACTTGATTTGGAATATACCTTTGCAGCACATTATTAATTCCCGCAATAAGGCTTATGGCTTTCGATCGGGACTCATTTATCTCTCTTTCTTCATTATAAGAAGGCGCAAGAAAAGACATTGTGGCCGGTTTACCGGTACTCCCCACTCCAAAAATGGTTCGTTGATCATGCAGGTTATAGCAATAATCCGGTTTAAAAGATTCAAAAGCCTCCCTCAATACTATGCTTTCTGGTTGGGTAAGACTCTGGGAATCCCTATTCAAATCGATTTCATTTGCGTTTAAACGAGTGTACAATTTCGCTCCATCGGGATTCAGCATCGGGATGCAGTAAAACGTAAAGGAATCAAGCAGCTGCACAGCAAGCCCAGAGCCGCTGTTTAACAGATTAAGAAAGTCAAACAAGCCTTTAGTCGTGGTGCTTTCATTTCCGTGCATCTGGGACCAAAGCAATATTTTTATTTTTCCCGCTCCAATTTGATATTTATAAATCGGTTTTTCAAGAACCGATTTTCCGATAATTGAAAGCTGATTGTCGGTGTTCATTTTCTCCAATAGAGGTTCAATCGATTCTAAAGTGAGATATCTTCCGAAGATAGATTTCTCTTTATTTTCACTAAATAATTGTTCTAGATCCATGTAGTATTATTTGATTTACAAAAGTAAACAACTTTATTTTTACAATTGTAAACAAGTCAAAATGTGTTTAGATTAGAAATGTAATCAAATATAACGCCGTTAACACTATTCTTCAGCTATTGTTAATTGACAAATGTCATCTGTTTTTTATTTATAGTCTAATTATTTATTTATCAGTATTTTATAAATGTTTATTTAGTAAATTACTTTAGTTGTTTTTCATAATTAAAAACTATTTACACTTGTAATTTTGGAGTTAACTACTATTTTAGTTACATTTGTAAATCGTATATTTTTAATTACAATTTACAATGGTAAACACTGAAGAATTTATCAAACGTCTTGAAATCATACTGGATTATTACGGTCTGAATGCTTCCGCATTTGCCGATAAAATTGGGGTACAACGTTCTAGTTTGTCCCACCTCCTTTCTGGGAGGAACAAACCGAGCCTTGATTTTATCCTTAAAATTTTGGATGTTTTTCCGGATGTGGATTTGTATTGGATTCTGAATGGCAAGGGAAGTTTTCCAAAAAATAATGAAACGGCGCCAAAAATCGAAAGCAAACAGGAAAAAGAAAATTTCCCCAATAAGCCTACTCCAATCACTGAGCATTCATCTCACGAAAATTTATTTTCGAAAGAAAGTTATGCCGATAAGGTCAACGTGGAGAATCCTAAAAAAGAGGAAGTTCAAAATGTTGTAAATAGTACCGTTTCTGATGAAGTCGAAAAAATAGTGTTTTTTTATAAAAATGGAACGTTCAAGGAATTCAAACCGAATTAGCTTCTCGGTCACTTTTATGTTTGTCAATTTATTCTTTATATCCCTTTTCAGGAACCTTACCTTCTACTCCTCTAAAATGTTCCATCAAGATCGGCATGTCTTTTTCTATATTTCCTGATGGCATCAACGGTGCTCCTAAATTGACTTCTTTTTTTCCAAAATCAAATGCAACCGGAATTATGGGTACGTTTGCTTTTAAAGCGATGTAATAGAAACCCGTTTTAATTTCGCCCACTTTTTTGCGGGTTCCTTCTGGAAGAACCGCCAAACGGAAAATTTCTTTTCTCTCAAAAATGGAGGCGATCGAATCTACCTTGTTCATCCCGCCAGATCGATCCAATGGTTCCCCGCCCATGTACTTAAAATAATAGCCAAAAGGAAAGACAAACAATTCCTTTTTGGCCACAAAATTCATTTGAAGACCTGTAATGCCTCTGGTGAAAATGCCAAGGTAAAAATCATGTGCACTTGTGTGAGGCATAACCATCATGACGCATTTCTTTATGTCCGCATCGATGGTTCCCACAATCTTCCAGCCCATAAGCTTGAAAAATATCCATTTATATATTTGTTTCTTCATTGTTCGCCAATTTAGCGCAAAATATATAATTTAAAACTTATTTTTGGTAAAAAAGAGCGATTGATGATCAAAAAAATACTTAGCTATTTTATTCCCTTTAAAATTCACTCCGTAAAATCGGCAATAAGTAAGTCGATTGAAGTGACCTGGACTAATGGTGAATTAGTTTTGGATTCCGAAAACACAAATTATTCCTATGGCAGTCTGCAGCGTATTTTGAGACTGGGATTGCAAACGATTGGTTTTGAAAAAATAGCGGCTATGAGGCATATTTTGGTCCTGGGAGTCGCGGGTGGGAGTGTCATAAAGACCCTAGTGGATGAAATTAAATTTGAAGGTAAAATAACCGGAGTAGAAATCGATCCGGATATAATTAAAATAGCCAATCAATATTTCAACCTTGACGAAATAGAACAATTGGAAATAATAATTGATGATGCCTTTGAATTTGTTTTAAAAACAAAAGAAAAATACGATTTGATCATTATTGATGTTTTTCAGGACGCAATGATGCCTAATTTTTTATACGAAGCTTTTTTTACCGATAGGATTTGTTTTCTATTGCGAAGTAAAGGGTTTGTTCTGTTCAACACCATGCTTTTGAATGAAAAACACAACATGAAAAATAAAAAATACATCCAAGAATTTAATGATGTGGATTACATTGTGAATTCAATTCCAAGGGTCGAAAGACACAATGAGTTAATAGTGATTGAGAAAAAACGCTAAAGGAATATCCGTTTTACATAACAGATATTAGTTGTAAATTATATTTAAATTCTAGCTTAAACAGATGAAAAAAATCATAAGAAAGCTGCTCTTGGGAAATGTCACAAAGGTAGAGAGACCCAAATTCAATCCTATTCAGAAACGCGTTCAAAACATAAAAGCAATATGGAACAACGACCATCAGGATGACAATGGAATTGAAAAGATTGTGCGTTTATTTCTTTCGTCGTCTCTTTTATTCTTTCCGGGAATTTACATTAAATATTTGGCTTCAAAAAAAGGGCCCGAATATGAGGATTTGGCTCTGGATTTTTATGTTCTGCTCAAAGTTGCGCTGCCTTTATTGATTTTGATTAACCAATGGCAAGACAACAATTTTATTCTTGTGCTGATGGTTTATGTGATGCTGGAAACCATATTGTATATTCCCACCTTGATTTTTGCCTCCGATTTATTTTCAAAACCACGTTCTTACAAAAGATCTATGCTTTTGTTGTTTTTTAATTATATCGAAATGGTATTCGCTTTTGCAGTCCTATACAGTTGTGATAATTATCTGAACAAGCCTTTCACGCATTGGTTTGATGCCATCTATTTCAGCACCGTTACTTCATCAACAATAGGTTTTGGAGAGTTCTATCCACTAAAAACTTTTGGCAAGTTTTTAGTGAGCGTGCAATCCATGTTGGTTTTGCTATATGTGGTATTGTTTTTGAATTTTTTCTCCACCAAAATAAAATCGAAAGGATATTTTGATCAGGACAATCAGGTATGATCTAAAGCATTCCTCTCGCCTTTTCCAGATCTTCGGGCGTATCGATTCCGATGCCGACATGGGTGGTTTCGATCATTTTGATTCGTCTTCCAAATTCAAGATAACGCAATTGTTCCAGTTTTTCGGATGCTTCCAATGATTTCATTGGCAGGCTGTAAAAGTCAGACAAGGCTTGTTTGCGAAAAGCATAAATCCCTATGTGCTGCATGTAGCGAACTCCCACATTTTTTTCTCTCGGATACGGAATTACCGAACGGGAGAAATACAAAGCAAATCCGTTTTGGTCCGTGACTACTTTCACATTATTGGGATTGTTGACTTCGTCTTCGTCTTTTATTTCGCGCATCAATGAAGCCAAATCCACTTGTTTGGCCGAATCTTTCCTGAAAGTCTCGATCAGTTTTGCAAGCGGTTCCTCATTGATAAAAGGTTCGTCCCCTTGCACATTGACTACAATATCCACATCCAGATTTTCGATCGCTTCAGCAATGCGGTCACTTCCCGATTCGTGTTCTTTCATACTGCGGATGGCTTTCCCTCCATTAGAAACGATTTCGTCATATATCAAATCGGAATCCGTTACCACAAAAACGTCGTCGAACAATTGAGTGCTCTTTGCGGCTTCATAGGTTCTTAAAATAACTGTTTTGCCCCCCAAATCCTGCATCAGTTTTGCTGGAAATCGTGTTGAAGCGTAACGGGCGGGAATGACGGCTATTATTTTCATTGTTGTATTTTAATGGTGCTGATTTATCCGGGTAGTTTAAAAGAATTAAGGTAGCTATTTTTTCTGACGTAATGAGGTTTTATTTATACAGACTTAGGACTATCCGCTTTTCGTTTCAAAATGATTTTAAAATATTTATTTAACGGTTTTTCAAACCAAATAAAACTAACATAACTTATGATTAAAGAAAGCGCAAACATTATAAGGATGATAACGTATTCATTTTTGATATGAAAATAAAGTTTGTTGAAATTTATAAAGTACTTTAAAACCAGCTGATGAAACATATAAAAACCAAAGCTGATCTCCCCAAGTAAAATCAATGATTTATTGGACAAAAAACGTGATATTGCACCATTCTGAAAGGAGAAAATCAATATTATTAGGCTCATTGGTATCCAATAATAGACTGAATATCGCATAACCAATGGAACCGATGTGTGAAAAACAAAGAAAAGAATCAGTATTGTGACCGAAGAAATTTCAAGTAGATTATAATTGATTGTTCGTTGCTTTTTTTTAATTCTCAAATAGAATTCAAACAACATAATTCCTATAATAAAATCAAATACCCTAAAAAAGGGATTCACATAGAATAGAGATTTATAATACTCTGCCGGAATGATTACCATGAGTATAGGAATTAAGAGTACCAGCATTGTCAAGAAAGCTTTCTTGTATTTATGTTCTTTTATTTTCGAGCTCCAAATGATTAAAAAAGGAAACAGCAAATAGAAGAATAACTCATTCGAAATACTCCAAGAGGGGGAGTTGAATGAAAAATAGATGTACTTAATAGGGATAAAACTTTGGGTTAAAGTCAAATTAAAGAATAGCTGAGCGAACCAGGTAGATAAATCAAAGGAAACGTTCTGAAGTGTTATCGGAACGGCAATTAACAAGCATAATAAATGGACGGGATAGATTCTTGCGATTCTGGCAATATAAAAATCAGATTTGGAAATGTTTCTGTCCAAAATGGAATCACGATAATTGTACGCCAGTATAAATCCGCTTAAAATAAAGAAAAAGCTCACACCAATAAAGCCCTCTTTTAGGATATATTCATGAATCCATCTCAAATAAGATGCTTTGCTTTTGCTTAAAAAAGTTAAGTGATGTGTAAATATAATAAATGCAAAAAAGAATCGTAGCGAAGTAAGAGGCTTAATCATTTCTGTCTATAAAATTAGTGTGGTTTTTCACAGCCCAAATATAAGTTTTATTTTATAAAATCTTCACCGAAGTCATACTCAACGAGCCAGCCAATAATTTGTCGTTGAACAAACTCAGCTCCTCGGTTTTTCCTTTCAGCGCCAAGGTGTAAATCAAGGGCAAATAATGATCCGGCGTAGGAATCGCCAATTGAAACGCTTTGCTTTGTTTTTCGAAATCAATAAGCGGTTGAAAGTTTCCGTCCAGCAAATAGTTGTTTACTTTCTCCCTGACTTCGATTGCCCAATCATAACCATAATTGTCTCGGTCAAAATTCCTGAAATCAACTAATCCCAAATTGTGCACGATATTTCCGCTACCTATTATCAATATTCCTTTGGTTCGCAAGGCACTGAGCTTTTGGGCCAATTCAAAATGGTACTGTCCCGGTTTTGTATAATCAATACTCAACTGAATCACAGGCACGTTGGCATCGGGATATAAATGTTTAATTACACTCCAAGCGCCATGATCCAAACCCCAATGTTCGTCGAGCTCAACTTGGGTTGGCAATAATAATTTTGATGTTTCTAATGCAAATTCAGGGCTTCCTTTCGCGGGATATTGCACGTCAAACAGTTCTTGGGGAAAGCCGCCAAAATCGTGGATTGTTCTTGGCATTTCCATCGCGGTCACCTTGGTCCCTTTGGTAAACCAATGCGCCGAAATACACAAAATAGCGTTGGGTTGTGGCAAGGTTTTGGCCAGATTCCGAAAACCGGCAACAAACTCATTTTCCTCAATCGCGTTCATCGGGCTGCCGTGTCCGAGAAACAAAACCGGCATTTTTTCGGTATTCGAAAAGGAGCTTGATATTTTATGTAAGTCATTTAGTGTGTCCATGGTAGTAATTTACAAAATTATTCCACAAAATTGTCGTCCTTAAACCCTATCAAATATAATTTGTTTTTGGCTCGGGTCATCGCGGTATACAGCCAACGGATGTAATCTCTGTCTATACCGTTTGGCAAATACGGCTGTTCTACAAAAACCGTGTTCCACTGCCCTCCTTGTGACTTATGGCAAGTGATGGCATAGGAGAATTTCACCTGCAAACCGTTAAAATATTCGTTGGCTTTCACTTGCTGGAATTGCTTGTATTTAGTCTCCCCTTCGTAATCTTTCAACACTTCCTGGTACAAACGATTGGATTCGTCGTAGGTCAATGACGGAGATTCGCTTTTTATGGTATCCAATAACAGAACGGTTTCAAACGGGATCTGTTTCGGGTAATCGACCATACGTATTTTTACATTGGCAAACTTAAAACCGTACAATTCTTTGATATTAAAAATTTCGAGTATCTCGATTATATCACCATTGGCAATAAAGCCGGCTTCATCCGTTTCTTTCAGCCAAAAATAATTGTTCTTTACCACCATCAAGAAATCACCCGTGGAAAGTTCGCTTTCCTTATCGAGGATTTTGGTTCGTATTTGTTCATTGTACTGATTTGCCCTTTTATTGGAACGAACAATGAAAGCAGTGTCTTCGATGCTATAATTGCTGTAGGCCGAATTTATGGCGTCCTGTATGTCATATCCGTCAATCAAGCGAACAATGTCCTTGAACTTCTTGACATCAAACTGGAAGTCGGTAATGAAGGAATCCTTAAGCAATTCACGAAGTTCGGTGGCGTTACGTAAAATCCCCGAATCTTCTTCCTGACGCATGACTTCATCCAGCTCAATATGTTCTATCTCTTTGTTGTAATTCAAACTCAAGGTTTGGATATCCAGTGCCGGGCTGATGTCTAAATTCACTGGAGGCAACTGGGCGGTATCCCCCAATAGAATCATCTTACAATTGGTTCCTGAATAGACATACGAAATCAAATCGTCCAGTAAAGAACTGCTTTCATACAGTTTCGAATCTGAATTGGTGTCCGATATCATAGAGGCCTCATCGACAATGAATATAGTGTTCTTATGTTTGTTTTGCTGCAAGGTGAAAGACACACCGCCACCAGAGGATTTTTTGGGGAAATAGATTTTTTTGTGAATCGTAAAAGCCGGTTTTTCTGAATAGTTGGCAATTACTTTGGCGGCGCGGCCCGTTGGCGCCAGCAAAACATACTTTTTATTGATGCTTAAAAGGTTGTTTACAATCGTCGATATCACAGTAGTTTTTCCTGTTCCCGCATATCCCTTGAGTACAAAAATCGTGTCATTATCTGGTTCTGTCAAAAAAATGGCAATCTTTTGAAAAAAGATGTCCTGATTATACGTCGGCATAAAAGGAAAACTGTTTCGTAAAAGGCTATAAAACAAGGAGGAATTCATTATGTAATGGTTACTGTAGAATGAACCTCAAATATAGGAATCAAAATTGAGGGAACCACATTAAATCCCATTAGAATAAAAAAATATTGTAAGTTTGTCATCGCATTAAATCCTTTCCGGATTGTAAGGAAAGAATGGATTAAATCAGATTATGTCTACACAAAATACAAATATTACCGAAAAGAAATATAAAAAACTGTCCATTCAAGTTTCCTTGACAGGCCTTTCTTTTTGTTGTTTTGACACACTCAACAATACAGTAACTTCCTATAATGAAGTGCGGTTTGACAGCTTTCATAAAGGGATAAAAATAGAGGATTTGTTTTCAAATGCTTTTCGGGATTATCCAGAATTGAATGAGGAATATGACGATGTTCTTGTGCTGCACAATAACAGTCTGTCCACATTTGTCCCTGCTCCTCTTTTTGACGAGAATTTCATGGGAAGCTATCTACAGTACAACACCAAAGTTTTTGAAACTGATTTTTTTGCATTCGATGAAATCAGCAATTATGAAATCAATTCGGTTTACATTCCATATGTCAACATGAATAATTTTTTTATTGACCAATTCGGCACTTTCGATTATAAACACACCAACAGTATTCTTGTATCTACCCTATTGGATGCCTCCAAAAACATTGACGACAAGAAAATGACCGTTCATTTTAGCCAAGGCCATTTTGAAATCATGGTCATCCAAAATCAAAAATTGTTGTTGTTCAACTCCTTTGATTATCAGACGCCCGAAGATTTCATTTATTACGTCCTGTTTACCGCGGAGCAATTGAACTTGAATCCGGAGAAATTTCCTCTGGAATTAATAGGAGATATAGATTCCGAAAGTGAATTTTTCAAAATAGCATACAAATACATCCGTAACGTTTCGCTGATAGATGTGGAAGCATTACGATGGAACAATTATTTTTCTGAGGCCGAAAACAGAAAACATTTTATACTTTTCAACTCATGAGAATAATTTCAGGAAAATACAAAGGAAGACGCATCTCCCCACCCAAAGGACTTCCCGTCCGCCCCACCACCGACATGTCTAAAGAGGCATTATTCAATGTATTGAATAACCATTTTAGTTTTGAAGGGCTGAAAGTCTTGGATCTGTTCTCTGGGACGGGAAACATAAGCTACGAATTCGCCTCAAGAGGCAGTTCGCCAATCACTTCCGTGGATGGCGATTTTGGTTGCGTTAAGTTCATCAAGCAAGTGGCTTCCGAGTATGATTTTAACATTGCGGCAACCAAAAGCGATGTTTTCAAATTCTTGGAAAGAAACAATGCCACTTTCGATATTATTTTTGCAGATCCTCCTTATGCTTTAGACCAAACAACTTTCGAAAAAATCGTATTGCTTGTTTTCGAAAAAAACACACTTAACGAGGATGGAATGATGGTTATTGAACATTCTAAATACACCAAACTTGACCACATGATTAATTTTTCTTTCAAGAAAAGTTATGGAGGTTCCATTTTTAGTTTTTTCGAATTGGCTAAAAGCGAAGAGGAACAGGATCAGGACCTAATGGAAAGCGACGGCGAGGAGGAATAATTATTCCTGTTTTACTTTTACATACACAAAAGCCCTTGTAATTACAAGGGCTTTTCATTTATTTTTTAATCAGTGACGATAGTTTAGAATTCAAGTTGAGAGATTAAACCCCTTCATTTATATTCGACAGTTTATCCAGCACGAGCTGATAGGTTGGCGTTTCCATTTCATATCTTACCCCTTCATTCACCACAAACTCAGTCAAGGAGGCGAGTTCAAATTTCCGCCCTGCCAATAGATCACGATGCATGGACGAGGTAGCAGTATGGGGCGTCTTCTCGAGTTTCAGAATGGTTAGCATAATGATGTCATTGGGCAATTCCAGTCCTTTTATTGCGGCAATCATGGTGATTTCGTTGAGTAAGGCAACATAAA
>NZ_DATBVQ010000058.1:0-7130 GCF_036515215.1 Flavobacterium sp.
CTCAATCAAAACAAATCTTTCGAGTTTAGAAAGTCTGCAATAAATCAACTTCAAAAAGGGAGAACAAACCATTATTAATGATTTTTAATTGATTGGATATCAAAACGATGAAACCCTCTTTTATGCAAAAAAAAATTATCAAAATCACGAACAATTACTCAGTTTAAATCCAAATAAAGTTAGGTATTATGTCTAAAAAAGGAAAGAAACTAGCCCCAAACAAGATAAGATACCGCTATCGTCGACAAAGGACATTGTCTCTAAAGAAAAGCATTACAAACGCATAAAATTAATAACAATATACGTGTTAACTTATTGATTTTCAATAATTTAAATAATTTTATTATTAAAAAATAGTTAATCAAAAAAAATGTTAAGTCCCTAGAATTTTGGCAAATAATCCTTGATTATTGGCTTAAAACATTAAATTTCAGATAATTTTTTAACGCTATAATTTGCGATTGTACATTATCAAAACGGGAGGGAAAATTATTTGTTTTGAGCACTATATTCTTTATGATCTCAAATTTCTTAATGCCGTGTTAAATAATTAAAAAACTAGAGCCTCTTTATCATTTTATATCGTCGGTTACAAAAAAAAAGACCAACCAGCAGGTACAAACTCAATGGTCATTATTTTCAAATTTCCCTTTAAATTATAACTCTGCTAAGCCTACTGCATCTTTACTCAGACTTTACTGATTAAAGTCATTTCCGCGAGTTTTTTGGTGATTTTTGGTCCTGCCATTATTCATTCCGACTTCAGTAGATTGTTGTATTTTGCTCTTGAGTGGATAATAATATTTAAAGGAAAAACGGAAAGCAGCTGTGGTTGCATAAAAGAGAAACACAACTATTTTAGACCTTGGCGCAGCTTCATTTCTATTAATTTTCCTTGCGTGTAATTAGATTTTAATCTCAACTCTTTTATAATTACCCGATACCCGATGGATTCTACCCTTCGCTTTTTTCAAAAAATAAAAAAACGAAACCGTTGTTTTTGGATTTGTAAAACCTAATAAACAACTGTTCCTATGTTGTGTCGCTGAATTCGATTAGATGTCTTTTAATAGTTTATTACTGTTTAATTGGAAACTATGTTGTTTCTGAAAATCGATGCCTGATATATCCTTATTTCTAATAAAATAAAAACACATTTTTCATTAAGCCATGTTTCACTAGCTTTAGGTGATGTCTTAACTTTCTCATTTTAAAAGGCTACATATTAACGCAAAAAAAAGCATCCGCGAAAACGGATGCTTTTAAATTAAATTAATTAGTTAACTATTTGGAAGACATGACTTTTTTCATGCTGCTTCCTCTATCAGTAGTCAGTTTGACAATGAAAACCTCTTCTTGCCCTCTATAAGTGTGAAGGTGCAAATTAATTTCTTTGTTCAAATAACTATTTTCATCCATCTTAGAGAGTATTAATTCGCCCTGCGCATTTAACACTTCTATTTTCACATTAGAGACATACTCAAAATCATATTTAATTACAAGTTTGTCTTTAAAAGGAACCGGATAAGCTGTAAAGCCAGCAGCTTCCCTTTTCGGATTATTTTTGTCATTATTAATGATTGGACTGGTAGTTGATTGTCCTCCTTTTGGGTCTGCACTGGTTCCTCCTAATGGACATCCTGTATTATTAAGTATATCCAATTCGGTTGCCAGTTTGCCAGGTGCATTTCCTCCAGCTAAATAAGCTGCGTTTACAGCATCAATAACCATTTGGGAGTTGCTACCATAAGGTGCTGGGTAATGAACTTCATCACTACATGTGTTCAATAATGCGGCTACCCCTTGACGTGCCAGGTTGAAAATACCTCCACCGCCTAAATTAAGGGCTTGCAATAAAGTCAAATTCGCAAGATTGGACGGTGCGTTTACAAAAACATCACCAAACAACATCGTAGTGGAATAAGTAGAACACCATCTGTCTGTATGGTTTTTCCAATATCCTAAAGTACATCCTTCGCAAGGCAATACGGTTATGGTTTGACTACAAGTCGCTTCGTTACCACAGGCATCCGTTGCTTTCCAAGTACGGGTAAGCCCGTCAATGGAAGTCGATACAATCACAATTGTTACATCACCATTGCAATTATCAGTTGCTGTAGGAGTATCAAATACCACCTCTGCATAACAATCAATTGTTTTATTTGGTGAACATGTGATAACGGGAGGTGTAGTATCCACGGTCCAAGTGTAGGTAACGCTTACTTCGTCGGCCACATTTTGACATGCATCCGTAAAGTTGGCGGTCCAAGTTTGGCTGTAGTTACATCCGTCTGCGATTGCTCCGCTGTCCGTAATTACGATGTCGCCAGGGCTACATGCCTCGGTTAATGTAAATACCGGAACCTCAAACGTTGCGTTGCATCCCAAGTCTCCACTTACCGCTGTTGTTGCGATAACTGGTTTGTCTGTATCCACAATATGAAGCGTCCTGATACATGTGTTCTCACAACCGTTGGCGCCCATGGTAATTAGCTGTAGTACAAAATCACCGCAAGCACTACCGGCGGTAGCACTTACTGTTTGACTACTGGCGGAACCTACTATAGTGGCATTTCCTGAAATAATTGACCATGCGTAACTGCTTAGCCCCGCTGGCCCCGAATAAGTGTGCCCAGCAGATGAAGGGCAGAAATTATCGTCCGTTCCTGAAATATCGCAAGATGGTGGCGTTATGTCTTTTTCAACAACCACCGTGGCCTCGGCGAAGCAACCCAGAAAACCTGGTGCCAGAGCCCTTACTGTATATGTTCCGGCAACCGTAACCACCCTATCTGCGTCCTGTGGGTTATCACCAGGAATGAGTATGCCTGAAGGGTCATACCATTCTATTGACGCTCCTGTTGGAGCTATATTAGTGGCCAAAATAGTTGCGTCAGTGTTAATGCAATTAATCACTCGATTTACGCTTGCATCTACTGTCGGTTTAACCAAAAACCCGAATAAATAAGGTCCTGCAAAATCTTTTTGTTCACTGGTAAAGGAATCGTTCTGCCCACCGGCAGAACTGCGGGTCTTAACCAGTAAACTACCCAGTATATTGGAGCAGGGATCATCGTCCCCACGCGTGTCTAGACCAAAAGCGGTTAGATCTATTCCGATTTCAACATGCTGATATGTCTGATATTCATCATAAAATTCAGCTTTCTCCCCTTGCAATGTTCCCCAAGGAGGTCCTAATGTAGAGCCTTCTATATTGACCCTTCCCCAAATACTTGCCACATCTGCCATACTTTTGGCAACAATACGTCCGTATCCGAAATTTCCGCTTTGCTCCCCTTTTTCAAAAGTGTCAGGGACAACAGCGAAAGGGCGGCCAGCTAATGGCAATGAATTGAAACTATTAAAAACAGCTTCATCCATCCATACCCTGATTCGAACATCTGGGTTGGTACCGCCATTTTCATAATCGATCGATACGATAATGGTTCCCGGAACGTCTACGGTTCCGTCAGTATTAAAAGTCCATGCGGTACGCCCGCCGTCCGGTCCGGTGTTGCCTAAATTCAAATCACCTTCGTTGTACGTCACTCCAGTTCGAAAAAATTCGAAATCTATGTGCTTGCTTCCCGAAGTGGCTCTCAACGTGGCCGCGGCAAATGCCCAAAGTTTCGTAAAAGGTCTCGGGTCATCCACGGTGGGTTCTTTTGGACCTTCCCCCCTTAAATGCGCCATCACGTCAATGATGTCATCCTTTTGAGGAATACTTCCCGACCCCAGATTCCAAGTAGCCGGGTTGTCGGAATTCTTATCCGCGGTACTTGTAAAGATGCTGGAGTCTATATTACCCTGCGCCGAATTGGTATCCCGTCCATAAACGGCATCTAGCCACAAATAGGGAACAGGAACGCCATTAACGGTACTGACCACGACAGGAAATGGAAAAGGCGGTGTGGGATCGGTTATAGACTGCCTTCTAACAAAGGGAATGTTGTTTCCGTCAACGTTAAGTCCCTCCTCATACGGCAATTCTTGATTGATTACTCCCTTTCCAGACCCAGGAAACCTATCCTGGTTAACGAACCAGTCATCCGTGCCAATAGCATCTGGATGAGGCGTAGGTATCGGAAAATGCAGCAGATTGGCGTAAGCATCGGCTTCAACACCGAAATTGGCCTTTACGGCACCCCCTCCAACTAACTGGCCATAAGAATTAGGCATAAAACCGAATCCAAATAGAAGCAGCAGCCCGTAAAAAAGGAGCCTATTACCTACGGCATTAGCTCCAGAGAACATCGGAAAACCTGTCTTAAAAATACAGGAAAAAGCATGGCAATACTCTTGCATACCTTTTTTCTTAAAAAAAATAAATTTTTTCATAATAATAGTATTTTTACATCATAAAAAATTAAACAAAAAGTTTAGAGACTTGGGAAGAAAACTATTAGCATTCCATCTTCAAAAAAATGAAGTAATCCGTCGAACGAAGGGTTTTTTCATGAAAAAAAATCCTCACACTAAGTTTACGAAAAGCTTAGTAAATGCGATAGAGTAGGCTAAACGCGAAAAATAAAGATTGGGATGAATTCTAAAATAAAGGGCCACAATTTGATTTAAAAACTGAAGCCAACAATAACAGAAAAAAATTTTTTTTATAGTTAAAATAAAACGATATTGTCTAATTATAAAGCGCAGATTGCCAACTATTTAATCGTTTTTTTACTGTTAAATCAAAGTTAGCCATTAATAAAAAAAAAGAAAAAAAATCGCAGCCCAAACAGACAAGATTCCATTTTTATCGATAACAAACAGGGTCTGTTAAGAAACCCTTTACATAAATAAAAAATTAATAAAAAACATCCTGTTAATACATTGCAAATGAATTTGTTACGTGTTTTATTACATAAATTTTGTTAACAAAAAGATCGAGAGTTCCAGAATCAAGGTTATGCCTAGTTTGATGCTGATGTTGTGCCTCTATTTTTCATAAAGGATCTGAAAAATGAATTTCCAGTCCCGATGTTTTTGGCTTTTTAGAGATTACCAAAACGGCATTTGTAATTAAGCTGTGGATTTTCAACTCGTCGAATGGACTGCAAATTAAGGTCCTTTAAGTTAAAAATAGATTTCTATAAAAAGTGGTTTTCCATATTACGGCGAAAAACAGGGCAAACGACTCATCTCGAATGTGGAATAAACGCAAACAAAAAAGACCTTCCATCGCTGAAAGGTCTTTTTTTTATAAATAGCTATCCCGCTGATAAACGGTTCTCCGAGGTCCCGCCATGCATCGGGATAAGCGATTCAACGACTTTTTGCGATGTAAAAAGTCGTTCTCTGCCTACATATTTCTTCTGTACTGGCCACCGACCTCAAAAAGAGCCGCGGTGATCTGTCCCAATGTACACACTTTGGTGGCTTCCATAAGGTGATCAAACAAGTTTTCATTTTTAATGGCCGCATCCTGAATGGCATCCAGCTGTACTTTCACCTGTTTGGCATTGGCCTTATGAAGTTTTTCCAGAGTTTGAATCTGGAATTGTTTCTCTTCCTCTGTCGCGCGAATCACCTCAGCCGGTATTACAGTTGGTGAGCCTTTTGAGCTCAAGAAAGTGTTCACCCCGATAATTGGAAATTCCCCCGAATGTTTCAAGGTTTCGTAATACAGACTCTCTTCCTGAATTTTAGAACGTTGGTACATCGTTTCCATGGCACCAAGCACTCCTCCTCTTTCGGTAATTCGGTCGAATTCCAGTAAAACGGCCTCTTCCACCAAATCTGTCAATTCTTCGATTATGAAAGAACCTTGGATCGGGTTTTCGTTTTTGGACAAGCCCATTTCCTTATTGATGATCAACTGAATGGCCATAGCACGACGAACCGATTCTTCGGTTGGCGTTGTGATCGCCTCATCATATGCGTTGGTGTGCAAAGAGTTACAGTTGTCATTTATGGCATACAATGCTTGTAAAGTAGTACGGATGTCGTTAAAATCAATCTCCTGGGCATGCAATGAACGCCCTGAAGTTTGAATATGGTATTTCAACATTTGGGCCCTTTCATTGGCTCCGTATTTATTTTTCATGGCTTTCGCCCAAATTTTACGCGCCACGCGACCGATAACCGCATATTCAGGATCCACCCCATTCGAGAAGAAGAACGATAAGTTAGGTCCAAAATCATTGATGTCCATTCCACGGCTCAAATAATATTCCACGTAAGTGAAACCATTAGAAAGCGTAAATGCCAATTGCGTTATTGGATTGGCTCCCGCTTCAGCGATATGATAACCTGAAATTGAAACCGAATAAAAGTTCCTTACGTTGTTAGTGATGAAATATTCCTGTACGTCTCCCATTAATCTCAGAGCGAATTCAGTCGAGAAAATACAAGTGTTTTGCGCTTGGTCCTCCTTTAAGATGTCGGCCTGAACCGTTCCACGAACTTGAGACAGCGTTCTTACTTTGATTGCATTATAAACGTCGGCAGGCAATACCAGATCCCCGGTCACTCCTAAAAGCATCAGTCCCAATCCGTTGTTCCCCTCGGGCAAATCGCCATTATAACGAGGGCGATCTACACTCTTGTCATTATATATTTCGTTGATTTTTGTCTCAACCTCTTTCTCTAGATTGTTCTCTTTAATATAAAGCTCGCATTGCTGGTCGATGGCGGCATTCATGAAAAAACCAAGTAACATGGGTGCAGGACCGTTAATGGTCATGCTCACTGAAGTCATAGCGTCAACCAAGTCGAAACCGGAATACAGTTTTTTGGCATCATCCAAACAGCAGATGGAAACACCGGCATTACCGATTTTTCCATAGATATCCGGACGAAGATCCGGGTCGTTCCCGTATAAAGTCACGCTGTCAAAAGCGGTTGACAAACGTTTTGCGGGCAAATCGGCGCTTACGTAATGGAAACGCTTGTTGGTTCTTTCCGGTCCACCTTCACCGGCAAA
This sequence comes from Flavobacterium sp., assembly GCF_036515215.1. GTDB lineage: Bacteria > Bacteroidota > Bacteroidia > Flavobacteriales > Flavobacteriaceae > Flavobacterium. The sequence continues at coordinate 6,923 of NZ_DATBVQ010000058.1, forward strand.
CATACGAGAAGGGTCTTCTCCTTCTCTTTTGAATGGATACAATCCGGACGCGAAAGGGAATTCTCCGGGTACGTTTTCCTGCAGACACCAACGTAAAATGTCGCCCCAAGATTCATACTTAGGCATCGCAATTTTTGGTATTTGGGAATGGGATAATGATTCCGAATGCGTATTTATTTCAATTACCCTATCTCTTACCTTAAAGGAA
>NZ_DATBVQ010000059.1:0-24510 GCF_036515215.1 Flavobacterium sp.
CACAACCGAACCAAAGACAAGGAATCCCAATCAATCGAAGCGGGCGCCAGCTCCGCCAACAGTCCGCAAGAACTAATGGAAAGTTGCGATGTGGTTTTGACCATGTTATCCAATGATGCCGCAGTAAAAGAAATTTTTGAAGGTCCATCAGGACTATTGAACAAAGAATATCCTGGGAAAATCGTCATAAACATGAGTACGGTTTCTCCCGCAACTTCGCGCTATTTGGCCATCAATTGCAGCAAAAAGGAAGTTCGTTTTGTAGATGCGCCCGTTTCGGGCAGTGTCAAACCAGCACAAGATGGGACACTTGTTATTTTAGTTGGATCTACAGCCGAAAGCTATCAAAAAGTCAAACCCATTTTTGACGTATTGGGAAAAATTTCCATACACGTGGGCGCAGCCGGAGTGGCCAGTTCAGCTAAGTTGGCCATTAATTACCTCTTGGGACTCAACCTTCAAGGACTAGCGGAAACCATCATTTTCGCAGAAAATAATGGCGTAAGTAAAGAGGACATGCTCTGCATTATCAATGAAGGGGCTTGTGGCAACGGAATAACCAAAATAAAATCAGCTTCGATTTTAGAGAACTCCTATCCTGCCGCTTTTGCGCTGAAGCATCTTGTAAAAGATTTGGGACTGGCAAAGGAAGCGGGATTAGACACTCCATTAATACACCCATTGTTTGACAGCTATGCAGCCGCACAAAACGAAGGTCTGGGTGATGAGGATGTCATGGCCATTATAAAAAGTCTTAGAAAATAAAAATCCGTTTCGAGATCGTTCTTTTAGAGAATATTATGCTCGGGACAAAAAAACAAACCAATAACACCAATAACAATATGGGGATTTTCTCAGCACTTCTTGGCAACGCGGGTACCGTAAGCCTAGAGCAATTGACGAAACAATATGGCCTTCTTTTGATTGAAGGAGAAGAAATCGAATTGGGTTTTAAGCTGATTCGGGATACTTTTATCTTCACCACCAAAAGGCTGATCCTAGTCGACAAACAAGGTTTGACGGGAAGCAAAACCGAATACAAATCCATTTCCTATAAAAGCATTTCTCGGTTCAGCATTGAGACTGCGGGAACCTTTGACTTGGACGCCGAACTGAAAATCTGGGTTTCCAGCGAATTACACCCTAGCATCATAAAGCAGTTTAATAAATCAGTCAATGTTTATGAAGTGCAAAAAGTGCTGGCACATCATGTGTTAGGCTAAGACTCTTTCTGCTGCGACCTGAAATATCTGATTAAATCTAAAATCGCTTATTAAAATATGATGTAAGTACGGATACTTGAATGAGCAACATGACTGATAAAGACAGAACGGCATACAGGACCGTATTTGAAAAAGTCAATCGAGAAAAAGTGTTTAAAACTTTATTGCTTGTGAGAAAACTAAAATCTACACCTCTAAATGTACTTTCATCTTGAGGCGCCAGATCTGTAAATGCATAACACATCATTGCGGTAACAGCCCCAAAAATGAACAACCAAACCGTTTTTGATATTAGAGGTTTGTATGCGGTCGCCTCGCTTTGCTGTGCATGCTCGAGCTGTGCCATTATTTGAGCCGTGAAATCGAAAGAAGGGGACTCCAACGGGGCTTTTTCGATAACTTTTTTGATCAAGTTATCCATTTCTTTATTTTCGTTCGCGTTCATAATGTTCAATTATTTCAGGTTCCAGTTTTTCTTTTAAAATAGAAGTCAATTTTTTCCGGCTTCGGTAGAGTTTCACTTTGACATAATTAGCCGTTATGCCCATTATTTTTGAAATCTCCTCCAAAGATTGTTCCTCATAATAATACAAGGTCAACAAAAAAGCATCTTCCTTTGGCAGCAGCCGCAAGCACTCTTTGATTGTTTGTTGCTGCTCCTGAGTTTCCATCGCGTCTATTGCATTGTCTAACTTCATTAATTTACGCTCCGTATAATCATCAAGGGGAATGCAATTGTATTCTTGTTTGTGTTTTTTCAACCGATCCAAACAGCCATTATAGGTTATTCTGTAGATCCATGTCGAAAATTTGGAATCCCCCTTAAATTTGCCTAAAGATTTGAATACTTTGATAAAGGTATCCTGCGAGACTTCCTCCGCCTCTTCCCTATTTTTAAGCATACGTAATGCCAAGGTAAAAACCAAATCTTTGTATCGATCAACCAGAATAGCAAATGCTCTGGTATCGCCATCAAGTATTTCGCTAATGTAATGTTGATCGTTTTGGGTCATATAATGAATAAGACTATAGCTAATCGATTTAGGTTACAACAAAACTAAAAAAATTTAAGGAATCTTGTAACCAAAGTTTAGTATCTGTCGTCCTAAGCTAGGAACACATTAAAATAATCAATTAAAAAACAAACTATCATGGGACCAGAAGTATTTATTGTCGCGCTAATTTTCGGTGCAATTTTCGGAGTATTTTATTTATTTTTCTCAACACGTAACAAGGAGCGCTTGGCCCTTATTGAAAAGGGAGCGGATGCCAGCATTTTCATGTCCAAAAGACAAGACACAGCTCCAATCTGGAAAGTGTTTATCCTAAATTTAGCGCTGTTGCTGATGGGAATTGGCGCTGGGATATTATTGGCCCTAACAGTACAAGACGGTTTCGGTGTCACTAACGAAGCCGTTTACCCTGGAATCATCTTTCTAACCGCTGGTGCCGGTTTGTTAATCGGGTTTAAGATGACTAAAGATTTAGACAGCAAATAGAGAACGTTTCAAGCATCAATCAAATCAAACTGCTACTTCATCAATGGCAGTTTTTTTATGCCTTTTTGAATGATTATCTACTAGCTTACAGGACACTGCATTCAAATTAACTCGCTACCTTATTAGCTAGCCCTGATAGAGTGGAAACCCTTACGAGGTGGGCTTGCCTTTTTTCTCGCCCCAGAAGAGCGACTGAAGGAAGCTCCTTATGGGGCAAATGAAAAAATCAAGGACCCGAAAAAGGTTGTAACAAAAGCAGGAAAATGCTCCTATAAAAAAACTCCCAAGTTAGCTTGAGAGTTCGTTTATATTTTTTGGTAAGCAGTATTACAATACCCTGTTGATTTGAGAAACTTTTTTACTATAATACCTTTCTTTTATAGACGAAATAATCACTCCGCCACCCACGGAGGCATGTATGAATTTGATGTCCCCATCATTTACCTCTACTACCATCCCAACATGATTGATTTGGCGTCTACCGTTAGTCTTAAAGAAAATCAAATCTCCTTTTTGCGCCTCTTCGTTGCTTACCTTAACGCCATAGCGTGACTGCTCGATGGATGTCCTTGGCAATTGGATATCAAAAGTCCCGAAAGTGGTGCACATCAGACCGGAACAGTCAAAGCCCTCTTTTGTGGTGCCGCCGGTGCGGTATCGCGTCCCTATGTTTTCAGAGGCGGTAGAAACCAACTGATCCAAGAAATCAACGCCATGAAAAGATTTGAGGTTATAAGTTGGACTCGTGTTTTCCGGTTCACTATCCTTCTCGACATTTTGAGTGGATTCTGCTGTCAAAATTAACTTGAGACTGCGAATAACCAGATTGTAGCCCACGGGAAGTGATTTTGTGATCCTAGGGTTTTGTCTTTCCAATTCTTTTACGGAAATGCCGTATTCTTTAGCAATGCCATACTTGGTTTCTTTGGGCAAAACCTTGCGAGTAACGGTTGTTTCGACGACTTTGCTGTCGATTATCCCCCGCTCGCTAACTGTAGCTTCCGTTTTTGGCATGACCTTTTCTTCAACGACAATTGCTTTCTCGTCTTCGATTTCTACTTGGACCGCCGCTGTCTTGGCAATATTTTCCTCTTTTACCGGAATGGCAATTTTTTGTCCAATTTGTAGGGCTTCGGTTTCTAGAATAGGGTTGGCTTTATCTAAGTCAGCTACAGTAATTCCATATTCTTTTGCGATGGCGTACTTTGTTTCATTCGGCAAGACCTCGCGAACAAGACTTTCTGTTAAAATTTCCTTCGTCACATTAACCGGCGAAGCTGCTGTTGTTTTTTGTGTTTTTTTTGATATTTCCTCGATTGAGGTTACTGCTTTTTGATCAGAGTACTTAGCTGGAATATTGATACTTTGTCCGTTGCGTAGTCCGGATTTCCCCAGTGTTGGGTTTATCGCTTTAAGCTCTTCAACGGTTACTCCATATTGTTTTGCTATGCCGTAAAGAGTTTCTTTGGGAAGGACTGCGTGTTTTTTTGAAGGAAAGTTGGTTGCAAGATCGGCATTCGTTTTTTTTGTTTTTGACTCTGCAATTGGAATCAGTAAAACCGACTTATATTTTATGCCGTTTTTGGCGCCCGGATTGAGCTCAAAAATGGCGCTGGTCTTTACATCGTATTGCTGTGCAATTTTGGAAATGGTTTCTCCCTTTGAAACGACGTGTTTCGTGAACTTTTCTTGAGAAAAAGCGCTAAAGCCGCATAAAAAAACTATTGTTAAAATCCAATTTTTGTACCCCATAAATCCTGTTTAAATTTCATCTTCCAATCATGTATCTGCTTGATTTTTAACATTATAAAACATTTCATATTGTTAAAAATTATCGAATTGTCATACCTTAACGTTAAAACGAACAAAAAAAGTATTCTATAAAGGCGAATTTAACCTATAAATACAAATAACGCACTTTTTTAAGAACTCTTTATAAAGAATTTAACAAATCTGAAAATATAAAAAAAAACGCCCCGTTTTCAGAGGGCGTTTTTAGCATTATTTATCCGATCCGAATCATCGGCAAGAACTTAGATTTATGCTTTTCCGGCAGCGATTAAGTTTAATGCTGAACCGGCGACAAACCAACCAATCTGTCCTTCGTTGTAGGTATGGTTAGCCATGATTACATCTTTGCTTCCATCAGCATGAACGAATTCCAATGTTAATGGCTTTCCCGGAGCGAAATCAACTAAATCCGTGAAGTTGATTGTGTCATCTTCCTGGATTTTATCGTAATCCGCTTCATTGGCAAATGTCAATCCTAGCAGACCTTGTTTTTTAAGGTTTGTTTCGTGGATACGAGCGAAAGATTTCACCAATACCGCTTTTACTCCTAAGAAACGAGGCTCCATTGCGGCATGCTCGCGAGATGACCCTTCACCATAGTTATGGTCACCCACAACAATTGAAGGAACTCCAGCAGCTTTGTATGCACGCGCTACAGCAGGAACGGCATCATAGGTTCCAGTCAACTGATTTTTAACCATATTTGTTTTTTGGTTGAATGCATTGATGGCACCAATCAACATATTATTTGAGATATTATCTAAATGCCCGCGGTAACGCAACCATGGTCCCGCCATAGAAATGTGATCTGTGGTACATTTCCCGAATGCTTTGATAAGCAATTTGGCACCAACAATGTTTTTTCCATCCCATGGAGCAAAAGGAGCCAAAAGTTGCAAACGTTCAGAAGTTTCGCTCACGGCCACTTGAATACCTGAACCGTCAGCAGCTGGGGCTTGAAAACCTGGGTCTTCAGCTTCAAAACCTTTTTTCGGCAATTCGTCACCTGTTGGTGCTTCTAACATCACTTCCTCTCCGTCCTCATTGATCAAGGTATCGGTCAACGGATTGAAACTTAAATCTCCTGCTATGGCCATAGCGGTCACCAATTCTGGTGAACCTACGAAAGCCAATGTATTTGGGTTTCCGTCAGCACGTTTAGAAAAGTTACGGTTAAAAGAGTGAACTATAGTGTTACGCTCTTCTTTTTCAGCCCCTTCTCTATCCCACATTCCGATACATGGTCCGCAAGCATTTGCAAAAACAGTTGCACCAATTTTATCGAAAGTGTCAATAAAACCGTCACGCTCGATTGTATAACGAACCGCTTCAGAACCTGGAGTGATCGTGAATTTTGATTTTAATTTTAATTTTTTGTCGGTAACTTGTTTGGCTATTGAAGCGGCACGAGAGATATCTTCATAAGAAGAGTTGGTACAAGAACCAATCAAACTTACTTCAATTTTCAATGGCCAGTTATTTTTAATCGCTGTTTCTTTCATTTTAGAAATTGGCGTTGCCAAATCCGGTGTGAAAGGACCGTTTAAATGCGGTTCCAGTTCTGAAAGATTGATTTCGATAACCTGATCAAAATACTTTTCTGGATTAGCATAGACTTCAGCATCACCCGTTAAATAGTCTGCTACTTTATCCGCGGCATCTGCTACATCCGCTCTGTTGGTGGAACGCAAATAACGCCCCATAGAAGCATCATATCCAAATGTAGAAGTGGTTGCACCAATTTCAGCACCCATGTTACAGATTGTGCCTTTACCAGTGCAAGACATAGACGTTGCACCTTCTCCGAAATATTCAACGATAGCTCCGGTTCCTCCTTTTACGGTAAGAATTCCAGCCACTTTAAGGATAACGTCCTTTGGAGCTGCCCAACCTGAAAGCTTACCCGTTAATTTGATTCCGATTAGTTTGGGGAATTTCAGTTCCCAAGCCATTCCTGACATTACATCTACCGCATCCGCACCACCAACACCAATGGCAACCATACCTAAACCACCCGCATTTACAGTATGTGAATCGGTACCAATCATCATTCCACCTGGAAATGCATAGTTCTCAAGAACTACCTGATGAATAATTCCGGCTCCCGGTTTCCAAAAACCAATACCGTACTTATTAGACACTGATGAAAGAAATTCAAAAACCTCATTGCTTTGCGTTTTTGCTCTGGCCAAATCGGTAACAGCATCAACTTTAGCTTGAATCAGGTGATCACAGTGCACCGTTGTCGGAACTGCCACTTTAGATTTTCCTGCATGCATGAATTGCAGTAATGCCATTTGTGCCGTTGCATCTTGACAAGCCACTCTATCCGGGGCGAAATCGACATAGTCCTTACCTCTTCCAAAAGCTTTAGATGGCAAACCATCCCAAAGGTGATTGTATAAAATTTTCTCTGTTAAAGTAAGTGGATGCCCCACAATTTCCCGTGCTTTATCAACACGAGTCGCCATGTTGTTATACACTTTTTTAATCATTTCAATATCAAAAGCCATAATATAAGTGTTTTTTGTTGTTCTATTTTAGACTCCACAATATACAAAAAAAGCCCGAGTTTATGGCTCGGGCTTCTTAATATATTTGATAGACAATCTGTAATTATCTAACTAATTGCTTATGAGGAGGTGCAAACTTAGTCAAGTTGATCCCTTTTACAGCAGATTTGTATTCTTCTATAGTAGGAGTTCTACCTAGGATTGTAGACAAAACAACAACTGGTGTCGACGAAAGTAAAGATTCTCCTTTTTTACCTTCACTATCCTCAACAACTCTTCCTTGGAAAAGACGCGTAGAAGTTGCCATTACAGTATCTCCTTTGGCCGCTTTTTCCTGATTACCCATGCATAGATTACATCCTGGACGCTCCAAATACAACATTTTTTCGTACGATGTACGCGCTATCGCTTTAGGTATGTTATCGTCAAATTCGAAACCTGAATATTTTTGTAAAATTTCCCAGTCTCCTTCTTTCTTCAATTCGTCAACAATATTGTACGTAGGAGGAGCTACAACTAGTGGCGCTTTAAATTCCACTTTACCTTCTTGCGCATCTATATTCTTAAGCATTTGAGCAAGAATTTTCATATCGCCTTTATGAACCATACAAGACCCAATGAAACCAAGATCTACTTTTTTATCACCACCATAGAAAGATAATGGTCTAATTGTATCGTGAGTATATCGTTTAGAAACATCAATGTTATTTACATCTGGATCCGCAATCATTGGCTCTGCAATTACATCAAGATCAACAACAACTTCAGCAAAATACTTAGCATCTGCATCTGGAGTCAATGCTGGTTTCTCACCTGATTTGATTTCCGCTATTCGCTTGTCAGCAATAGCAATCAATCCTTTAAGAACTTGTGTTTTATTATCCATCCCTTTATCAATCATGATCTGGATTCTACCTTTTGCGATCTCTAATGATTCGATCAAAGTAGCATCTTCAGAAATACAGATAGATGCTTTCGCTTTCATCTCTGCAGTCCAATCCGTAAATGTAAATGATTGGTCAGCTGTAAGAGTACCAATATGTACCTCAATAACCCTACCTTGGAAAACATTATCTCCTTTAAACTGATGAAGCATCTGAGATTGAGTAGCATGAACTACATCACGGAAATCCATATATTCCTTCATCTCCCCTTTGAACGTTACCTTCACTGATTGCGGGATCGGCATAGAAGCCTCACCTGTAGCCAATGCAAGCGCAACAGTTCCTGAGTCAGCACCAAAAGCAACACCTTTAGACATTCTCGTATGGGAGTCACCACCAATAGTAATTGCCCAATCATCAACCGTAAGATCATTAAGTACCTTGTGAATAACATCCGTCATTGCAAGATATTCTCCTTTAGGGTCACGTGCAGTAATCAAACCGAAGTCGTTCATAAACTTCATTAATCTAGGGATATTTGCTTTTGACTTATTGTCCCAAACTGAAGCAGTATGACAACCTGATTGGTAAGCGCCATCAACAATTGGAGAAATCACAGTTGCAGCCATAGACTCCAATTCCTGAGATGTCATCAAACCAGTCGTATCTTGGGATCCAACAATGTTTACTTCCACACGCACATCTGAACCCGCGTGCAACACCTTGCCTGGAGTTGTTCCAACGGCGTTTTTATTGAATATCTTTTCTACTGCCGTAAGACCTTGTCCTTCGATGGAAACTTCTTTTGAAGCAGCATATACCTGAGGTATATCTATATTTAAAGTTTTAGCTGCGAATGTCTGTAGTTTTTTACCGAAAACGATAGCATAAGATCCACCAGCTTTTATAAATTCCACTTTTTGAGGAGTTAAAGAAGATGAAATATCAATCAATTCTTTATCACCATTATAAAGTTTCTTCGTTTTTGTATTGATAGTAAGAACAGTTCCAGTAGCAACAGAGTAAACTTCTTCAAGAATAGCTTCTCCTGCCTCATCAAGAACAACATTCCCTTGCGCATCTAGCTTTTTTGCCCAGTTTTTAAGATCAATTCCAATTCCACCTGTAACCCCTACAGTTGTTAGAAAAATCGGAGAAATGCCGTTTGTACCGGCAATAATCGGAGCAATGTTGATAAATGGAACATAAGGACTTGCTTTTTTACCTGTCCATAACGCCACGTTGTTTACACCTGACATTCTTGATGACCCTACGCCCATAGTACCTCTCTCAGCTATTAGCATAACGCTCTTATCTGGATTCGCTTCCGCTAATGCTTTGATTTCATCTTGTGCTTCAGGGGAAATCAAACATTTACCATGAAGTTCACGATCAGATCTTGAGTGTGCTTGATTCCCTGGGGAAAGTAAATCGGTTGAAATGTCACCTTCACCAGCAATATAGGTAATTACCTTAATTTCTTCTGCTATTTCAGGTAATTTAGTAAAGAACTCAGCCTTAGCATAGCTTTCCAGAATTGCTGCAGCTATTGGGTTACCGTTTTTGAACGCTTCTTCTAAACGATCCGTATCCGCTTCATAAAGAAAAACTTGTGTCTTTAAAACGGCTGCAGCTTCTTTAGCAATAGCTTCATCAGAACCAACAGCCAAATCAAGCAATACTTCAATAGAAGTACCACCCTTCATGTGTGATAACAATTCTAAGGCAAAAGCAGGAGTGATTTCAGCAACTACTGATTCCGCTAGAATGATTTCTTTCAAAAATTTAGCTTTCACACCAGCTGCAGGGGTAGTACCCGGTACAACATTATAAATAAAGAAGTTAAGAGAATCCGCTCTATCCTTGTTATTCAAATCTTTAATTTGCGAAATGATTTCGCTTAGTAATTCAGCCCCATCAATTGGCTTCGGGTTAAGCCCTTGGATTTTTCTTTCTTCAATCTCTTGAATGTAATCGGTATAAGTATTCATAATAGAGGTCTTTTTCAATTTTAATAGCAGATTCCATTGAAAATTTCAATATCGAAAAGCCATTGTATAGTAGGTCCTTTTTGTTTGCAAGTGCAAATTTACATATTAAAGGTGAGAACTAAAAAAATTTAATGAAGACGCCCTTTTGAAAAATTATTATTATCTAATACTGATTTTTATTACATATAATTGTCAAAATGAAAAAAAATTAACATATTTTTAATTAATCAGCAATTAATCATTTGCATAAGTATTTATTCTAAAATGCAGAAATTTCATCCAAAGAGAAAACGTTGTAGTTCATTCCGAATCCAAGTCTAAAACAACTAATAAAAATCACTTTAAAGCAACTTTGAAATAATCATTTCTTCGGTTATTCCTTCGGCATCCGCCTTGTAGTTTTTGATAATCCTGTGGCGCAAAATTCCTGTTGCCACAGCTTTTACATCTTCGATGTCAGGAGAAAATTTCCCATTGAAAGCCGCGTGCGCTTTGGCAGCCAAAATTAGGTTTTGCGATGCTCTAGGTCCAGCTCCCCAATCCAGATAACTTTTTACATAATCATTAGAAAGTCCGTTGTCTGGACGTGTTCTACTAACCAAGGTCACCGCATATTCAATGACATTGTCCGCTACTGGAATCCGGCGGATCAAGAATTGGAAATCGATAATTTCTTGTGAAGTAAACAATGGGTTGATCGTATTGACTATATCCGAAGTGGTTCGTTTTACCACCTGAACTTCCTCTGCAAAAGAAGGATATTCGAGTTTGATGGCAAACATAAAACGGTCCAGTTGCGCTTCCGGCAATGGGTAAGTACCTTCCTGTTCTATGGGATTTTGGGTTGCCAAAACAAAATAAGGCAAGTCCAACTTGTAGTTTTCCCCGGCAATCGTGACTGAACGCTCCTGCATGGCTTCTAATAATGCCGCTTGCGTTTTTGGCGGCGTCCTGTTGATTTCATCCGCCAGGATTATGTTCGAAAAAACAGGCCCTTTCAAGAACTTGAATTGACGGTTTTCATCTAATATTTCGCTCCCTAATATGTCGGAAGGCATTAGATCAGGAGTAAACTGGATTCTTTTGAAATTAAGACCCAAAGCTTGCGCCAGCGTATTTACCATTAAAGTTTTGGCCAGTCCTGGAACTCCAACCAAAAGTGCGTGACCTCCAGAAAAAATACAAAGTAATATCTGATCTACCACGGCATCCTGACCCACGATAATTTTAGCAATTTCGCTTTTCAGCTCATTTCGCTTTTTAACCAAATTATGTATTGCAGCTACGTCAGACATTTTAAAAAGTATTTTAAATTAAAAAAGAGTTAACCCTATGAAATCATAAAGCTAACTCTTTTTATTTATTTAACAGAAATTATTTTTTTAACCAATTATTGGTAAACTCACAGTCTCTATATTCCCCTAGGATTTTAATGTAGGTTTCATTTATTTTTTCGTCAAACCATTTTCCTATCACCCTAAACTGTTTTTCCTTTAGCGCCAATTGCTTGATTTTTATATAATCAGTTGCATAGTTGGCGGTGTGCTCGTTTATCCTATTAGTAACGGTAATTAGCTTATAGCTTTTTCTTCCTTGTTCATCAATATCAATAATAGGTTGGGAAACTTCATCATCTTTTAAATTAGATACCTGACCGTAAAGGGAAGGGTCCATTTTTGTCAGTTCAAAACGGGTATCTTGTGTTTGGGGATTAATTAAAGCTCCTCCATTTGTTTTGGTTTCTTTCTCATCAGAAAATTTTCTTGCCGCCTCTGCAAAAGTTAATTCTTTATCCTCGATTCTTTTTCTGAGTAAAGTGATTTTTTCTTTGGCTTCGTTCAACGCTTCTTCCGTTACTGTAGGTGTCAATAATATATGACGCAATTCTAACTCTTGTCCTTTAATTTTTTCAACATATATGATGTGGAATCCAAAATCAGTCTCGAAAGGTGCAGAAATCTCACCTTCAGCAAGGCTAAAAGCGACATCTTTAAATACTTTTACAAACGGTGTTTTTCTATTCATTTTGTAATAACCACCATTTGATCTTGAACCCGGATCTTGAGAATACAAAACCGCTTTAGTTGCAAAACTGGAACCTTCTTCAATCTCTTTCTTGAACTGGTTCAATTTATCAATCACTTTTCGCTTCTCTTCATCAGATACTTTAGGTGTCACAACAATCTGCGCCACTTCCATTTCTGCCCCGAAAACAGGTAATTCTTCTTTTGGTATCGTTTTGAAAAAATTACGAACTTCTTCAGGCGTAATTTCCACTTCGCCTATAATCTTTTTTTGCATTTCTGAAATCAATCTCTGTTCTTTCAAAATGTCAAAGAAATAGCTTCTGAATTCCTCTTCTGAACTTTTATTGTAATACTTCACTACTTTATCCATAGAACCAATTTGGCCTACCATAGAGTTTATTTTATCTTCCATCACGCCTTTTATCTCAGCATCTGTAACTTTTACACTGTCCTGGATGGCTTGATGCGCATATAATTTATCTTCCAATAATTTCCCTAGCATTTGGCATCTTGTGATATCCTTTACTGAACCACCCTGACTTGAAATCTCTAAGTATGATTTGTCAATATCTGAATCTAAAATGATGTAATCCCCTACAGTGGCAATGATGCCGTCTATTTTCTGTCTTTGATTAGATTGGATTTTTTTAACAGGAGCAACCACACTGTCTTTAATGATTTCTTGCGCTCTGGTGATCGTACCTGAAAAAAGTACAAGAAAAAAAACTAGTGCAATTCTACTATTAATGGACTTCATTTGTATTGTTTTTAATGGCATTATTTGATATTTATATTTTATTGTAAGCATCCTTTTCTACGCTGCAAAGATTTCGTTTACACAGCCCTAATGAATCTGGCCAAATATACGTCATAAGCGTCAAGAAATAAAAATGTTCCTACAAACTTTCCTGAGTGTTAAAGCGAACAAAAATAACAATTCAAATACATAATACAAGTTTCCCTAGTACTATTAACAAAAAATTATAAGCGCTTTTACTAAATCTTCCATTTTGATGATTTCACCTGACAGTTCCTTTAGATAACAACTTCTTACTCGTGACTTTGCAAGTACAAAAACCGAATTAACCCTTTAAACTGATCTGCTCTGATCAATTCTACATTTTCCTCTTTATGAATTCGATTTTAAGCCCAAACACAACTTGTTTTTTACCCTAACAATAAGATTACCAAATATCACTAATTTAAAAGAAACAATGAGCAAACGACTCATTTTTAACAAAATGCATTAAAAGTTGTCAACACTACAACGTTTTCGCTCTTGAATTTAGAATTCGCAAAGTGTTTCACCCGGAAATTTATATACATTAGCAATGCCGTAAAAGAACTATTCGCAAAATAATTGCTTATTTAAAATGCATGTCGCAATTAAATCGTGATTATCCTACCGATATAATCAACAATCACACTGCTATTCAAATCGAATAAAATATAAATACCACTAATATCCAAAAACATTAATTAACCTAAATCAACCATTTCATGAAAAAACCAAATTTTAAGATTTACGCCTTAGCAGCTTTGGCGCTGGGCTTCTACTCATGCAACTCAAACGAGGATATAGTAACCGATTCTGCTGCTGCAGCATCACAATTCAAAGTGGTAGATGTAACTCACCATGATGGACACCCATTCAGCACGGGAACAACAACTTCAGCAACAGGAAAGTATGTCTCAAATCCAGGGGGAGGCGTAATGATGCAAGCTTTTTACTGGGATGTCCCTTCGGGTGGAAACTGGTGGAATACATTAGGTACAAAAGTCACCGCATGGTCCAATGCCGGTATAGGCTCCATCTGGTTGCCGCCAGTTTCCAAAGCGCAAAATGGCCCTTTCTCCATGGGCTATGACCCTACCGATTATTTCGATTTTGGAAACTATAATCAAAACGGCACTATAGAGACTCGTTTTGGTTCCAAAACCGAGTTGGTAAGCCTGATTACCAAAGCACATACTGAAAATATGCAAGTATATGCTGATATGGTACTCAATCACAATAGCGGAGGACAGCTAGAAAACAACCCTTATACAGGAACGCAAACCTACACTAATTTTACTGGCGTTGCTTCAGGAAAATTCCCAAGAACAAGTGCCGATTTTTACAAAAATGCATACGGAAACAATGACGAAGGCGCTTTTGGAGGTTTTCCGGACCTCGCGCATGTGACCCCTAACGTGCAGAATTGGCTTTGGTTGCGCACTGATGGCGTGGGTAAGTACTATAAAAACACAATGAAATTTGACGGTTGGAGATTTGACTACGTAAAAGGTTTTGGACCATGGGTTGTCAAAGACTGGAATGCAAACGTAGGTGGCTTCTCCGTGGGAGAGTATTGGGATTCAAACGTAAACACTTTGGAATGGTGGGCCAACAACGCCAACAGTTCCGTATTTGATTTCGCCTGCTATTATAAAATGAATGACGCTTTTGACGGGAATAACCTTAATCTGTTGAACGATGATATGATGTGGAAAAGAAACCCGTACAAAGCGGTTACTTTCGTAACTAATCATGACACCGATGAAATTTGGAAAAAAGAATTGGCTTATGCTTACATTCTTACGCACGAAGGATACCCAACTATCTTTTACAGGGATTATGAAGAATGGCTGAACAAGGCAAAGATGGACAACCTTATTTGGATACACAACAATAAAGCAACCGGAACGACATCAATTTTATATGCCGATAACGACGAGTACATTGCCCGAAGAAACGGCTATAACGGAAACCCAGGATTAGTTGTTTACATAAACAATTCTTCCTCATGGTTAGAAAGATGGGTACCTACCAACTGGACCAATGCTCAAATCAAGGATTTTACAGGTAATTCTAATTGGTTACCAACAACCCAAGGAGACAAATGGGTAAAAATCCAAAGTCCTCCAAACAGTTATTCAGTTTGGTCAATTAACATGTAAAGAGTTTAGATTTCGATATAAATGAGGCTGTCCTAAAAGACAGCCTCATTTTTTTTTATTGCATTTATAAGTAGTACTTTTGCAGACTATTTATACGATACATGAGCTTTTTAAAAGAAATACAACGAAGAAGAACTTTCGGAATTATCTCGCATCCCGATGCAGGTAAAACAACACTTACAGAAAAACTCCTCCTTTTTGGTGGGGCGATTCAAGAAGCGGGTGCTGTAAAAAACAACAAAATCAAAAAAGGAGCAACTAGTGATTTCATGGAAATTGAACGTCAGAGGGGGATTTCTGTTTCCACCTCCGTTTTAGCTTTTAATTACAAAGAAAAAAAAATAAATATTCTTGATACCCCAGGGCACAAGGATTTTGCAGAAGACACCTTTAGAACTTTGACTGCTGTCGACAGCGTCATTGTGGTGATTGATGTTGCCAAAGGAGTCGAGGAACAAACGGAGAAATTAGTCGCCGTATGTAGAATGCGAAAAATTCCCATCATCATTTTCATCAATAAAATGGATCGTGAAGGAAAAGACGCGTTTGACTTAATGGACGAAGTCGAGCAAAAACTGGGACTAACTGTTACGCCACTTAGTTTCCCAATAGGGATGGGTTACGACTTTCAGGGGATTTATAATTTATGGGAGAAAAACATAAATTTATTTAGTGGCGACAACCGCAAGAACATCGAAGAAACCATCGCTTTTTCCGATGTGCAAAATCCCGAACTGGAAAAAATAATTGGTCAAAAACCAGCCGACACACTAAGGGAAGAACTAGAATTGATCGATGAAGTTTATCCTAAATTTGATCGCCAGGATTATCTGGACGGGAAGCTACAACCCGTGTTTTTTGGTTCGGCATTAAATAATTTTGGTGTACGGGAACTATTGGATTGCTTTGTCGCCATAGCGCCATCGCCAAGAGCAAAAGAGTCCGAAACCAGATTAGTCGATCCTAAAGAAGAGAAAATGTCAGGGTTCGTGTTTAAGATCCATGCCAATATGGACCCTAAACACAGAGACAGATTGGCATTTATAAAAATTGTATCGGGAACTTTTGAAAGAAATAAACCATACTATCATGTACGTCAAAAAAAGAATTTAAAATTTTCAAGCCCGAACGCCTTTTTTGCCGAGAAAAAAGAAATAGTTGACATTTCTTATCCTGGGGACATAGTAGGACTTCACGATACGGGAAACTTTAAAATTGGAGACACCTTGACTGAAGGGGAAATCATGAGCTTCAAAGGTATCCCAAGTTTCTCCCCAGAGCATTTTAGATACATCAACAACGCCGATCCGATGAAAGCCAAACAGCTTGACAAAGGTATTGACCAGTTGATGGATGAGGGTGTCGCCCAGTTATTTACACTGGAAATGAACAACAGAAAAATCATTGGAACAGTTGGCGCGCTTCAGTATGAAGTAATCCAATACCGTTTAGAGCACGAATACGGCGCTAAATGTACCTATGAGAACTTCCCTGTTCATAAAGCTTGTTGGGTAAAACCCGATGATGCTAAAAACAATGAGTTCAAAGAATTCAGAAGAATCAAACAGAAGTTCTTGGCTCACGATAAATATGGCCAATTGGTATTTCTTGCCGATTCGGATTTCACCATTCAAATGACACAAAATAAGTACCCGAGTGTGAAACTATTTTTTACATCTGAGTTTGATTAAATAGAAAGAAAATATATCGCACAAAAAAACGCTAATTTACAAATTAGCGTTTTTTTTTATATCTATAAGGGAGTAATCTTTTTCTGTTTAAGCTAGTGAACTTTCGAAATTAACAGCTTTCTTTAAAAAAGCTTTGATCAGCAAACGGTTGGGCGCCAATCCTGATGTCATTATTTTTTTCTTTGTGTTGATGCCTTCAGTTGAAATTGTGCTATTTGGATCTTGTTTTGAGCCCATGAACCAAAGAACGAAATCCATATTAGAAGTTGAAGTGCTTTCTTCTTTTGCATCACTGACGATTTCTTTCGTATTTGAGATAACGCTTTCTTTCTTGGTCTCCTGACCAAAAACGGAAACATTTGAAAGAAATATAAAAACAAACATAAGTAAAACAGTCATGTTTTTTAGTGCGTTGTCTTTATTTGAAAAATCGTTCATAAATGAATTTGTTATTCAATGACCACTAAGTGTCATCTAATCTGCCGCAAACGTAAATCAATAATACGCCACCGTAAAATCTTTCCGACGAAAGACCATAATTATCTGTTAAACGGTAAAATAACACCTTAGAGCCACCATTAAACTCATTCGCTACTAAAAAAACGCAATGAAAAACAACGACATAAAAGGATTTGAATAAAAATTGATCAGAACGAAAAAGCGAAAAAATACGCTACACTGTAGCAAAAATGAGTGGAATCTTGACCCAACAGATCAAAATTACGCGCATAAAAAAAGGCTCCATTTCTGGAGCCTTTTCTGTATAATTATGCTTGTCCCGCGGGACCAAAGTTAAGTGGAATTGGAGGTTGTTCTGTGTCTTTAATTTCGCCATGAGCGAGTTCAAAACGGTGAATGTTTTCTCCAATTGCCTTTAACAATCTTTTGGCGTGCTGCGGTGTCAAGACAATTCTTGATTTTACTTTGGCCTTTGGAATACCAGGCATGATACTTACAAAATCTAAAACAAATTCAGATGATGAATGGTTGATTATGGCTAGATTGGAATAAATCCCTTCAGCCGTTTTCTCGTCCAGTTCGATATTAATTTGCTCTTGTTGTTGTTTAGAATTACTCATGTCTTAATAAATATATTCCTCTTTATTTGCCATCATATCATTATAGTCTTCTTTTGAACCTACAATCGTGTGATCATATTCTCTCATACCAGTACCGGCAGGAATTCTGTGACCTACAATTACATTTTCTTTCAATCCTTCTAAGTAGTCAATTTTACCTGCAACAGCAGCTTCATTTAACACTTTAGTAGTCTCTTGGAAAGAAGCAGCCGAAATAAATGATTTCGTTTGAAGCGATGCTCTTGTAATTCCTTGTAAAACAGGAGTTCCAGTTGCAGTGATAACATCACGAGCCACAACGATATTTTTATCGGTACGTTTCAAAAGAGAATTTTCATCACGCAACTCACGAGGCGAGATAATTTGACCTTCTTTTAAGTTAGCAGAATCTCCAGCATCTTCAATTACTTTCATTCCGTATAATTTATCATTTTGGTAGATAAAGTCTTTGGTATGAATCAATTGATCTTCTAGGAATAATGTATCCCCTGGATCTTGCACTCTAACTTTACGCATCATTTGACGTATTACTACTTCAAAGTGCTTGTCGTTAATTTTTACCCCTTGCAAACGGTATACTTCTTGAATTTCATTAACCAAATACTGTTGAACAGCAGCAGGCCCTTTAATTCTTAAGATGTCTTCCGGAGTGATTGCCCCATCAGACAAAGGAACACCAGCTCTAACGAAGTCATTCTCTTGAACAAGAATTTGACTTGAAAGTTTAACTAAGTATTTCTTAACCTCACCAAATTTGGATTCAATTATAATCTCACGGTTACCTCTTTTGATTTTTCCAAAAGAAACAACACCATCGATTTCTGAAACCACAGCTGGGTTTGAAGGATTACGAGCTTCTAAAAGTTCGGTAATTCTTGGTAGACCTCCAGTGATATCTCCTGATTTAGAAGAACGACGTGGAATTTTAACCAATACTTTACCTGCTTTAATTTTCTCACCATTTTCTACCATCAAGTGGGCTCCAACTGGTAAGTTGTAAGAACGAATCAATTCATTGTCTTTACCGTAAACCAATAATGTTGGAATTAATTTTTTGGCTCTAGACTCAGAAATTACTTTTTCTTGGAAACCGGTTTGCTCATCAATTTCAACCATGTAAGATTGACCTTGCTCTAATTCTTCGTAAGCAATTTTTCCAGTAAACTCAGAAACAATAACTCCATTATATGGATCCCATTTACAGATCACATCTCCTTTTGAAACAGACTGACCGTCTTTTACAAAAATACTTGAACCGTAAGGAATGTTGTGCGTATTTAATACAATGCCTGTTTTAGCATCAACTAATTTTAATTCAGTTGAACGAGAAACAACGATATCAACTGCGTTTCCGTCGTTATCTTCTCCTTTAACAGTTTTTAAATCTTCGATTTCTAGTTTACCGTTAAATTTAGTAACGATGCTAGACTCCTCAGAGATTCCACCCGCAACCCCTCCAACGTGGAAAGTACGTAGTGTCAACTGTGTACCTGGCTCTCCAATAGATTGTGCTGCAATTACACCAACTGCTTCACCTCTTTGTGTCATTTTACCTGTAGCTAAGTTTCTACCGTAACATTTAGCACAAATACCTTTCAACGCTTCACAAGTCAATGGTGAACGAACTTCCACTTTCTCGATAGGAGAAGCTTCGATTTGTTTCATTATTGCCTCAGTGATTTGTTGCCCAGATTGGATCAACACTTCATTAGTTAAAGGATTGATTACGTCTTGCAATGCAACACGTCCTAAAATTCTTTCTCCTAATGATTCAACAATTTCTTCATTCTTTTTCAATGCTGAAACTTCAACACCTCTTAATGTTCCACAATCTTCAATGTTAACAATAACATCTTGAGAAACATCATGCAGCCTTCTTGTTAAATATCCTGCATCAGCCGTTTTCAAGGCAGTATCCGCAAGACCTTTACGCGCACCGTGAGTAGAGATAAAGTACTCAAGGATAGAAAGACCTTCCTTAAAGTTAGAAAGAATCGGGTTTTCAATAATTTCACCACCACCAGCAGTCGATTTTTTAGGCTTAGCCATCAAACCACGCATACCGGTTAACTGACGAATTTGTTCTTTGGAACCCCTCGCTCCAGAATCAAGCATCATATACACCGAGTTGAAACCTTGTTGGTCTTCTCTAATGTTTTTCATTGCTAATTCAGTAAGCTGAGCATTTGCAGAAGTCCATACATCAATAACTTGGTTGTAACGTTCATTATTTGTAATAAGACCCATGTTATAATTAGCAGAGATACCTTCAACTTGCTCTCTAGCATCTGCAATTAATTTTGGTTTTTGTTCTGGAATTCTAATATCACCCAATGAGAATGACAATCCACCTCTAAAGGCAAATTTGTACCCCATATCTTTCATGTTATCCAAGAAGGCAGCCGTTTCAGGTACACTAGTCGCGTTTAATACGTGACCAATAATATCTCTAAGGTTTTTCTTAGTTAATACATCATTGATATAACCTGCCGCTTCTGGCACTACTTCATTAAAAATAACACGCCCAGCGGTTGTTTGAATAATTTTGTAAACCAATTCTCCAGCTTCATTAAAATCTTTTGCTCTTATTCTCACACGAGCATTCAATTCTAATCTTCCCTCATTCAAAGCAATATTTACTTCTTCAGCAGAGTAGAAAGTGATTCCTTCACCTAAAATTTTATGTTCAGGAGTAGACAAACGTTCTTTGGTCATATAATATAGACCTAAAACCATATCTTGAGAAGGTACCGTGATTGGCGCACCATTTGCAGGATTCAGAATGTTATGAGAAGCCAACATTAACAATTGTGCTTCAAGAATAGCTTCTGGTCCTAACGGTAAATGTACCGCCATTTGATCCCCATCAAAATCCGCATTAAATGCAGTACAAACTAAAGGGTGCAATTGGATTGCTTTTCCTTCAATTAATTTTGGTTGGAATGCTTGGATACCTAATCTGTGCAAAGTAGGAGCACGATTCAGCAATATAGGATGTCCCTTAATTACATTTTCAAGGATGTCCCAAACTACAGGCTCTTTTTTGTCTATTATTTTTTTGGCTGATTTAACCGTTTTTACAATTCCTCTTTCTATCAATTTACGGATAACGAAAGGTTTGTAAAGTTCAGCCGCCATATCTTTAGGGATACCGCATTCGAACAATTTCAATTCAGGTCCAACAACAATTACCGAACGAGCGGAATAATCCACACGTTTTCCAAGTAAGTTTTGACGGAAACGTCCTTGCTTACCTTTAAGGGAATCAGATAATGATTTTAATGGTCTGTTTGATTCTGTTTTTACTGCAGAAGCCTTACGTGTATTGTCAAATAATGAATCCACCGATTCTTGCAACATACGTTTTTCGTTTCTCAAGATAACTTCTGGAGCTTTGATCTCCATTAATCTTTTCAAACGGTTATTACGAATGATTACACGACGGTATAAGTCATTTAAATCTGAAGTCGCAAAACGACCACCATCAAGAGGCACAAGAGGACGCAATTCCGGCGGTATAACTGGTACCACTTTCATAATCATCCATTCAGGGCGATTCTCACGGTTCAAGTTAGACTCACGGAAAGATTCAACAACTTGTAATCTTTTTAATGCTTCAGTCTTACGTTGTTTAGACGTTTCATTGTTTGCTTTATGTCTCAATTCATAAGACAATTCGTCAAGATCTATTCTTGCCAATAAATCCATAATACATTCTGCTCCCATTTTGGCAACGAATTTATTAGGATCAAAATCGTCAAGATATTGATTGTCCGCAGGAAGAGTATCTAAGATATTCAAATATTCTTCTTCGGTTAAGAAATCTAATCTTTGTACTGATTCACCTTCACCATTTTTGGCGATACCAGCCTGGATCACTACGTATCTTTCGTAGTAGATGATCATATCTAATTTCTTAGATGGAAGACCAAGTATGTAACCAATTTTGTTAGGAAGAGAACGGAAATACCAGATATGAGCAATTGGCACAACAAGGTTGATGTGACCTACTCTATCTCTACGTACTTTTTTCTCAGTAACTTCAACACCACAACGGTCACAAATGATTCCTTTGTAACGGATTCTTTTGTATTTACCACAAGCACATTCAAAATCTTTAACTGGTCCGAAAATTCTTTCGCAGAAAAGACCATCACGTTCTGGTTTGTGTGTTCTGTAGTTGATAGTTTCTGGCTTCAAAACTTCACCTCTTGATTCTTTCAAGATAGATTCAGGAGAAGCTAGTCCTATCGAAATTTTATTGAACCTTTTTACAGGATTCTTATCTTTATTATTTCTATTATTCATCATAGTTTTTACTATTGATTTATTAGCAATTGAAAATTGGTTTTAGACTTACGATCTTCCCATATCTATCGAGCGAATCGCTCAAAAAAACTGGTAAAATCCCTAAGCCACTTCCTCGGGTTACTTCTCTAAACTTTAATAATGTATTAAAGTGCTATTTACAAAACCTACTGGTTTACATAAAAAATCGGAACGGGTTACGGGTATAAATCTTAAAAACTCTTAAAAATGAGTAATCAGCCCCGATAAAAATCGGGACTGACAACTACAAACTATTTTTATTCTTCTAATCTAATGTCTAATCCAAGACCTTTCAATTCATGCATCAATACATTGAATGATTCAGGTAATCCTGGTTCTGGCATAGACTCTCCTTTTACGATTGCTTCGTAAGTTTTAGCTCTACCGATAACGTCATCAGACTTAACTGTCAAGATTTCTCTAAGTGTACTTGATGCTCCATAAGCCTCAAGTGCCCAAACTTCGATCTCTCCAAAACGTTGTCCACCAAATTGCGCTTTACCACCAAGTGGTTGTTGCGTAATCAATGAGTACGGTCCGATTGAACGTGCGTGCATCTTGTCATCAACCATATGTCCTAATTTCAACATATAGATAACTCCAACAGTCGCTGCTTGATGGAAACGCTCTCCAGTTCCACCATCGTAAAGGTGTGTATGTCCAAAGCGTGGTATTCCAGCTTCGTCAGTCAATTCGTTGATTTGGTCAAGAGAAGCACCATCGAAAATTGGAGTAGCAAATTTTCTACCCAAGTTTTGTCCAGCCCAACCTAATACCGTCTCATAAATTTGACCGATGTTCATACGTGAAGGTACCCCTAATGGATTTAACACGATATCAACTGGCGTTCCGTCTTCAAGGAAAGGCATATCTTCATGACGAACGATTCTTGCAACAATACCTTTGTTACCGTGACGTCCCGCCATTTTATCCCCAACTTTCAACTTACGTTTCTTGGCAATATATACTTTAGCTAATTTCAAAATTCCAGCAGGCAATTCATCACCTACAGTAATCGTGAATTTCTCTCTACGCAATGCACCTTGTAAATCGTTCAATTTAATTTTATAGTTATGAATTAAATCATTAACCATTTTATTGGTTGCATCATCAGCAACCCATTGACCTTTACTTAAGTGAGCAAAATCTTCAACAGCGTTAAGCATTTTCTGAGTGTATTTTTTACCTTTTGGTAAAACTTCTTCACCCAAATCATTCATTACACCTTGAGATGTTTTACCGTTAACGATTAAGAAAAGTTTCTCAATTAATTTGTCTTTCAATTCAACAAATTTAACTTCGAATTCCATTTCTAAAGCGCCTAAAGCATCTTTATCTTGCGTACGTTTGCGTTTATCTTTTACTGCTCTTGCGAACAATTTTTTGTCTAGAACTACACCATGTAAAGAAGGAGACGCTTTCAATGAAGCATCTTTTACATCACCTGCTTTATCCCCGAAGATTGCACGAAGCAATTTCTCTTCAGGAGTAGGATCTGATTCTCCTTTTGGAGTAATTTTTCCGATCAAAATGTCACCAGGTTTAACCTCGGCTCCAATTCTAATCATACCATTTTCATCCAAATCTTTAGTAGCTTCTTCAGAAACGTTTGGTATATCGTTAGTCAATTCTTCGTTACCTAGTTTAGTATCTCTCACTTCTAATGAATAATCATCAACGTGAATAGACGTAAATATATCGTCACGAACTACTTTTTCAGAAATTACAATCGCATCCTCAAAGTTGTATCCTTTCCATGGCATAAACGCCACTTTTAAGTTACGACCTAAAGCTAATTCACCATTTTGGGTTGCATAACCTTCTGATAATACTTGTCCAAGAACCACTCTATCCCCTCTTCTTACGATAGGTTTAAGGTTGATACTTGTCCCTTGATTGGTTTTTCTAAATTTAATTAGATTGTATGTTTTCTCATCAGAATCAAAACTTACCATCCTTTCTTCTTCAGAACGATCGTATTTGATAGTGATGATATTTGCATCTACATATTCAATAACTCCATCTCCTTCAGCGTTAATTAAAACTCTAGAATCAGAAGCAACTTGACGCTCTAAACCAGTTCCAACAATTGGAGCTTCAGGACGAATTAATGGTACGGCCTGACGCATCATGTTAGATCCCATCAAGGCTCTATTCGCATCATCATGTTCTAAGAAAGGAATCAAAGAAGCTGAGATAGAAGCAATTTGGTTTGGCGCAACATCGGTATAATCTACTCTTGTTGGTTCAATTACCGGGAAATCACCTTCTTGACGTGCAATTACGTCTTCGGCAGTAATTTTTCCAGTAGCATCCATTTGAATGTTTGCCTGAGCAATCATCATTCCTTCTTCTTCTTCTGCGCTTAAGTAAACTGGAGTAGAAACTAAATCTACAGTTCCATTGGTTACTTTACGGTAAGGTGTTTCGATGAAACCCATTCCGTTTACTTTCGCATAAACACCAAGAGATGAAATCAAACCAATGTTTGGTCCCTCAGGAGTTTCAATTGGACATAAACGTCCGTAATGCGTATAGTGAAC
>NZ_DATBVQ010000060.1:0-69051 GCF_036515215.1 Flavobacterium sp.
AAGACCAAACAATCACTAATTTCAGCTTACTTATTTGTAAGTTTGTACTTCAGTAAATTCCGAATATGATAACCAACTTCAATCTTCGAACCGTAAATGTAACGCGGTACATCTCTCCTTTACGTGAAGGCGGCTCCCTGCCAGCTCTGGCGGAAGCCGACGATGATTTCAAATACGTGCTTAAATTCAAAGGTGCTGGTCACGGTGTCAAAGCCTTAATCGCCGAGTTAATTGGTGGTGAAATCGCCCGCGCCTTAGGCATGAAAATGCCAGAGTTGGTTTTTGCCAATCTCGATGAGGCTTTTGGAAGGACAGAAGCTGATGAGGAAATTCAGGATTTACTTCAGGGAAGTCAAGGGATGAATCTGGCTTTACATTTTCTTTCTGGCGCGATTAATTTTGATCCTGTTGTCACTATTGTCGATTCCGCTCTAGCATCGCAAATTGTATGGCTGGATGCGTATATCACTAATGTTGACCGTACCTTCAGAAACACCAATATGTTGATTTGGCGCAAGGAATTGTGGCTCATTGATCATGGCGCAAGTTTGTATTTCCATCACTCTTGGACCAATTGGGAAAAACATGCCCGAAGCCCTTTTGCTTTGATCAAGGACCACGTATTGTTGCCGCAAGCGGCAGTATTGTCTGAAACGGATACCGCTTTCAAAAAGCTGTTGACTCCCGAAGTATTGGAATCAATCGTAAACCTAATCCCAGAGGATTGGTTGCAGTGGGAAGAGGTGGAAGACAGCCCAGCAGAATTGCGAAACGTATACTTGCAGTTCCTACTAACCCGATTAAATCATTCAGAAATCTTTATTAAGGAAGCCCAAAATGCAAGAGAAAAACTTATATGAGTATGCCGTAATTCGCGTTGTGCCTAGGGTAGAACGCGAAGAATTCCTCAACGTAGGGATTGTTCTTTTTTGCAAAAAAGCCAAATTTATAAAGGTGATCCATTCCCTTGACGTCGACAAAGTGCTGTCCCTATCCGAAGAAGCGGATGTGGAGCAAATACAAATGAATTTATCCGCATTCGAGAAAGTGGCCCACGGCGCCAAAGATGGCGGACCCATTGGGCTGATGGACATTCCTTCACGCTTCCGTTGGCTAACGGCTCTTCGCAGCTCCGTAATCCAAACCTCAAGACCGCATCCAGGATTGTGTGACGATTTGGATAAAACAGCCAAACGCCTGTTTGAGGAGTTGGTCCTCTAAATAATTATACCGAGTAAAATCGTCCATCAACTGGAGTTTATTGTCCATTTTATACTGTTCGGTGCTGTCGCATCTTTGCTAAGTCAATATCGACAACCAATTTAAACAAAAATAAAATGACAACATTCACAGTTCCAACAAGAGAACAAGTAGCGCCGGCAAACCAAGACATTTTCGACAATTTACAAAAAGCTTTAGGATTTGTTCCTAATTTGTATGCCACGATTGCCCATTCCGATAACGGTTTATCTCGTTTTTTGGCGTATCAAAACGCAAAAACCTCTTTGAATAACAAAGAAAAAGAAGCGGTAAACTTAATCGTAAGCCAAGTAAATGGTTGTGTCTATTGCCAAAGTGCACATCTTGTTTTGGGTAAAATGAACGGCTTCTCTGAAGATCAATTATTGGATATCCGCAAAGGAAAAAGTAATGATAGCAAACTGAATTCGTTGGTGCAACTTTCGGCAGAAATCACTGCAAACAAAGGAAATGCTAGTACAGAATCAGTGGATGCTTTTTTCGCTCAAGGCTATACCAACGAAAATTTGGTGGATTTGATTCTCCAAGTGAGCGACAAAACAGCGATGAATTTTTTGCATAATTTGACTCAGGTGCCTGTCGATTTCCCTATAGCTCCCGCTTTGTAAATATAAGTCGCATTTATTCTTTTAGGCCTTACGGAAGAATTTTATAAAATAAGAAACGCATTCAAAAAAGTAAAAACTAAGCAGCAGCTATTAGTTTTTACTTTTTTACTTTTGAAACAAATAGGTAACATGAAACAAATCACTAGAATTGTTGCTATTTCGGGAAGTTTGAAATCGACATCGGCGAATACTAATATTTTGTGGGAAATGGCCAAAATCGCTCCGGAAAATGTCATCGTAAATATACTTGAGGGATTAGACCAATTGCCCCATTTCAATCCAGAAATAATCCAAGAAATTACTGCGGTTACTGATTTCAGAAACCAAATTAAAGCGGCAGATGGCGTTATATTCTCCACTCCCGAATACGCTTTTGGAGTGCCTGGCGTGTTAAAAAATGCCTTGGATTGGCTTGTCTCTTCTGGTGAATTGAATGGCAAAGCAGTTGCTGCGATCAGCGTGTCACCCTTGCACACTGGCGGGGACAAGGCTTTAGCGTCTCTGTTGTTGACGCTTTCTGCGCTGGGTACTACCAAGAGCCCAAATACTGCCGTGGCTATTGGAAGCATCAAAAGTAAAATGAATGAAACGGGGCAGATCACAAATCCTGGAACGCTTGGGGATTTAAACGCGATTCTAGCTTCTTTGTTAGACAGTATAAATCCATAAACAGCTTTTATGATTTTTTGGGCGTAACCCCAAAGCAGAAACCCCCGCTGTAGAATCATGAATCTGCCGCTTTGGGGTTGGGCTTTTGGCTGTATCTTTATTTTTTAAAAGGAAAAAAATAAAGGATGCCGCCGCAATCCCTTACGCGAGCGCTGCAAATGACAGCAGAAGTTTTAGGTTCAATAGGCTCGCTATATTTTATTTCCCTGAAACAAGGTTTCCAATTGCTCAAAACAGGCAGTAATTCCCTGTTCAAATCCCATTTCAATAATGGTTTCTACCTCCTTTTCGGTGGAATATACCATCTTGAATACAACCAAAGTGCCAGTCTCAGTTTTGGTAAAAACGATCGATCCTGTAGAAACGGGCAGGGCAGTGTTAACATTTCCGTCCTCATCACAAAAACTGTCTCTGATTTGAATACTTTCAAGGGGCGCAATGGCGATGTAATCCATGCGTCCCCAATGCTTTTCATTTTCAGGGCTTACCATGGCATATAGCCAATATCCGCCAACTTCGAAGTTCATGCTTTTGGTTTCCGCTTTCCACGGAAGTGGTGCCCACCATTTTTCCAGCAATTCGCTTTCGGTATAGGCGCGCCAGACTTTTTCAAGCGGGGCAGAAAACGCTCTGGATACACGGACTGATTTCTCTTTTAAATCTTTTACAACGACTGTTTTATTGTCCATTTTATTTCGATTTAGTATTTGTTGCTAGCCCGTTCGTTTTCGCGAAGGAATAGTTAGCCTAGTTTTTTCTCCAGTACCATAAACTCCAACGGTGTTTCTGATATCGGGATGTGTACCTCGCTTACAGGGAATGGTTCTCTCGCGCCAGTATCAACATAACCATGGCGTTTGTACCAGGAAATCAATTCTTCCCTGATTGATATTACCGTCATAATGATTCTAGTCAACCCCAATGCAGAGGCATGAATGTCGGCCTGCTGCAGTAATTTTTTCCCGACGCCGCTGTTTTGCAATTCGGGCGAAACCGTCAGCATGCCTAAATACAGTTCTTGTTCCTTCGCCACTAGCAAAACGCAACCTATAATCCGTGAGTTCTCGGTAAATTTAAGAATAGTGTTTTTCGCATTCTCCAATGTTTTCGTTAGCTCCTCTTCGGTGGTTCTGATTCCTTCCAGAATGTTCGCTTCTGTGGTCCATCCTTTTTTCGAGGATTCCCCGCGATAGGCTGAATTGATCAATTTATTTAATTGGGAAACATCCCCTAAAGTTGCTTTTGTAATCATGCGTAATGGCTTTTGTTTTTTGTTTTTCAAAGGTAGAAAAAAGCATAACAAAATGGCATTAGGTTCCAGATCTTGTTTGTCTCTAAATTATGGAGGGATTCTCCAATTTTGATTAAAAAAACATCCAATAAAGGTAATTAAAAATAAATCATATTTTATTGATAGTCAGTTAAATAAGTGGTTATTTTAAGAAAATAAGCTTACCTTTGAAAGTAGAAAATTCACAACAATTTAATATATTAAAGACATGAAAAATTTAAATATTATTTGGGTAATAGTGATGGCATGTGCACTAAATATATCACCAGTATTTGGGCAATCGAGAGCCAAAAAGAATAAAATTATCGCTGACAGTCAAACTGCAAAGGCGGAGTTCATTGCACAAGACGGGCTCATGAAAGGTCTTTTTGATAGGGCTTATGGTTATGTGATTTTTCCCAACGTAGGCAAGGGAGGGCTTGGCGTTGGAGCGGCGGCCGGGAATGGTGCCGTTTATGAACGGGGTAAGGTCATAGGAATGGCAAAGATGTCGCAACTGAGTATAGGATTCCAGGCGGGAGGGCAAGCCTACAGTGAGGTGATATTTTTCGAGTCCAAAAAGGAACTGGATCGTTTCAAAGACAGCCGCTTCGAGTTTGCCGCCCAAGCTTCGGCCGTGGCCGTGACCGAAGGCGCTTCGGCTAATGTGAAATATACTGACGGTGTGATGGTGTTCACCATGGAGAAAGGTGGACTCATGTATGAGGCTTCCATTGGCGGTCAGAAGTTTAAGTATAAAAGGTTGTAAGTGTGCTTGATGCACTTATTGGTCGGGAAATTTGGGATTTATCGGTTCACATTGTGGTCGCGAGCTTCCCAATCATGGCAGCTGCAACTTATAATGCATTCATTTCTTCTTGTGTTTGCGACTGGGACGCTAGCGCCGGCGTTTCGGCCGCAATCTTTCAGTTTTTCGTGGGTTTCAATTTTTGATTCACTTTATATTTTCTTAATACAATGCTTTCAATTTGTATTGGGATCAATTTTTCCTTCGAGGTGACCATATATTTGACTGGATAATCTATTTCCAAAAAAAACAATTTTAAAAAAAGAGAAAATTGTCCATGGCTTTGCGTGCATTCTCCATTATTGTTCTGTGATTATGTGATAACTTTGTTATTATTAAAAGTAATCACTAATAATCAACTGATGGAACAGAAACTGCCCCTTCCGCCGTTTAACATGGAAACCGCTTTGCAAAAAGTGCAACTGGCCGAGGATGCCTGGAACAGCAAAGACCCGGAACGGATTGCCTTGGCATACACCGTCGACACAGTATGGCGCAATAGAACCGAATTCATCAACGGCAGGGAAGCGGTGAAGGAATTCCTGAAAAGCAAATGGGAAAAAGAGTTAAATTACACCCTCAAAAAAGAGCTTTGGGGTTTTCGCGAAAACCGAATGGCGGTGCTTTTTGAGTACGAATACCACAACGCCGACGGACAATGGTTTAGGGCCTATGGAAACGAAAACTGGGAGTTTGACGAGAACGGTTTGATGTGCAAACGTTTTGCCAGCATCAACGATCTAGCCATTGACGAAAAAGACAGAAAGTTTAGATAAAACGCTCTTTTATGACAGATAAAAATGCCCATACTTTAGTCAATCCCCAAAACGGGAATCTGGCTTTCAAACTCTTTACTTTTGAAGACAACAGTTCTTTCGACCACTTGCAACGGCTGAATTACTATTCGCTGATATGGATTAAAAAAGGAAAAGGTACCGTAAAAGTGGATTTCTCTGAGCATCATTTTCAGGAGAATGTTTTGTTGGCTTTTGCGCCATACCAGCCTTTTATGCTGTCCACCCAAGAAAAAATAGAGGGAGTTGTGTTGAATTTTCATCCCGACTTTTTCTGTATTCACAAGCACCAAGCCGAGGTCGCTTGTAACGGTATTTTGTTCAATAACATTTACGAACCGCCATTTGTTTCGATCGATGAAGCCGCCGAGAACACTTTAGATATGGTTTTGGAACAAATAAAGGTAGAAATGCAAAATCCGGCTTTGGCACAATACGAACTGCTGATTTCCTATCTGAAGATTTTCCTGATTACCGCTTCCCGATTAAAAGCTCAGTCGGAAGTTCCTGAATCAAAAGCGGTTTTGGATGCTAAAGAACCGTTCGTGCTTCAGAATTTAAAGAACTACATCGAACTTCATTTCAAGACGAAACATTCCGCAAGCGATTACGCCGATTTGTTGCACCTGACTCCAAAAGCCTTGGCGAAAATCACCAAGACGCATTTCAATAAAACCCTTACCGAGTTGATCTCGGAGCGTATTATCATTGAGGCCAAAAGAGAATTGTACCTGACAAACAAGGCAGTCAAAGAAATCGCTTACGAATTGGGGTATGAGGACGAGCATTATTTTAGCCGTTTCTTCAAAAATAATGCTGACGTTTCTCCTCAAATGTATCGAGATACGGTGGGTTTTGCCCGCGCCATGACTACGCCATAAAAACCGTCACTTCGAATGATTTTAAATGGCAATGGCCTTGCTTTCTGAAATTGTATCGAGAAGCCAAGATTATTTCAGGATTCTCGATACTTCATTCTTTTATGCTCTAACGCAGCAGTCAACTCGAATTGACACATACACAACCGGGGAGCAATAATGCAATCTAAAAATGTTACAATATTCTCCTTATAATTAACGCTCCAGCAGCATTTTATAAGTTTGATTTCCGTCAACTCCTTGTATGAGCAGAAAATAAATTCCGCTTCCAATCTTGTTGTTTCCTGTTCCTGTTCCGTTCCATGGTAAATTATAAATTCCTTTTTCATAATATGCATCAGTAAGTGTGGTGATATGCTGCCCAAAGAGATTGTAAATTTCTGCCTTGTAATTTCCGCTGATTCCAGCTTCTAACTTGATGGTGGTTTGGTTACTGAACGGATTGGGGGCAATATTGGCATTGAATGACCCGTTCCTGTTTTCCGCTAGGAGTGTAGCCGGCATATCTCCCACATAAAAGGGGCGCATCATATCATGGTCCTCATGAGAGAGAATATGACAATGCCATACATACAAACCCTTGAGGTCAAATCGTGCCCTAATCCGCGTAACTTCCCCCGGATACATCACGGCTGTGTCTTTCCATCCGCTTTCATCGGCAGTTGGGAATTTGGATTGCCCCTGTAATTGAAGTGAAGAAGGATCGCCGGGAACGTAGCGTGCTACGTTGAATTTTTGCCTGCTCACAATTTGATAACTCACCAAATGCAGGTGAACGGGATGCGCGTCGGGTGTAGCGTTGATCACTTGCCATTCTTCTAGCGCATTGTGCATTGGATTTTCAGTAATGGGGGAATTGAAATCCAACGCGCCGAGTGCTGAGGTTCCTAATTGTGGTTTGAGGCGCTCAAACTCATCTTCTTTTTCAATCAGTAGAAGCTGACGCGTATTATCGGGAGTACCTAATGCCGCAATTGGGGTAGTCCTGAGAACAGGAGGAATCACACTGTTATCCGCTCCGTTAAGCGCAAGATTAACTCTGAATGCCATGATTTGTCCCGCAACCCTGGGATCGACGGTTTCCCCCGTCGGAAAAGGCGAACGTGCATTATTTTTCATGATTAAGGTTTGTCCAAAGAGCGCGGGATCCGAAAAATCGACGATTACGTCTTTACGCTCTCCCGGAGCCAGCAACATCTGATTTAACGTGACTGGAGCATTTAGCAATCCGCCGTCAGTACCAATTTGAATAAAAGGAATGGTATTGCCTAAAAATAATTTATAAAAACGGGAGTCAGAGCCATTGAGAAAACGAAAACGGTATTTCCTTGGTTCCACGTTCAATACTGGCCATGTTTTTCCGTTTACAACAATGAAATCCCCGAACATTTCGGGTAATATACTTGGGTTTGGTTGACCTGCTTCCTCTGGCATCGAAGGATAAAACAATTGTCCATCGTCCGTAAACATTCGATCTTGTATTACAATGGGAATTTCATAATTTCCGGATGGCAGGTTAAGGTTATCTTCAGATTCTTCGCGCAATAAATAAAAACCGGCAAGCCCGGCATAGACATTTAATCGCGTTATCCCCAAGGCATGGTCGTGGTACCATAAAGTGGTTGCTTCCTGGTCATTAGAATAATTATATACCTGTTGAGACCAGTATGGCCCGGTTTCACCGAAGTCGGGAGTGAACCATGCTTCAGGGTTTCCGTCGCTGGCAGATTCGACATGACCGCCATGAAGGTGCGTCACCACTGGCACTCCATAATTTGGATAATTTTCGGATAAAATAGAAGTGTCAACAGGCAGCAAGTGCGCAAGAGGATTGTTGCCGTCCACTAACTCATTTTTCCATTTTACAGTGATGGGAGTATTTTTTCTAGCCTCGAATGTCGGACCGGGATAACTGCCGTTGTAGCCCCAAACAGTTGTATACATTGGGTTACCGGAGCCGTCCTTCAGTCCCAAATCCTGTTCAAACTGCGTCATGCTCACTTCATAATAAGTTCCACCGGGTACGACAGGCTGAATTACCGACGGAATAGGTAAGGGACTAACGAATTTTTGTTGCGTGGATGGATCCAGTAAAGACTGACCTTGGGCGTCTGTCGTTGCAGCCACCAACATTCCTGTGATTAACACAAACAATGTTCTCATTCTGTAATTTTTTGCCATGATGCTTCGTTTTTAAAATTAATAATTTTAAAATTAGAAGTAGGTCCAGAAAGAAAAAGGTAAGATTTGGAGGGGCTAAATTCGGGTCGATTGCCTAAATAAAGATAAATAAATTTCTTGCTAAATCAAAGCCTAAAACGGATATTTTTTAACTTATCTTTTTAATTTTCAATATTTTATGATTTGAATAAGCCTATCGGAAATTGCCTCGTCAGAACGCAAAATTAATTTTCTGAATTTCAATCGATGATCCATAAAAAAACGACCGAAAATTACCTCCCAGTCGTTAGTATATAATAATACGCAATTTGAGATTTATCCCAAAAACGCTTTCAGTTGCTCGTAGGTTTTGATTTTGGTACTCACTTTATCTTTCCCGAGTACGCTTTCAATTTGTGGAGGGATCGGCAGTTTTACGTTTAGTGCTGGTTCGACAGTATCCAAAAACTTGATTGGGTGGGCAGTTTCAAGGAAAATGCCAACAGCATTCGGGTGGTTTTGGAGTTCTTTTTTCAGTCCCAGATATCCAACGGCACCATGCGGTTCCGCGATGTAACCGTCCGTATTGTATATGGTTTTCATGGCGGCTAAAGTCTCTGCATCGGTGAACGTAAACGAGGAAAAATCTTTTTTGAACTGTTCCAAATCGTTTTGGTACATTTCCTGGATGCGGATGAAATTGCTCGGGTTTCCCACATCCATAGCATTCGAAATCGTTGCTCTGGATGGTTTAGGGTCGTAAATTCCGTTTTCCAAGAATCGTGGCACGGTATCGTTCACATTGGTGGAGGAAACAAAATGTTCCACCGGCAGTCCCATTTTTTTGGCGATGATACCCGCACATATATTCCCGAAGTTTCCGCTCGGACAGGAGAAAACCAAAGGTTTGTTCTGTTTTTTGAGGGCTTTATAGGCAAAGAAGAAATAGAACATCTGTGGCAACCAGCGCGCGATATTGATCGAATTCGCCGAAGTCAGATTGTGGTGTTTCAAACTGTCATCCAAGAACGCTTTTTTGACCATGTCCTGGCAATCGTCAAAAACGCCGTCCACTTCAAGAGCCTTGATGTTTTGTCCCAGCGTCGTCAACTGTCGTTCCTGAATGTCGCTCACTTTGCCCGACGGATAAAGGATAATCACCTCGACTCCCTTTACGCCAAGAAAACCGCTTGCAACGGCACCGCCAGTATCACCCGAAGTAGCGACAAGTACCGTGTTTTTACTATCTTTTTTGTCTCTATTGAAATATCCCAAACAACGGGACATGAATCTTGCGCCCACGTCCTTGAAAGCCATCGTGGGGCCATGAAACAATTCAAGGGAATAGATTCCTTCTTCGACTTCCACCAGCGGGAAATCAAAACAAAGCGTTTCGGCAATGATTTCTTTCAATTTGTCTTCTGGAATTTCGTCACCCACGTATTGACGAATGGCCTGATATGCAATCTCTTCGTTGCTAAGGTTTTCGATAGTGTCAAAAAAACTTTGCGGCAAAGGCGTTATCGTTTCCGGAAAATACAATCCTTTATCGGATGCCAGACCCTGTATTACCGCTTCTTTAAAAGAAACTTTTGGGGCGTTATGGTTTAAACTGTAGTATTTCATTTTTTGTTTCATTGGGAGGCACGAAGCCATCTCATTATCTAATTATTCTAACGCCATCAGGATTCACTTTTGAAACGTGAATCTCGTACGGCAAATTCATTTTGTCATAAATGGCACTCATGGCTTTGGCAATTTGATTGGCTGTTGCCTCTCCTTTGCTTAAAGCAAAAATAGAAGGACCAGAGCCTGATATCCCAGAACCAAGCGCTCCGTTTTCTAAAGCCGTCTGTTTGACCAGATCGAAACCGGGAATCAATACGCTTCTCAAAGGCTCCACGATCTCATCATGCAGTGATCGACCGATTAAATCATAATCTTTGGTGTACAGACCGGCAATCAGTCCGCCCACATTTCCCCATTGCATGATGGCGCTTTTCAGGGAAACCGTTTGCTTCAATACTGAGCGCGCATCGGATGTTTTTAACTCAATTTGTGGATGCACCACAGTGGCATACAATTCAGAAGGACTTTCTATTTTGATTATGTCCAGCGGACTGTAACTGCGCACCAATGTAAAACCTCCCAACAGGGCAGGAGCGACGTTATCGGCATGGGCATTTCCGCAAGCCAGTTTTTCGCCTTGCATGGCAAAAGGAACCAAATCTTTAATTTCAAATGGTCTTCCCAGCAATTCGTTGATGCCAAAAACGGCACCCGCTGAACTGGCCGCGCTGCTGCCGATTCCGCTTCCCGCCTTGATGTTTTTGTAGATTTCTATATCAAAACCCGCATCAGACCTTAAAGCGTCAAGCATAGCCAATGCGGCAACTCCCGCCACGTTTTTTTCGGTTTCAAGCGGTAGGTCGGCACCCACAAGTTTTGTGATGCGAATTCCTTTTTGGTCTGATTTCCGAATAATCATTTCGTCACCCACATTGTCCAAACACAAGCCAAGGACATCAAAGCCACAGGATAGATTAGCGATTGTCGCAGGACAAAATATTTTTATTTCGTTCATATATTTTTGTTTCAGGTTTAAAGTTTAAAGTTTCAGGTTAAAAAAAAGTGTTCTTCAACAACGATCTAACTTGAAACATTAAACTTGAAACTAATTTTTATACATTCCCAATTCTGATCACATCGGCAAAAATACCCGATGCCGTTACGGCTGCTCCGGCCCCGGCCCCTTTAATCAATAAAGGCTGATCTACATAACGGTCTGTGTAGAACAATACGATATTGTCTTTTCCTTCCAAATTATAAAATGGATGCTCTTTTGGGATGAACTGCAAACCGACGCTCGCTTTTCCGTCTTCAAATTGAGCCACAAACTTTAATCGGCTATCTTTTTCATTCGCTTCGGCTAAAATGCTTTCGAAATGACTGGCGTGTGCAATTAAGGACTTAAAGAAATCCTCATTATTAGCTGTTTCCATACATGCTGCAGGAAGAAAAGATTCGTTTTCTATTTCTTCAATTTCCATTTTGTATCCGCTCTCACGAATCAGGATTAATATCTTTCTGGCGACGTCAATTCCGCTCAAATCAATCTTTGGGTCGGGTTCCGTGAATCCTTGTACTCCGGCTTCTTTTACCACATCATGGAAAGAATTGTTTTCATCGAAATTATTGAAGATAAAGTTCAAACTTCCTGATAAAACAGCCTGTATTTTATTGACTTTATCACCCGATGCAACTAAATTTTTTACGGTGTCAATAATAGGTAATCCTGCGCCAACATTCGTTTCAAACAAGAATGGGGCGTTGTATTTTCGAGATAAGTTTTTAAGGTTTTTGTAATTATCGAACGCCGATGAACAGGCTATTTTATTACAAGTTACCACTGCTATATTTTGTCGTAAAAAATGTTCGTAAGTTTGAGAAACACTTTCGTTCGCCGTGATATCCACAAAAATACTGTTACGTAAATTGAACGCTTTTACATTAGAAATGAAAGCTTCCTTATCTGCAATTTCGCCTTTTTCCAAAGCTGATTCCCATTTTTTTAAATCAATGCCGTCTTCATCAAAATGCATTTTTCTGGAATTGGACAATGCGATAACTCGCAGGTTTATTTTTAAGTTGTCTTTCAGGAATTTATTTTGTTGTCTGATTTGGTCGATGAATTTTTCGCCAACATTTCCAACTCCCATAACGAACAGGTTCAATTGTTTAGTATTGTCTTCAAAAAAACGCTCGTGAAGTGTATTCAATGCTTTTTTGACGTCTCTTTCATTGATTACAGCCGAAATGTTTCTTTCGGATGCACCTTGGGCAATCGCGCGAATATTGACGTTGTTTTTTCCTAAAGTGCTGAACATTTTACCGCTCAGTCCTTGGTGGTTTTTCATGTTTTCACCAACTAAGGCGATGATGCATAGGTTTTTCTCCACGATGCAAGGATCGATTTTGTGCTGTAAAATCTCTATTTCAAACGCTTTATTTATGGCCTCTTCAGCCGCTTGGGCATCTGAATTTAGAATTCCTATACAAATGGAATGTTCAGAGGAAGCTTGGGTAATAAAAATAACATTGATATTCTCATTTGATAAAACTTCAAACAGTCTTTTTGAAGAGCCCGAAACACCAATCATTCCAGGTCCTTCAAGCGTAATCAAAGTGATGTGTTCGATATGGCTGATTCCTTTTACGGGAGAACCATTCGAGAGGCTATTGTTTGATATAAAGGTTCCTTCTGCCTCTGGTTCGAAAGTGTTTTTGATATGAATAGGAATGTTCTTTCTCAATACCGGCTGAATAGTTGGAGGAAATAAAACTTTGGCGCCAAAATGGGACAACTCCATGGCTTCTTGATATGAAATAGAGGTAATGGGTTGGGCCTGTTTTACGATTTTTGGGTTGGCAGTATACATTCCATTCACGTCAGTCCAAATTTCCAAATCAGTTGCGTCTAACGCGGCAGCCATGATTGCGGCAGTATAATCAGATCCGCCCCGACCCAAAGTGGTATTGATTCCGTCAAGGGAGGAAGCGATAAAACCTGGTATAACAACAACTCGGGAATCATTCGAACCAATAAAATCAGCGATTAATTGGTTTGTAACTTCAAAATTAACCGCCGCTTTTCCAAAATTATTATTGGTTTTAATCAATTCACGGCTGTCTTTATAACTGCTGTTTTCTAAATTTTGTTTTAGCGCTTCGGCAATGATGTAGGATGACAGTAGTTCACCGAAACTCAAAATTGTGTCGGATGTTCTATTGGATAATTCACCCAAAAGAAAACAACCATCCAATAAAGTCTCCAGATGGTTTATGATTCTCTTGATGTGGCTTAGCGAACCGCTCTGTTCGCTAACAGGAATCAATTCTTTTAAAGCGTCCAGATGTTTTTTCTCTATATCGGCAACAATCTCTTTATATGTTTCATCATTAGAGGCCGCCTTTTCAGAAGCCAATTGCAGTAAATCAGTAACTTTGCTGAGCGCTGAAACTACTATGATCAATTGGTCTTGTTTTGCTTTATTGGATACGATGTCTAGGACACGTTTTATATTTTGGGCATTGGCTACTGAAGTCCCGCCAAATTTTAATATTTTCATTTTGTTCGTTTTGATTTAAAAAAAAAGCAACTTATTTATACATCCAGTAACTTTCTTTCTTAAAAAAGAAAAATAGTACGATAGGATTATATGTAAAATGTATACCCCTAAGGGGTAGTAGTCGTTGTAGCAGTAAATGTAGCGGTAACAGAAATCTCAACCCAAATTTGAGTTGTTATCGAAGAGTGATATGTAGATCTGTTGTCTTTCATTATTGTTTTCCAAAAATACAGTTTTTTATAAAGAGCAAAAAAACTTTTCTCTGTTTTTGCGAATATTTTAATAATCCAATGAGAATTTGCTTCCCGCTGAGCATTTCTCATTTTATGCGCTTATTGGCGGGACAATCGGGATTTTTTCTCAAATGCAGAGTCTGCAAAAACGTGTTTATGATTCTTTTTTTTCAAATTAGGATGCCAATTTGCCCTTGTTTCGACTTGATAAACAAGGTATTCGTTTATTATGTGGGCTAATTGCATTTTTGAATGCCGTTTGACACAGTAAAATGTAGGAGTTCGGCATATTTTTGAAACCGCATTGCCATAAAGGAAGAATATTCTTGTGATTTCTGCATCAAGTTCATTTAATCAATATTTTTTGACATAGTTTTTAAATTATTGACAATATATGTTGCTTTTTAATATTGATTTATTGAATTTTGGCTACTCAAAATTCAATGCAAAATGGACAATACACATTATATAAGTACTGAGGTGCTTTCTCTCGAAATAGTGCAAGAAATTATTTCGCAACACAAATTATTGGAATTGTCTGATGAGGCCAAAATAAACATTCAAAAATGTCGTGATTTTTTAGATAAAAAAATGGCTTCCCATTCGGAGCCTATTTATGGTATAAACACTGGTTTTGGGTCGCTTTGCAATGTGAAAATCTCAAACGAGAACCTATCTAAACTGCAGGAAAACTTAGTGAAATCGCATTCTTGCGGTACCGGTGAAGAAGTCCCGACTGCCATTGTAAAATTGATGTTGTTGCTTAAAATTCAATCTTTGAGCTACGGACATTCGGGAATACAATTGCAAACGGTGGAGCGACTAGTTGCCTTTTACAACAATGATATATTGCCTGTAATTTACACCCAGGGTTCGTTAGGTGCCTCAGGGGATTTAGCTCCTTTGGCGCATCTGTCATTGCCGTTGTTAGGTGAGGGTGAAGTGTATTTTGAAGGCAAAAAAGTACATACAAGTGTGGTAATGAAACACTTTGACTGGGAGCCAATCATATTGAAATCCAAAGAAGGTTTGGCTTTGTTGAACGGTACTCAATTCATGAGCGCATATGGAGTCCATATTTTAATGAAAGCGAACAAGTTCTCTTATTTGGCTGATCTAATAGCGACAATCTCTTTGGAAGGATTTGATGGTCGCATCGAACCATTTCATGAACTGATACATTTCATCCGACCTCACAAAGGGCAAATTGTAACCGCTAGCCGCGTTAAAGGATTTTTGGAGGGCAGTGAAATCATCGAGCAAGAGAAAACGCATGTGCAAGATCCGTATTCTTTTCGTTGTATCCCCCAAGTTCATGGGGCTTCAAAAGACGCTTTCGAGTACGTGAAAAAAGTATTCAAGACAGAAATTAATTCGGTTACGGACAATCCCAATATATTTATCGAAAGCGACCAAATTATATCCGGAGGTAATTTTCACGGACAACCTTTGGCATTGGCATTGGATTTTATGGCAATTGCTTTGGCTGAATTAGGAAGTATTTCAGAGAGAAGGACCTATCAATTGATTTCAGGATTGCGCAATCTGCCTGCATTTTTGGTGGACAATCCCGGATTGAATTCCGGATTGATGATTCCCCAATACACGGCAGCCAGCATTGCAAGTCAGAACAAACAATTGGCGACACCATCAAGTATTGACAGTATAGTATCGAGCAATGGCCAAGAAGACCATGTAAGTATGGGAGCAAACGGAGCCACAAAAGCATTGAGAGTGATGGATAATATCGAGCGCATTTTGGCAATAGAGTTAATGAATGCATCCCAAGCCATTCAATTCAGAAGACCCTTGCAATCCGGCGATTTTATCGAAATGTTTTTAACGGCCTACAGAGAAGAGGTTCCTTTTATAAGAGAAGACCGCATTTTGCATTATGATATCGAAAAAACGGTGTCTTTCTTAAACAGTTTCCAGATCGAGGAAGATTGATTAGCTTAGTTTTTTAAAACAAAAAATAAAAAAAAACCATCCGAATTTTTGAAATTGGATGGTTTCATTTTTTATGTCAAATTAGAAATATGCTATATAGATTGGGGCCGAATTACTTTA
Source organism: Flavobacterium sp. (assembly GCF_036515215.1). GTDB lineage: Bacteria > Bacteroidota > Bacteroidia > Flavobacteriales > Flavobacteriaceae > Flavobacterium. The sequence continues at coordinate 15,880 of NZ_DATBVQ010000060.1, forward strand.
TTCTTGAAGTTCTTTTCGATGGCCTTAATCATTTCACCCGCTATATCTTTATTTGTCGCTCCTTCGATTCCTTCCAGTCCCGGAGAAGAATTAACCTCCAATAGTAAAGGACCTTTTGAAGAACGGATGATATCGACCCCTGCCACTTTCAAATCCATCGCTTTTGCCGCTTTAATCGCGATGCGTTTTTCTTCCATGGTCACATTTATAACCGAAGCGGTTCCGCCAAGATGAATGTTGGCTCTAAACTCACCAGGCATGGCTTCACGTTGTATTGAAGCTACCACTTTACCATCTATTACAAAACAACGAATGTCTTTTCCGTTCGCTTCTTTGATAAACTCTTGGACTAATATATTTGCATTAACGCTTTTAAAAGCATTGATTACACTTTCAGCAGCTTTTTTTGTTTCGGCCAAAACAACTCCTTTTCCTTGAGTTCCCTCCAATAATTTCACAATCAGCGGCGATCCTCCAACCATTTTGATTAAATCATTGGTATCTAATGGTGAATTGGCAAACCCAGTTGTTGGAATACCTATTCCGCTATTTAGGAGTAACTGTAGTGAATATAATTTGTCTCGAGATTGCGTAATTGCGCTTGCCGAGTTCAAACAAAATACTTTTAATGCTTCAAATTGTCTAGTTAAGGCGCATCCGTAAAAGGTGATGCTCGGTCGTATCCTTGGAATAATGGCGTCAAATTGGTTCAGAATTATCCCGCCTCTATAATGAATTTCTGGTGTATCCGCATCAAGTTTCATGTAGCATTCCTTGATGTTTAAAAAATGCATTTCGTGACCGCGCATTTCACCTGCCTCCATGATTCTTTTGTTGCTGTATAGTTCAGGGTTGCTTGCTAAAACACCAATTCTTAAGCCCGTTTTCGCTTTTTCGGTATTCTTATATAACTCTTTAAGGCTGTCAGATGTAGGTTGGCCTAAAAGGTATTGTTGTTCAGGATCAACCAGAACTCTTCCGCTCATGGCTTCTCTTCCTAATAACATACGAAACCCCATTGAATCTCTATTGGTCAATGTCATTTCAATAGGCCATTGGGAATCCCCAATTTGTAAATTGGTTTGAATCACATAGCGTTGTTCTCTAAAGCCACTGGAGCTTTTTACGATTCGTTTGTCGATTAAAGGCGCCTCACAGTGGATAACTGTTTTGAGGTTGTTCTGAATCGGGTTGATGTCAAATCGGACCCAGTTAGCCTCGTTTTTGAGGAAAGGGGCTATGTTTATGGCATGTAAGGCAGATGTTTTTGCACCCGAATCTACACGTGCTTTTATTGTAGGAATTCCCAATTCAGGAAATGAACACCATTCTTCGCTACCAAGGATTACTTTATTTTGTGACATATGTTAATTTGTTTGAGCTGTAATTAATGTTCAAATGTAAATATTTGTTTTTAATAATAACGGGGAATTGATATAAAGAATAAACCCGCTATGTTATAAAAACGTAACGGGTTTGCTTTTTGATCGCTGATTAAACTTTTTATTGATTTGTAGGTTCCTCAGCTTTATGAACTTTTACGGTCAATTCTTGTGCGCCATCTTCAATGTCCATGAAAATGTCGTCGCCCGAAGCAATTTTAGAAGTGATAATCTCTTCTGCAAGTGCGTCTTCTACGTATTTTTGGATGGCTCTTTTTAATGGTCTTGCGCCAAATTGTCTGTCAAAGCCTTTTTCTGCAATGAATGCTTTCGCTTTATCCGAAAGGCTCAAATTATAACCTAATTCAGACACTCTAGCATATAGTTTTTTCAATTCAATTTCGATAATCAGATCGATATCGTGTTTCTCTAGAGCATTGAATACTATTACGTCATCGATTCTATTAAGGAATTCTGGCGCAAATGTTTTCTTTAACGCATTTTCAATAATGCTCTTAGAATTATCATCGGCTTGTGCCACTTTTGCTGCAGTACCAAAACCTACGCCTTGACCAAAATCTTTTAATTGTCGAGCTCCGACATTGGAAGTCATTATGATGATAGTGTTTTTGAAATCAATTTTTCGACCCAAACTATCAGTTAAATATCCATCATCAAGAACTTGCAATAACATATTAAATACATCTGGATGCGCTTTTTCTATCTCGTCCAACAGAACGACACAATATGGTTTTCTGCGAACTTTCTCTGTCAATTGCCCACCTTCTTCATAACCGACGTATCCCGGAGGAGCACCAACCAAGCGGGAGATTGCAAATTTCTCCATGTATTCACTCATATCGATTCGTACCAAAGCGTCTTCAGAATCAAATAATTCCTTTGCGAGTACTTTAGCCAATTGTGTTTTTCCAACTCCAGTCTGTCCAAGAAAGATAAACGAACCAATTGGTCTGTTCGGATCTTTCAACCCAGCACGATTTCTTTGGATGGAACGGGCAATTTTCATCACTGCCTCATTTTGACCAATAACATTACTTTCAATAAGTTCAGGTAATTTGGCCAGTTTGTTGCTTTCCGTTTGCGCGATGCGATTCACGGGGATTCCAGTCATCATCGATACTACATCTGCGACATTGTCTTCTGAAACTTCAATTCGGTTGTTTTTCGCATCTTCTTCCCATTGTTCTTGGGCTACAGCCAATTCTTTTTCGATGCGTTTTTCATCGTCGCGAAGCTTGGCCGCTTCCTCATATTTTTGTTTTTTGACAACGACATTTTTTAATTCTCGAATATCCTCTAACTGGCGTTCCAGATCCAGGATTTTTTTAGGAACCTCGATATTGGTGATATGCACACGGGAACCCGCCTCATCTAAAGCGTCAATTGCCTTGTCCGGCAAGAATCGTTCGGACATGTACCTATTCGTTAATTTTACACAGGCCTCAATTGCCTCGGGAGTGTAAGTAACGTTATGGTGGTCTTCGTATTTGTTTTTGATATTGTTCAGAATTGTGATCGTTTCTTCAACAGAAGTTGGTTCTACGATTATCTTTTGAAAACGTCTTTCTAAAGCGCCGTCTTTTTCGATATACTGTCTGTACTCGTCAAGTGTGGTAGCCCCAATACATTGAATTTCTCCTCTTGCCAAAGCAGGTTTAAACATATTGGATGCATCCAAGGAACCGGTAGCTCCACCAGCGCCAACGATAGTGTGTATTTCATCTATAAAAAGGATGATGTCGTCATTTTTTTCCAATTCGTTCATCACTGCTTTCATGCGCTCTTCAAACTGTCCTCTGTATTTAGTACCTGCAACAAGACTGGCTAAATCTAGAGTTACGACGCGTTTGTTAAACAAAATTCGTGAAACTTTCTTTTGTATGATGCGTAAGGCTAAACCTTCTGCAATGGCAGATTTACCAACACCTGGCTCACCGATAAGGAGCGGGTTGTTCTTTTTGCGTCGGCTCAAAATCTGGCATACGCGCTCAATTTCTTTTTCTCGCCCCACAACAGGGTCTAGTTTTCCTTCTTCAGCCATTTCGGTTAAATCCCTTCCGAAATTGTCCAAAACGGGTGTTTTAGACTTTTTGTTGGATTTATTGGCGGGATTATTAAAATTCCCTTCTTTTAGACTGTCATCTTGTCCTGAATCATCATTGTATGAGTCAGTTGCTCTTGGTAAATTCTCTAAGAATTCTTCTTCGCTTGGTGTCATATTTATATATTGTTCTTTAGCTACGTCATAATCAATTTTTAATTTATTCAATAGCTTGGTTGTCGGATCGTTTTCATTTCTTAGAATACATAATAATAAATGAGCTGTGCTTACGGAAGAGCTTTGAAATACTTTTGCTTCTAAAAAAGTTGTTTTCAATGCGCGCTCCGCCTGACGGGTCAAATGAAGGTTTTTCTTCTCAATATTTGTATCTATAGTAGGGTTTGCAGGGCTTAGTACTTCTACTTTTCTGCGTAAATGGTCTAAATCAATAGACAGGTTATTTAAAATTTGAATTGCTTTGCCACTTCCATCGCGAAGGATACCTAGCATCAAGTGTTCTGTTCCAATGAAGTCATGACCTAGTCGCAAGGCTTCCTCCTTGCTATAGGTAATAACATCTTTTACTCTTGGTGAAAAATTATCATCCATAATTTATGTATTGATTGTATGTGTAAATTTAGTGAATTACCATTTTAAAAACAAAAATCGTTCCTTAAGAAGTCATGTCAGCTAATTGACGAAAAAATGATGAAATAGAGTCAAAAAAAGCACTTTTTTTATTAAACAAAAACAAGTCCAATTTTGTTAATAAATCATTGAAATAAGTATGTTAAAATACTTTCAAAAATTTCAAAAAGCCGTATATTGGCACGTTTTGAAACTAATATAATTTTTTAATATAACAACTTATGTCTGAAGGAGAAAAGTTAATTCCTATTAACATTGAAGATGAAATGAAAACAGCTTACATCGATTATTCGATGTCAGTAATTGTGTCAAGAGCGCTTCCAGATGTTAGAGACGGCTTGAAACCAGTACATCGAAGAGTACTTTTTGGAATGCATGATTTAGGCGTTAATTCACGATCTGCACATAAAAAGTCCGCAAGAATCGTCGGGGAAGTTTTAGGAAAGTATCACCCACACGGAGATACCTCCGTTTATGATGCCATGGTTCGTATGGCTCAAGAATGGAGTTTACGTTATTTATTAATTGACGGTCAAGGTAATTTTGGGTCCGTGGATGGAGATAGTCCCGCAGCGATGCGTTATACGGAGGCCAGAATGCGCAAGATTTCTGAAGAAATTTTGGCGGATATAGATAAAGAAACTGTTGATTTTAAATTGAATTTTGACGATACATTAGAAGAACCAACGGTTATGCCGACTCGTGTTCCTACCTTATTAATAAATGGGGCAACTGGAATTGCAGTAGGTATGGCAACCAATATGCCGCCTCACAACTTAACTGAGGTGATCAACGGTACATTGGCCTATATGGACAATAATGATATTGAGATTGACGAATTAATAAATTATATAAAAGCGCCAGATTTTCCTACAGGTGGTATAATATATGGTTATGAAGGCGTTCGTGAAGCGTTCAAAACGGGTAGAGGTAGAGTAGTGATGCGCGCCAAAGTTGGTTTTGAGGAAGTGGATGGTCGTGAGTGTATCATTGTTACCGAAATTCCATACCAAGTCAACAAGGCAGACATGATCAAGCGTACTGCGGATTTGGTTAACGATAAAAAAATTGAAGGGATAGCAAACATACGTGACGAATCGGATAGAAACGGTATGCGTATCGTTTACATCTTGAAGCGTGACGCTACACCTAACGTAGTTTTAAATACGCTATATAAATATACGCAACTGCAATCGTCTTTTAGTGTAAATAATATTGCAATTGTAAAAGGTCGTCCTCAAATGTTAAATTTGAAAGACCTTATTCATTATTTTGTAGAGCACCGTCATGATGTAGTGACTCGCAGAACGCAATTTGAATTGAAAAAAGCGGAAGCAAGAGCACATATTTTGGAAGGTTTGATTATCGCTTCAGATAATATCGACGAGGTAATTGCCTTAATCAAAGCGTCAAAAAGTACTGAAGAGGCAAGAGAAAAATTAATCGAAAGATTTAATTTGTCCGATATTCAATCTCGTGCTATTGTAGAAATGCGTTTGCGTCAATTGACAGGTCTTGAACAAGACAAGTTAAGAACCGAGTACGATGAAATCATGAAGTTGATAGAGCATTTAAAAGCTTTGCTTGCTGATGTAAACTTAAGAATTGCTTTGATTAAAGAAGAACTAGTTGAAATCCGTGATAAATATGGTGATGAGCGCCGTTCACAAATTGAATATTCTGGTGGTGATGTTAGTATCGAAGATTTAATTGCTGATGAAAATGTGGTGATTACCATTTCGCATGCAGGATACATAAAAAGAACCAACTTAACGGAATACAAAACTCAAAATAGAGGAGGAGTTGGTCAAAAAAGTGCTGGGACGAGAGATCAAGATTTCTTGGAGCACATGTTTGTGGCTACGAATCATCAATATATGATGTTCTTTACGCAAAAAGGGAAATGTTTTTGGATGCGTGTTTATGAAATTCCTGAAGGAAGCAAAACAGCCAAAGGTAGAGCCATTCAAAACCTTATAAATATTGAGAGCGACGATAAAGTGAAAGCTTTTATTTGCACCCAAGATTTAAAAGACCAAGATTATATTAAGAGTCATAATTTGGTTATGGTAACCAAAAAAGGACAGGTTAAGAAAACATCATTAGAGAAATATTCTAAGCCAAGAGTGAATGGTGTTGCCGCAATTACAATTAGGGAAGGGGATGAGTTATTGGAAGCAAAATTAACAAATGGCGAGAGTCAAATCATACTTGCAGTTAAGTCAGGTAAATTAGTTCGTTTTGAAGAAACTAAGACCCGCCCAATGGGTAGAACCGCATCTGGAGTTCGTGGAATCACCCTAAAAGATGATAGTGATGAAGTTATTGGCATGGTTACTGTAAACGATATGAGCAGCGAGATTTTGGTTGTTGCCGAAAATGGTTACGGAAAACGTTCAAGTCTTGATGAATACAGGATTACAAACCGTGGAGGTAAAGGGGTTAAAACTCTGAATATTACCGAAAAAACAGGAAATCTAATTTCTATTAACGCAGTTACTGATGCGGATGATTTAATGATAATCAACAAATCAGGATTGACAATCAGAATGGCTGTCGAAGACTTGAGGGTTATGGGTCGTGCCACACAAGGGGTAAAACTGATCAACATCAAAGGTAACGATTCAATCGCTGCTGTTACAAAAGTAATGAAAGACGATGCCGAAGAAACTGTGATTGATGAAGACGGAAATGTTGTTGAAGCTGCAGTTATCGAAAGAGTAAAACCAGTTCTTGAGGTTCTTGAAGATGAAGAAGGTGGTGATGAAGAGGGAGATTCCGATGATGAAGAAGTTGAGGAAGGCGATGTCGAAGAAGATGATTCTGAAGATGACGAGGATTAACAAAGCAATTATAATAAACAAGAATAATTTTTAAACAAAAAACAAGAATACCATGAAAAGTAAATATGTAATATTAGCGTCAGCTTTATTAATCTCAGTTGCTACTTTTGCGCAGAAAGATGAAATAAAAGCAGCCGAAAAAGCATTAAAAAAAGGAGAGTCAAAAGAAGCTGCAACTATTTTACAAGGTGCTGAATCTTTGATTTCTAGTGCATCAGATGCTGAAAAAGCCCAGTTTTTCTTCGTGAAAGGAAACGTTTATTTAGACTTGGCAAACAAGGGTATCGATGCAGATAAGAACTTGTCTTTAGCCGCGTCGGCGTATTCCGATTTAATAGCTGCGGAAAATACATCAGGAAAATCAAAATATTCTACTGAAGCCGCTAAATCAATAACGCAAATTAAATACAAGTTAATAAACAATGCGATTGCCGATTCCAAAGCTGAAAAGCATGCAGAGAGCGCAAAAAAATTGTACGATGCGTACTTGTTGGATAAAAAAGACACCCTAAATCTTTACTATGCAGCTTCTACTTATGTAAACGCAAAGGATTATGACACAGCGTTAAAAATGTACGAAGAGTTGAAGAAATTGAACTATTCCGGAAAAGGAACAAATTATTTAGCGGTAAATAAATTAACCGGCGAAGAAGATCTTTTTACTACCGCTCAGGAAAGAGACAGAATGGTGAAAATGGGAACCCATGAAAAACCTACAACAGAGGTTATTCCTTCAAAAAGAGGCGAGATATACAAAAACATGGCTTTAATTCTGGTTCAGAACGGTAAAACAGAAGAAGCAAAAAAGGCTATAGCAGAAGCAAGAGCTGCAAATCCTGACGATACCTCATTAATTTTAACAGAAGCAAACCTTTATTTGGAAACTAAGGATTTTGACACCTATAAGAAATTAATAAGCGAAGTGTTAGCTAAAAACCCTAACGATGCGGATTTAGTCTTTAATCTTGGTGTACTTAGCGCCAATGCTAAAAATACCGTTGAAGCAGAAAAGTATTATGAAAGAGCGATCGAAATTAATCCTAAATACCTTAACGCTTATATAAATATGGCGGCATTGAAGTTGGAGGCTGAAGGGGCGATAATTAATGAAATGAATAAATTGGGAACTTCAGATAAGGATATGAAGCGTTATACTGTTCTGAAAACACAGAGACAAAACATATTTAAAGCAGCGATACCATATCTGGTAAAGGCTTTAGAGATAGACCCTAAAAATCAAGACGTTTCAAAGACTTTGTTAGGGGTTTACAGTGCCTTAGAAATGACTGCTGAGAAAAAAGCTTTAGAAGCTAAAATGAAATAACACATTTTGCATTAGAACAAAAAAAACCTATCTGATTTCAGATAGGTTTTTTTTTATATTATTTTTTTGATAACTCGGAGTTTGTGTGTGTGTTTGTTAATCTCCGCATTGTAAATTCCGAGATGATCCAGTCGATCGATTCTTACTTTTCCGCTGGCGTGGATAATATAATTGTTTTCCATTATTATGCCCACGTGTATGATATTGCCTTCCTCATTATCAAAAAATGCCAAATCCCCGGGTTCGCTTTCCTCTATAAAACTGAGTGCTTCTCCTTGTGTTGACTGCTGTGAGGCGTCGCGTAACAATTTATAGCCATTTAGTTTATATACCATTTGGGTAAAACCGGAGCAATCGATTCCAAAAGGAGTTTTTCCGCCCCAAAGATAGGGCGCGTTTAAATATAAAAAGGCTGTGTCTATCAGGTTTTTTTTATCCTTGATTCCTTGAACCTTGGTTCCTTCAAAATCAAAATTGGTCGTGTTTATTTCGTCATGATCGATAAACGATAATGAAGATCCTAGTGGAATTGGGATCAACAAATTAGAAGCGCCAGTTACGTATTCGATTAAATCGGAATTTAATACAATTGAATCATCGGAAAGTAAATCGTAGCTCGATTCAGAAATGTTTTGATATTGTTTTGAATCGACCCATCCTTCGTATCCGTCAAATTGCATTTTGATGCGGGACCACTGTTTTGATTGCTCTAAAATTTCGAAATGTTCCCCAAACAAAACTTGGGACACGATTTCACTTTTATCATTTGCTTCAAACCGAAGTGGTATTATAGCCAGATTACAAATTCCGAACATTTAGGTTAATTTATTAGTTAAGAATTATGCGTTATAGGTTTTAATTCTATAACGCATAAGTTATGATTGTTTTTAGGCTCTTTCTATCACAATTGCCGAAGCACCACCGCCGCCATTACATATAGCAGCCGCTCCAATTTTACCGTTATTCTGTTTCAGTACATTCAACAGTGTAACAATTATTCGGGCTCCAGAACAGCCGAGAGGGTGTCCCAGTGAGACCGCGCCACCATTTACGTTAACTTTGTCATTGTCTAAGCCTAAAATTTTCGCGTTTGCCAATCCGACAACTGCGAAAGCTTCATTGAACTCAAAGAAATCAACATCAGTTGTAGTTAATCCTACTTTGTCTAAAGCTTTAGGAAGTGCTTTTGACGGGCTTGTTGTAAACCATTTTGGTTCTTGTGCAGCATCAGCGTAACTTTTTATAAAAGCTAAAGGTTTTAATCCCAATGAAAGGGCTTTATCTTCGCTCATTAGAATCAATGCTGCCGCACCGTCATTAATTGTAGAAGCATTTGCAGCCGTAACGGTACCCTCTTTAGTGAATACTGCATTTAATGTGGGGATACGATCGATTTTTACGTTTGTAAATTCTTCGTCTTTGAATATCATTATTGGGTCGCCTTTCCTTTGCGGAACTGCAACAGGAACTATTTCATTATCAAACTTTCCGGCTTCCCAGGCTTTTGCAGAACGATCGTACGATTGAATCGCATAATTGTCTTGGTCTTCTCTGGTGAATTTATATTCAGATGCACACAAGTCAGCGCAAACTCCCATTGCGTTATTGTCATAAGCATCAGTCAAGCCGTCTTTTTGCAACCCGTCAACCATAGTTGCTGGGCCAAATTTTGTTCCCGCTCTCAAATGCATGTAATGAGGGGCCAAACTCATGTTTTCCATTCCCCCTGCGACAACAATTTCTGCGTCGCCACATTGTATTGCCTGTGCTGCCATCATTACGGATTTCATTCCTGATGCACACACTTTATTTATTGTAGTACAGGCTACGCTATCAGGTAAGCCAGCATAAATTGCTGCTTGACGCGCAGGAGCTTGTCCTACACCCGCCTGAATCACATTGCCCATAAAAACTTCATCGACTAAATTTGGATCTAAATTTATTTTATCTAATGCTCCTTTTATGGCCGCTGCCCCTAACTTGGGAGCAGAAACGGTAGATAATCCCCCCATAAAACTTCCGATAGGTGTTCTAACGGCAGAAACGATAACAACTCTTTTGCTCATAACTTATATAATGTTGGTTTATGTAGCAAATTTAATCTTTTTTATACAAATTTTGATTTTGATTTGGGGATTATATTTTTTCGAAAACAAAAGCGCTTTTTATGATATGCTATATGTTTGACTGTGAAGTGTTTTTATAAAAATGTCAAAAAACATTAAAAAAAAGCCTGAAAATAGTTGTGAGTAATGCAAAGAAGTCTTAAATTTGCAACCGCAAAACAGGACACGTTTTCTTGAGCTTGGAGGGGTGCCAGAGTGGTAATGGAGCAGTTTGCTAAACTGTCACCGAGCAATCGGTGCCAGGGTTCGAGTCCCTGTCCCTCCGCGTAATTTTTTCATGTTGTGAAATTGGCATTTCAAGGATCGTAGCAATGCGAGAAACATGGAATTTTTAAATGATGTTATTGTTTTTCGGGGTGTAGCGTAGCTCGGTTATCGCGCCTGCTTTGGGAGCAGGAGGCCGCAGGTTCGAATCCTGCCACCCCGACTAAATTTTTTACAAGAGCAATGGAGGCATAGCTCAGCTGGATAGAGCACCTGCCTTCTAAGCAGGCGGTCGAAGGTTCGAATCCTTCTGCCTTCACAAACACCCTATAAACTCTCCGTTTATAGGGTGTTTTCATTTATACTCTTAGGGTTCTCGCTCGACGAGTTTATATCAGAATGTGTGCGCAACAGTTATAGTATGCGCATCAATGGAATTTTGCGCTTAGCGGTAAATTATTAGTGAACATCTTCAATTTGAATTTTATATTTCCGCAACTATTAATTTAGTTATTTACAAGAAAATGCTTACAGATTTCATTAATAAAGCACATAATGATGTGCGTTATCGTTAAAAAATGTTTTTAAACGCAATTAATTAATATTTTATTATAATTTTAACGCATATAATAGGTTAAATACAAATTTCAAAAAAAATACCACATTGAAACAAAATTACCCAAAAAATCTATTAATTGTCTGTGCGTTTTTATGGACTTTGGTTGCTTTTTCTCAGCAGAATCAAGTGATTTATGTGAGTTATGGCAATCCAGCAATTAATATTCCCTATAATGGAACTGTTAGTTTTGGTTCATCTACCGAAATCGAATTTGCGATCACTAACATACCTGATGGAAACGGAAACCCTTCGTTGGTTTTGTCAAACCCGGAAGTTACCTTAAGCAACACCAATTTTGTTGTTTCATCGCGGCCATCTGAATTCAATATAAAGAAAGGTGATGTCAGTGTTTTCAGAATACGAAAAAATAATTTTGCTTGTAATAGTTCCCCACAATCTACGATTGTTAGTGTGCACTCCAATGGCAAAAATTACACGGAATTTACATTTATTATAACCTTTACAAATGCGCCGTCGATCTCTGTATTAGGAGGTACGCCAACACAACCTGTACCTAACGGACAAATTGTTCCAAATTCAGCAACTGGAACCTTATTTGGAACTGTTACTGCTGGAGCGACCGCCACAAGAAATTATCTAATTGTCAATACGGGTACCTGTTCGCTAACGCTTGATCCATTAACATGTTTCGGCTACGACCCTATAACGGGAGTACAATCTACAGATTTTTTAATATATGTTCCACCGACACCTTACGGTTATCCGGTTGGTACTTCTGGTGGAAACGTCATTCCGCCTGGAGGAGCATCATATATTGTTGTTTTATTTCATCCGCAAACTCCTGGTATTAAATCGGCAATAATTTCAATTCCCAGTAACGATACAACAAAAGACCCATATTATTTTGTCGTAAGTGGTGAAGTATATAATCCAAACGTAACAGGACCGGGAGGAGGAAACCCAGATTTTAGACTGTGGCTCAAGTCTACCAGAGGAGTAAGTTTATCTGGAACTAATTATGTGCCTCTTTGGAAAGATTTGGGATCAACGGGTAAAGATGCTACGCAATCCGAAGCGGTAAATCAGCCAACATATATTGATGCGGCCGTTGATATTAGTGATGGAAAAGCTGGGAACATTAATTTCAATCCTGTTGTAAAATTTAAAAATGATGGGGTCTCATTGAGTCAATTCTTATATAATACTGATAACGGATATTATACGCATGAAACTTTAATTGTTATGGAACCGGATGTAGCGATAGACGGATCTACTTCGCCTATGACTATTATTTCAGGAACTTCGGCTGCAAACCCTTCATATCCAATTGTTGGAGGTGAACATACTGGTGTCGGATTGGGTAATTTCACGACACGTTTTGCAGATGAAAGATTGTGGTTCAGCCAATGGCAGGATAATATCGGTAGTTTTTATAGTATGGCGGATAATTACGGCGATTATTCAAAAGCAGGAATTATAAATACTCGAAATAAGACAATCACTGCCTCAGATGGAATCGAGATGTTATTCAATACCAATTTACTAGGAAGTTTAACGACGAATACAACTTATGCAAATTTAGGATATAGTGATCCGGGGCCTCCTGTTCTTTTTAAAGGAACCCCTTATAATATTGGAAAAAATATAAATAGCGGTTCCACTTATGGAAATCTTAATGGTAGGGTGGCGGAGATAATTTCTTATGCTTCCCGTGTACTTGATGAGAATAGGCCCAAGATTGAAACCTACCTTGCCATAAAATACGGTATAACTTTAGGGGTAAACGGGACCAGTAAAAATTATCTTGATTCAGGGGGGACTGTCATCTGGGATGTTACCGCTAATGCTGGTTATAATTATAACATTGCCGGAATTGGCGAGGATGTGGCTTCTGATTTATATCAAAAACAATCGAAAAGCGGTAATGACCCCAATGAAGTAACCATAGGTATGGGAGTTATCGCAGCAACTAATAACGCTAATATAAATGAGTTTAAAAAAGACCGTGATTTTTTAGTTTGGGGATCTGATAATGGGACCTACATTGCAGACGGTACCAATACCATCACAATAAACAGCGGACTAACCACCTCGACAACTCGAATCAACAAAAAATGGAAAATTGTTGAAACTAAAACGGATGTTAATGGCGATGTTGAAAATGTATTTGTAGGCATTCCTGTAACAGCTTTTAGTGCGTTTCCAAAATCAGCTGATGAAGAATATGCATTAATAGTTAGTGATAGTCCTGCTTTTGCAGATGCCGATATTATAGATATAATACCTTTAAAAACTATAGGGGGCATTTTGCAAACATGGTATGATTTTGACGGGACCAAATATTTTACCTTTGGGAAAGCTCTAAAAGTTACGGTAAAAGAAGACATAAATATTAACGCCGCTGATGATTTTTTAGTTGGGGAGTATGCCTTAAATCTAAATAGTGGTTCATTTACGATAGGTTGTTGGTTAAGAAATGATGGGAGTAGCACTGCCAACAGAACTATAATTAGCAAGGGGGTTAATTTAGAATTACGTTTGAATGCGCAACATAAAGTGGAAGCATATTGGGATGGTGTTTTAAGATTTCAGTCAAGTACTGCAATTGCGGATGGAAAATGGCATAACATCGTTGCCGTGTATTATGCTGGAGCTGCCGACTTTTATGTAGACGGAGTCATAGAATCTTCTACATTTAATCTCACAAATCCATCGCCTAATTATTCCAGGTTTTCAGTTGGAGCGCTTTATGTTAATAAAAATGACATCAGAACGCCATTTAATGGTGAAATCGATGAGATCAATATTTGGAACATGGCATTATCGTCAGACCAGATAAATTACCTAATGAATCAAGAGGTTGAAAAACATTCAAACGGTAATGTTAATGGTAAAGTAATCCCGCAAGGAATTTCTAAAAATGAATTTAAAACAATTCCATGGACTGAACTTAAGGCATATTATGATTATAATGTGTATTATGGTACAACTATAGAAGGTTTAACTGATGACCGCAATTTTTTACGAATAAAATATTTAAAAAAAGACAAACAGATTCTTAATGCCCAGACTGCGCCATTGCCTTATGAGACAGTTTCAGATGGTGCATGGAGCGACTCCGCAATCTGGAAAAACGGTTCTTTGCAAACTATTCCTGGCAATAATTCTATTATTGATGGTACCAGATCAGTAGACGGAAACATTGTTAAAATCAAAAACAATGTAACATCAGTAGGAAACAAAACTGTTTTGGGGCTTTTTGTTGACGGTACTGACGCAATTACCTATAAAACACTATCGGCAAATAATGACACTAAAGTTCAGGTTTCCCATTATTTAAAATTGGATGGTTTAATTGATTTGACAGGTCGCTCACAACTGGTTCAGACACTTGATAGTGAACTTGACGCCAATAGTATAGGATTCATAAAAAGAGACCAGCAAGGGACTGTTAATAAATACAATTATAATTATTGGTCTTCGCCTGTAGGACCAATAAATGGAACTGCTAATAATAACAATTATACGGTTGCGGGAGTTTTTAAGGATGGCACAACGATTGGAGATCCTAAAGATATAACTTGGATAGGAGGCTATAATGGTAGTGTTTCACCTTTTAGCCTAGCAAGGTATTGGCTGTACAAATTTGAGAATGGAAGTGAATATGCCAATTGGAAACACTTTACTGAAACAGGTCTCATTAAACCTTCTCAAGGATTTATCGTTAAAGGTGCTGGGGCAGTAGATACGAGCAATTTGATAAACCAAAATTACACTTTTAAAGGTAAGCCGTACAATGGGCTTATTAACGGTAATTCAGTACTGCCTAATAACTTATTTTTGGTTGGAAACCCATACCCGTCAGCTTTAGATGCTTTTGAGTTTATAAAAGATAATATTTCCACTGCTAATGGAGGTAATAATAGTATTGATATAATCGATGGGACATTGTATTTTTGGGAACATTCTCCTAGTAATGCCACTCATGTACTGTCTGGCTATACTGGTGGATATGCAACCTTAACTTTAGTGGGTGGTGTTGCTCCTTCGGCACCTATCGGCATAACTGGCGTGGGCACAAGCACTAAAATGTCATACCAGTATATACCTGTAGGTCAAGGCTTTTTTGTAAACGGTGACGTAAGTATTGCAACATCGGAGCCAATTATTTTTAATAATAATCAAAGGGCTTTCGTTAAAGAAAATAGTGTAGATGATGTTCTTGCTCCAATTTCAAATACCTTATTTAAAAACAGCAGTAGCAGCAAATCTAAAATAGTAGACCATTTCAATGACAACAGGAATGATGTGGTTTACAATAATTACAACACAAAAATCAGACTTGGTTTTAATACCTCTAATAATTTTCACAGGCAATTGTTACTAGGATTCATGAACGAGAATGCAACTGATGGTGTTGATCTTGCATATGATGGTTATCAAATAGATACTCAAGATAATGATTCTTATTTTCTGATCGATGATGGGGAATATACGATTCAAGGTGATGGTTATTTCGATGCCAATAAAGCCTATCCGATAGGGGTAAAAACCGATACAATTGGTACGGTTAAATTTATGGTGGATGCCACGGAGTTTCTGCCTGCAAATACAAGTATTTGGATACAAGACAAAGAAACGGCAACTTTTTATGATATTACTAAGGACGCGGTTGAAGTCAATCTGGCAGCCGGCACGTATAATAACCGTTTTGAATTAATGTTTAAAACAGAAAAGTCTGAGGTAGTTGCAGAAAACGAATTGCCGGACTCAACACTATTGATTTACAACGATGACGTAAAGAAGAAATTGTTTATAACTAAGAATAAAGAAATTATAATTAAAGACGTTTTGGTATACAATATTCTCGGACAACGGATCATAGCAGTTGACAAGATAGCAGATTCTGACACGATTGAAATTCCTTTCAATGTCCAAAGCGGAACTTATATTGTTAAAGTTAATACCAATAAAGGAGCGGTCAGTCAAAAAGTTTTGAAACAATAACATTGTAGTTTTCTACAGTAATAAAAAAAGGACACTAGAAATAGTGTCTTTTTTTATTTTGCCCCTACAAATCATTTCAAATGTTATATTTTTATAAAAAAGTAGATATGAATCCTTCCCTTAAATTTTGCTTGTTAATTGGTTTGTTTTCATCGTGTATTTCTTGTAAAGCGCAAGTTCATGTTCCTTCAAATGAGGCAACTTACAAAACAGTCGTAAACGACACGACCTTTGTTAACCTGAAAGACTACAGCGGCGATTTCGTGTACGATATGAAATATGCTACCGAGGATAATTTTTTGAAAGCTAAGGTATACGATTGCTCCGAATGTTATTTGCGTATGAAAACGGTAAATGCTTTGATTGAGGCCAATAAGGAATTTGTCAGAAGAGGATATAGGATTAAACTTTTTGATTGCTACAGGCCTTTGGACATTCAAAAAAAGATGTGGAAAATTGTCTCAAATCCCATATATGTAGCTGATCCCGCAAAAGGATCGATTCACAATAGAGGAGGGGCGGTGGATATAACTTTGGTTGATGCAGCAGGAAAAGAGCTCGATATGGGGACAGCTTTCGATTTTTTTGGGATTGAAGCGAGTCATAATTACACTAATCTTTCTGAGACAATTATAGAAAACAGGAGACTGCTGAAAAGTGTGATGACAGCGACTGATTTTAACTCCTTTGACTCTGAGTGGTGGCATTATAACTTAAAATCAGCGTTGAATGACAAACTATCGAATGTGAAATGGGATTGTGACTAATTACATAATACATCGCAAATTATCCATAAAATAAGTTTCTGGCTCATATACCTGATTGTCTAACTCTGATCTGAAAGTTTTCTTAATCACGTAATCTTCTGTTTCGGTCAAATATTTAATCCTCATTAAGGACATGGGAGAACTTTTTAACTCTTCCAGGCTTCCTTTCATAAACATAAAATTACCGATAGTTAGTCGATTGTCAAAATTTTTATCGTCGCGAATCATGGTGCCGCAATTTTCCGCATCAATATGAACTAAGGTTATTATTTTTCCATTGTTTAACTGTAAAAATAATTTTGAATTTTTATCAAAACAATTTGCTTTCAAAAAGCCTTTGCTCTTTTGGATAAGTTGGACATTTAAGGTTGGCAGACCGTCCGTTAATTCTAGTGAAAAAAAGATAAAATCGGAATTACCGGCAAAATTTTTCTCGCAAATCATATAGGTCTTGGTCGATTTATAATCGCCTATGGAATCAGAAACGTTTACGCTATATTCACATGGTTTTTGCGCAAATGCACTTAAGCTTAAAAGAAAAAAGGCTACTATAATTAACTGTTTCATTTTATTATATTTTGGTGCAAATTAAAACTATTTTATTGTTATTTTCATCAGTTGAAAAGAAACAATACAGATTTCCGCCTTGTTTAATTTTCCATTTTTTTCGGATATTTTCAACCGTATCCGGAAAATTTCTGGTTGTAATGTTTGCTTTTTTGTTTTCCAAAAAGGTTTTCATGTCAGTTTTGCTGTACGGGATACAATTTTGAATTTCAAAAGCCCTTCCGGGGAACGGAATTAGATTTGTAGAAGTATATAAATGGGAATGTTTGTGAAGTTTATCTAGGTTGTAAAACAATCCCACTTCGTCAAAACCTCCTGATTTCATGATGGCGCTGTTGGGTTCGTAAAGATATTTTTGGGGTAAGCCATAGTTTGGCGTTTTGTCATTTTCATTCAAGATAAAATCAAAGGTCTCCGTTTTTTCCTTTAGCAGGTTGACGGTCTTAATGGTAACCTTTGAATTGTAATTGGAGTGCAATTCCCATAGAAGCTCTTTTACTTCATTTTCTAATGCAACAATGTGAATCGTTTTTACATTTTTAAGCTCTGATAGTCCAGCCGAAATATCGAGTAGCGGCGCTGTCTTTACGAGTATGGAATCCGTACTGTTAAAGTAGCAATCAAGATTTTCAGGAACGTTTGGCAGGCAGTCCTTAAGCATGAATACTTTGCCTTTGGCATCGTTTCGCCTAGAAGGATCAATATAGATCCAGTCCCATTTTTTATTTAATGTTGCTAAAGTCGATGAGCTATCTCCTGCGTGGCATGTAATGTTGTTTGCTTTTAATTGTTCGAAATTGTGCCTGACTATTATAGAGAGTTCAGAATTGATTTCGCAATGGGCGACCGCTTTTATTTTTTTGGAAAAGTAAAAATCATCCACGCCAAAACCACCGGTCAAATCGATAAGTGATTCTCCTGAAACAAGCGATGCTTTATAGGAAGCGGTTTTTTCCGAAGAGGTTTGCTCTATTGATATTTTACTGGGAAAAACAATGTTTTTTGTGGCAAACCAGTTCGGTAATTTGTCCTTTGCCTTTGCTTTAGCTTCAATTTGGTTCAATATAGATATCCATTTCGCATTTGGAAATGGGTTTTTTTGAAGAGCCAAAGTTGAAATTCGTTTGTCGACATTATCATTAATAAACGCTTGAATTTCGGGATTTAGTATCGTCAAATCCAAAATCATAGTTTTTTAGTTAATAGGCGAATCAGCGTGTTCTCTGGGAAAAATTCTTTTCCGATTACCTTTATAATCGTGTAAAAGGGGACGGCAACAATCATTCCTAATATACCAAAAAGGTAACCGGCTATCAAAATCACCAGAAATATTTCCAGAGGATGTGAACTGACACTCTTGGAAAAAATGATCGGTTGTGAGAAATTGTTGTCGATGATTTGCACAATCCAGAATCCAATTAAAACGTAGATTGTGGTAGGTAAAATTTCGGATTGGAAATCACTTCCCAAATTACTCATCATTGTTAAAATGGCGGCTAACACGGACGCTATTAATGGACCAATGTATGGAATAATGTTTAGCAAAGCACATAAAAAGGCTATGATAACGGCATTAGGAATGCCAAAAATTACTAAAACAATCAGGTATAAAAGAAATACAATAAACAATTGCAGCAGCAAACCGATGAAATAACGAGATAACAAGTAATTGATTTTATCCAAAGAATTCAAAATTTTATCTTCATGACTGTCAGGGATTAGTTTCCTGGCCCCTTTCATAAATACGACGCGATCTTTTAAAAAGAAAAAAGTTATAAATAGCACGGCGCCTAATCCTATCCCAAAGCTGCTGATTGTGCTAAGGATTGCATTTAAAAAATTAGGGATGAGGTTAAAGTTTATTTTAGAGGTAATATTAGCTTCTTTTAACATTTCTGAGGAATCAATATGATAGCTCTCCAAAAACAAGGCGAATTGATTCAGTAACTGCCCAATATTTTTTTCGATTTCAGCGGTATTAAGAAGTGATAAATTTTCCCCTTGTGCTAAAATCAGTGGAATAAACATCATGATGAATCCCAGGATAATGAGTATGAATACGACAACGGTTGCAATGGTCGCGAAAAGATGATTAAATTTTAACCGCTTTTTGAAAAAATGTAAAATGGGAAGCCCAATCAATGTTAGGATAAGTGAAACGGCCAAATAGATCAGCACAGTCTGGATTTTATAGAAAAAGAATAAAACTAAACTGCTTACTACGACTGTTAATAATGCGCGAAGAATCCCATTTGAAATGGTTTTTGATGTAATCATAGCATAAAGTGTATTTGCGGATAAAGATAAAAAAACTCGTTAATATGCAACGAGTTTTTCAAGCCTAATGTCAGATGCTCTCTCTTAAAATAAACATTGTAAAAAAATACCCGCTAACAAGTAGCGGGTATATAAAATAGATGTTTTTTTTTAATTAGATACCGAAACCGGATCTAGCACCTCCAGAAACAAATAGAGCTGACATTCTTGATTTTTGACCTTCAGTGAACATATACATTCCTCTATCGTCAGTATAATCCATGTAGTTCATCGTCATTTCGTTGTGATCGGGTAAACAAGTACTTACGTAAGGATATGTTGGCACTCCGAAATTAGAAGTTTTGTGAACAGGAGTGTCAGAAACAAAATCGTTTCCACAAGAAGCATCACCCCAAATGTGTCTTAAGTTCATCCAGTGACCTACTTCGTGGCTTGCTGTTCTTCCTAAATTGTATGGATAAGCTGCTCCATCAGACACTCCAAAATAATTGGAATCGATAACTACTCCATCAGTTGCGCTAGATCCTCCAGGAAATTGGGCATAACCCAAGATTCCGCCACCAATGGTACAAGCCCACATATTAAGTGTCGTTTCAGGTGAGGTAGGATTGATTCCGCCTCTTTTGGCATTTTTCATCACATCTCTGGTTCCCCAAGACGTTTTTTTGGTTGATTTTCTAACAATATTTACAAGTTCGAAAGTGATTCCAACATTTGCGGCAACTCCAGCAAATTCGGAAGGTACGCTATTGAAATCAGGGTTGGTAGCGGTAAAATCTTCATTAAGGACATCAATTTGAGATTGTATTTGGGCATCAGAAATATTTTCTGCCGCAGTCCTGTACAAAACATTCACTACCACCGGGATTACAATTTTCCCATTCACTAAACGATTGGTTAACATCGCTTTTTGGGTAAAGGCTTCAATTTGGTTCATTCTCAAAGCTAAAGTGGGATCAGCTTTCATTTGCTCTGCTAACACATCTTGTGCAGCGCAGCCTCTTTTTGAAACTGCATTTGTTGCAGAAGTTGTAGCTTCTGTCTGGTCATTTTGACACGAAAAAAGCATCATAAATGCCATGGCGGATAAAAAGATTTTTTTCATAATAATTTGTTATAAATTTTGGTATTTGGTTAATAGTGGGGCAATTATATAACAATTTAATGGTTTTTTAAAATTATTGTCACAAAAAAAGAAAATCTTAGTACCGTCATTTGGCTATTTTTTGTTAATAAAGGGAATGAAAAATAGGGCAGCTAAAAGCAATTTAGGAAGTAAATCCATAGACTAATAAATTGTCGTCTGCCGTAATTTTAGTTTGTAATGTTGGCTTTTTTTTATTGGCATAAGTACCACTTTATCAGGCAGATGTGTATTTTTTTGGCGCCGTTTTTTATGCTGTTGTTCTTGTGCGCGCTCAGCTGTTTGATAATTAGATGATTGCTAGTTTTTGACCTAAATACTTTGCTTACTTTTTTCTTAAAATATTGTTAATAAATAAAACAAATTATTTTTAAAAAAGAAGGGGAGACGGAAGTTTTTTTTGGAGTAACTAGAATTTAATGCAATTCTGTGTTAAAAAAATACGGCAAAACGAATGGTGAGAATTGTTGTGCAATAGTTGGGTTGCTGTAGCGATTTTTTTGAGCGAACTTAATACCCGCGGTTAATCTCTACGATATGCAATTGGGTTTAGCTAAAAGTGGATTTGTGAAGCAACTCACAGAGACAAAATAAATTAAAGTACAATTTTAGGTTTTAGAATTTGAAAAAGGACATAAAAAAACCCGCTAGCAAGTAGCGGGTTTAGAAATTCTATAGTATTTAACATTAGATACCAAAACCAGATCTAGCTCCGCCAGAAACGAACAAAGCTGACATTCTTGATTTTTGACCTTCAGTGAACATAAACATTCCTCTGTCATCAGTATAATCCATGTAGTTCATTGTCATTTCATTGTGAGCAGGCAAACAAGTACTTGCGTAAGGATATGTTGGTACACCAAAGTTAGAAGTTTTGTGAACAGGAGTGTCAGAAACTAAATCGTTTCCACAAGAAGCATCACCCCAAATGTGTCTTAGGTTCATCCAGTGACCTACCTCATGACTTGCCGTTCTTCCTAAGTTGTATGGGTAGCTAGCACCTGAGTCACTAGAAACTCCAAAATATTTACTATCAATTACCACTCCATCAGTAGCAGCAGATCCTCCAGGGAATTGAGCATAGCCTAAGATTCCACCACCAACGGTACATGACCATATGTTAAGCGTATTGCTTGGCGAAGTAGGGTTAATTCCTCCTCTTTTTGAATTTTTCATGGTGTCTCTAGTTCCCCATGAAGTTTTAGTAGTTGATTTTCTAACTACATTTACCAATTCGAAAGTAATTCCAACATTTGCGGCAACTCCGGCAAATTCAGCAGGTACAGCTGAAAAATCAGGGTTAGTTGCAGTGAAATCTTTGTTTAGAACGTCAATCTGAGATTGTATTAGAGCATCAGAGATGTTTTCAGCCGCAGTTCTGTACAAAACATTCACTACAACAGGGATTACGATTTTACCGTTTACTAAACGATTGGTTAACATCGCTTTTTGTGTAAAGGCTTCAATTTGGTTCATTCTCAATGCCAATGTTGGATCGGCTTTTAATTGTGCGTCTAGTACATCTTGAGATGCACAACCACGTTGCGCCACTGCAGCAGTTGACAAATCGGTAGAATCTGTTTGGTCATTTTGACAAGAAAACAACATCATAAATGCCACTGCGGATAAAAGAACTTTTTTCATAATTGATTGGGGTATTTGTTAAATAAACTTGCTTTGGTTAATTATGCCGCAATTTTATAACAAAAGAATTAAAAAAAAAATTTTTTTTATGAAATTTTTTTAAAAAAATTAACAGAAAATTAAGAGGGCTTATTTGGCGCGCTTTTGCGAAGAAAGACGAAAAATTATTTATTTTTTTTAACGAGTTAATTCTTATAATTTATAAATTTGAAACACCTGGTATTCCATAAACAATTTTAATTGACAGTTGAACAAGTTCGGAAGAAAGGCTTTGCCGCCGGTTATGTTTTTTCAATTATTGTGCGGCAAGCCACTAGGGATATGTCGTAAAAATTTATTTCTTCGATTTAGATAGTTTTTTGTTGAATTCTTAGAACTCCTATTTCACTAATTGGTTAGTGGTTTAGTTTCATTTGACATTTGGTAGATAAAAGATAGCCTGCGGTAAGAGTTGTTAGTGTTGGATAACATATTGCCCTTAAATAAATGGCGATATCAGGTCAATCATTATTTCTTTAAAAAAAAACTGTAGTGGGGAATTATTTCGATCAGGTGACCTTTTTTTAAAAAGGTCCTTTTTTGGTTTTTATAGGTGTAAAATATTCAATTATTAAAAATATAGTTGATAATGTTGGCACCCATTTTTAGGGCTTTTTCGCGAACTAAAGTTGGGTCGTTGTGTACTTCGGGGTCTTCCCAGCCGTCACCTAAATCGCACTCGAACGTATAAAGTAATACGAGCCTATTGTCAGAAAAAATTCCGAATGCCTGCGGGCGTTTGCCGTCATGTTCATGTATTTTGGGTAACCCATTAGTAAAAAGAAATGGTTTTTGAAAGATGGCGTGATTAGCGGGTATTTCTATCAAGTCATTATTTGGGAATATTTTCTTTATCTCTTTCCGAATGTATTGGTCCATCCCGTAATTGTCATCAATGTGAAGAAAACCACCCGAAAGCAGGTATTTGCTTAGATTAGCTGTCTCAGCGTCGCTAAAAACAACGTTCCCATGACCAGTCATATGCACGAATGGATAGGAAAAAAGATCTGGACTCCCCGGCTCCACGTTAGCTGGTTTGACTTTGATGCGGGTATTGATGTTAGAATTGCAATATTTGATCAAATTGGAAAGTGACGTCGGATTGGCATACCAATCCCCACCGCCACCATATTTTACCAATGCGATTTCTTGAGAAAATGAAGTGATAGAGATTAACAGTAAAACTGAATATATTCTTTTCATAATTCTTTTTTAAATGGGATTACTCTTCATTAAAGAAAACGACGCTGTGACAGGCTACTATAGCTGCAGTTTCTGTTCTCAGCCTTGTATTTCCCAATGATACGGGGATAAATTGTTTTTCAATTGCCAAATCGATTTCCTTCTCTGAAAAATCACCTTCCGGGCCTATAAGTAAGGTAACGCTTTGATTTGCTGCTAAAACAGATTTCAATGTTTTCTTATCCGTTTCTTCGCAATGCGCGATCAACAGTAAACCTTCGTTTTCGCGTTTTAAAAATTCTTTAAAAGTAATTGCTTCGTTTAATTTTGGAAGATATAGTTCGTTGGACTGTTTCATGGCGGTCAGAATAATTTTATCAAACCGCTCGTTATTGATTACTTTGCGTTCAGAACGGTCACAAATGATAGGTGTGATTTCACTGATTCCGATCTCGGTTGCTTTCTCCAGGAACCATTCGTATCTGTCATTCATTTTTGTTGGCGCAACCGCAAGATGCAAATGGAATTTTGATGCTGGTTTTTTTTCGAAGGAAATGACTTTAACGGTACATTTACTATCGGAGGCTAATGTGATTTCAGTTTCGAATAAATAGCCTGCCCCGTTCGTTACAAATAAGATATCGGTGTCTTTTTTTCGCAGTACTTTTATGATATGTTTGCTTTCCTCTTTGTCAAAAGAAAAGGTTTCAGTAGTCTCGTCGATATTTGGATTGTAAAATAATTGCATAATTTAGAATTGAATTCGTGCTTTTGAAACCACTGCTGCAGTTTCGAATTTTTGGGATAAAAACTTTTGATAACCTACAATTCCAATCATTGCAGCATTATCGGTGGTGTATTCGAATTTTGGTACAAATGTTTTCCATCCGTATTTTTGTTCGGCTTCTTTCAGGGTTTTCCTAATACCGGAATTGGCTGATACACCTCCGCCAATAGCGATTTGCTTTATGCCGGTTTCTTTTACGGCTAATTTTAATTTGTCCATTAAAATTTCAACTATCGTATGTTGAATAGAGGCGCAAATGTCCGCTAGATTCTCCTCTATAAAGTTGGGGTTCTCCAATTTTTTCTTTTGTACAAAATAAAGAATGGCCGTTTTTAGGCCTGAAAAACTGAAATTCAATCCGGGCACTTTGGGTTTTGTAAACGCAAAGGCCTTTGGATTCCCCAATTGCGCGTGCTTGTCAACCAGTGGCCCTCCAGGATAGGGCAGTCCGAGTATTTTTGCACTTTTGTCAAAAGCTTCACCCACGGCATCATCCGTTGTTTCTCCGATAATGGTCAAGTCAAAATAATCATTCACTTTGACGATCTGCGTGTGGCCGCCACTTATCGTTAGCGCCAAAAAAGGGAAACTCGGCTTTTCATATCCTTCTTCAACAATAAAATGGGCTAATATATGGGCATGCATATGATTGACCGCAATAAGCGGGATTTCGAGGGCTAAAGCCATTGATTTAGCAAAGGAACTTCCCACAAGGAGTGACCCCATTAATCCCGGACCCTGAGTAAATGCTATCGCTGACAACTGCTCTTTTTTAATATTGGCGCTGCGAAGTGCGGCATCGATCACGGGAACAATATTTTGTTGATGTGCACGTGAGGCCAATTCTGGAACGACACCGCCATATTGTGTGTGAATCAATTGATTTGCAACAACATTTGACAGTACTTTATCGTTATGTAATACGGCTGCCGCCGTGTCATCACAGGAACTTTCGATAGCTAAAATAAAAACCTCTGTATTTTGCATAAAAGGGCACAAATTTTGAATTATATTTGACGTGCCGCTTTAATTTTTTTATTTTTACGGCGCAGCCAAAATTAAAGAATTTTTATTAAAGGTGCCGCTCTTTCCTTGGGCAAAATAATTAATTAAAAAATATAATAACTTTAGGTATCAAAAAATTCGTTAAAATAATTTTCCGCGTTATTCTGGGGCTTATCCTGCTATTATTGGCACTCGGTATTGCTCTTTCTTTGCCTTTCATTCAGACTAAAATAGCGATACATTTCACAAACAGTATTAACAAAGATTACGGAACTAATATTGCTATTGAAGGAGTTAGGGTCTCTGTTTTTGGCGGTGTGAAATTTAAGAATGTCTTAATTTTGGATCATCATAAAGATACACTAATTTATTCTAAAATTATTAACACCAACATTTTAGAAGGTAAAAAAATATTAGATGGTGATTTGATTTTTGGGAATATACGTTTAGATGGCTTGTTGTTTAACTTGAAAACCTACAAGGGCGAAAAAGAAACCAATATTGATAAATTCATCAATGCTTTTAACACTGGAAAACCGTCAGGAAAACATTTTTTACTGAAAGCAAATCGGGCATACATTTCAAATGGACATTTTATCTTGAGCGATGAGAATAAGAAAAATCCCAAAGAAGTCGACTTAACCAGACTGAATGCAAGCATCAGCGATTTCCTGTTATATGGCCCTGCCGTAAAAACAACCATTAATAGAATGTCGTTTCAAGACCATCATGGTTTGTATGTGGTGAATTTGAGCTCTAAGTTTAGCTACACCAAAAAAAGTATAAAGCTTGAAGCTCTTGATTTATCCACTAAGGAATCAAAATTTAATGGGGATGTCTTTTTAAACTACAACATCGAGGATTTTTCGGGTTTTACTGACAGGGTCAAGTTTGATATACAGATTAATTCTTCAAAATTGGCTTCTAATGACATTAGATATTTTTACAATGAATTAGGCAAAAATCAATTTTTCACAATCAAAGCAAGCATTAAGGGCCCCCTAAATAATTTAAATATCACAAAGTTAAGGCTCGTTGATTCCAATAATTCTCAAATAATAGGTAATGTAAACTTCAAAAATATTTTCGGGAATGACGAACAAAAATTTTTCATGGACGGAAATTTCGAGAAAATTTCAAGCAGCTATGAAAAATTGGCGCGTTTGCTTCCAAATGTATTGGGCAAGAAATTGCCCAAAGAGTTGAAGAAATTTGGGAATTTCATCTTAATCGGTAATTCGCAGTTGAGTGCGACTGAACTTGATGCCGATTTCTCTATGGATACCGAGTTGGGAAAAGTGCAATCGCAATTGGAGATGAAACGTATCGATTTTATCGATAAAGCTTCATATACGGGTAATATTGTTTTGGAAGATTTTGATATAGGAACTTTATTGGAGCGGGAAGATTTGGGCAAAATCACAATGAACATTGACGTCGATGGTATAGGGTTCACTGAAAAATATCTGAATACGGCCATAAAAGGGGATGTTAGCAAAATAGATTTCAAGGACTATACCTATAATAATCTAGTGCTAAACGGGAACTTTAAGGCTCCCAATTACAAGGGACAAATTTCTGTAAACGACCCGAATCTTACCATGAATTTTGATGGGCTGTTGGACTTGAGTAATAAGGACAATAAATATGATTTCCATATCAATGTTGAGAACGCCGACTTGCACAAGTTAAAGCTGGTTAAGGATTCCGTTTCGGTTTTTAAAGGGGACGTGATTGCTCAGGTCAGCGGTAACACAATTGACAACCTGCAGGGAAACATCTACATTACAAAAACATCGTACCAAAATGAAAAAGACACCTACAGTTTTGACGACTTTAATATAAATTCAAGTTTTGATCAAGATCGGGTACGTACGATTACCGTAAATTCTCCTGATATCGTTCAAGGGGAAATTGTGGGTAAATTTCAGTTCGACCAGTTAGGCAATTTGGTTAAGAATTCTTTGGGCAGTTTATATACAAATTTCAAACCCAACAAGGTAAATAAAGGGCAGTTTTTAAAGTTTAATTTCACCATTTATAATAAAATCATCGAAATATTTTATCCTGAAATTTCCATTGGATCAAATACAGTCGTAAAAGGGAATATTAAATCTGATATTCAGGAGTTTAAAGTCAATTTTAATTCTCCACAGATTATCGCTTCGCAAAACACATTCGATAATATCCGTGTATCCATCGATAATAAAAACCCGCTCTACAACGCCTATTTAGAGTTAGACAGCATCAAAACCAAATACTATAAAATTCGTGATTTCAGCTTGATAAATGTAACCATGAAAGACACCTTGTTTTTTAGGTCTGAATTTAAAGGAGGACCGCAAGGGGAGGATTATTTCAATCTGAATTTATACCATACGATAAACAAGAAGAATGAAAATGTAGTAGGTATCAACAAATCCGAGATGAGATTTAAAGATTATCTATGGTATTTGAATGAAAATGAAACTCCAAACAATCAGATCGTTTTCGACAAGTCTTTTGAGAATTTCAATATCGATGACATTATACTGTCACATGAAAATCAAGCCATATCGCTTAAGGGGACTATAAAAGACAAAATAAATAAGGATTTGAAATTAAGTTTTAAGGATGTGGATTTATTTAAAATCACGCCCGAAAGCAGCGGGTTTGTATTTAACGGAAATATAAACGGTGCTGTTAATTTCAAGCAAAATAACGAAGTCTATAAACCAACCGCCTCATTAGTCATTGATCATTTAAACATTAATAAAACCGATCTGGGAGTTTTTAAATTCGATATTGAAGGGGACCAAAACCTGGAGAAATTTACCATAAACTCTTTTATGGAAAATGAAAATATAGAATCCTTTAACGCCTATGGGAATTTCAAGATTGTAAATAAGGAAACGGTTCTGGATATGAATTTGAAGTTGGCCAAATTCAATTTGGGCGTATTAAGTTCATTAGGAGGGGATGTAATATCTAACATTAGAGGACTGGTCACAGGAAACGCGACAATCAAGGGAAATGTAAACAAACCGGACATTAGCGGACGCCTTTACGTAGATGATGCAGGTTTGACAATTCCTTATCTAAATGTGGATTATGAGCTGGCTGACCGATCAGTTATTGATCTGGCCGATGAAAGGTTTTTGTTTAGAAACAATACGCTGACCGATTCAAAATTTGGCACCAAGGGAACGCTAAATGGAAATATTGAACATAATAATTTTGCGGACTGGAAATTAGACTTATCTGTTGATTCCAAAAGGTTGCTGGTACTCGATACAAAAGATAAAGAAGATGCCGCATACTATGGTACTGCATTTATTGATGGTAGTGCAACTATTAAAGGCCCCACCAACGGTCTTTTTATTAAGGTAGAGGCAAAATCCGAAAAAGGCACCGAGGTTAAAATACCCATTAATTCCGCCGAGAGTGTCAGCGAGAACGCTTTTGTGCATTTTTTGACCGAAAAAGAAAAGTACAACATAAAGATGGGAATCGTTGAGGATACCCGAAGATATAAAGGACTCGAATTAGAATTCGATCTTGATATCACTCCTGATGCCGAAATTGAAGTGATTTTAGACAGGAATTCAGGGCATGGAATGAAAGGAAAGGGTTTTGGTTCCTTATTGCTTAAAATCAACACATTAGGGAAGTTTAATATGTGGGGTGATTTCCAGGCGTATGAAGGAAGCTATAACTTCAAATATGGAGGGCTTATAGACAAGAAATTTGATGTCAGAAAAGGTGGCTCCATAATATGGGAAGGGAATCCAATGAAAGCGCAATTGAATTTGGAGGCGGTGTATAGAACCATCGCTAACCCTGCAGTTTTATTGGATAACTCCTCTTTTAACAGGAAAGTGCCAGTGGAAGTGATCATCGGAATTCATGGTGATTTGGCCAGTCCGGAACCTGATTTCAATATCGAGTTCCCTACGGTCAGTAATGTTTTGAAGTCAGAGATTCAATATAAACTGAATGATAAGGACGTTAGACAAACACAAGCGCTGTATTTATTATCCTCGGGAGGTTTTTTAAGTTCTGAAGGGGTGAGTCAGTCTGATTTTTCGGGAAGTCTGTTTGAAACGGCTTCGAGTTTATTGGGCGGAATAATCCAGTCGGATAATGAAAAGTTTAAGGTCGGACTTAATTACATATCGGCTGATAGAAGGATAGGAAGAGAAACGGACGGTAGATTTGTGGCGACCATTTCTTCGAAAATTAATGAAAGGATAACGATAAACGGGAAGGTAGGGGTTCCATTTGGAGGGATAAATGAGTCCGCAATTGTAGGGGATTTAGAAATTCAATACAGGGTAAATGAAGACGGAACACTAAACTTGCGTATGTTCAATAGGGAAAACGACATTAATTATATAGGACAGGGAATCGGTTATACTCAAGGAATTGGTGTTTCGTATGAGGTCGATTTCGATACCTTCAAAGAACTGGTCAACAAAATATTCAAAAACCACATATTAGGTTCTGAAAAAGCGGCTACTGACCAATTTCAAGATTCGAACTTAGCTCCAGAGTACATTAATTTTTCGCAACCTAAAGGTCCGATGCCTGAAAATCCCAAGAAAAATCAGGAAGCTATAATACCGGAGGAAGACTAGCTTATTTTAGGGATTGATATTATTGCGTAATTTAGCAGCTTGTTAAGTCATTTTAATGTTGCATAGCGCTCGGAATAATCGACGGACTGCCTTTTTTTCTTTCAAAAAAGACAGCTTACACATACTTCTCCCGTTTTTCATGCTCGCAAAAAAGGAAGTTTGCACACCCAATTCGTATTTTTTAATAGCTGTCGCCAAAATCCAGAGGTTATTGCCTTGAATTAGTTAATTATCAAATAAAAATTAGAAAAATTAACTTTTGTTAAAAAAAACGGTTCTTTTTTTGATTTTAATAAAACTTATTAACGAAAACGTTTGAATTTAGTCCGCTTAACTAAATTAGTAAAAACATAACGCTAAAAGTGCAATATGTTTGCTAATTTTACACTTTAACACTTAAATAATGCCAAAAACAATAAAAAAAGTAGGGGTTCTTACTTCAGGTGGGGATTCGCCCGGAATGAATGCCGCAATTAGGTCGGTCGTTCGAACTTGCGCTTACCATAACATAGAATGCATAGGAATTTATAGGGGATATCAGGGAATGATTGAAGGTGACTTCAAAGAAATGGGACCTCGAAGTGTGAATAATATTGTCAATAAAGGCGGTACGGTTTTAAAGTCGGCTCGTTCTCTTGAATTTAAAACTCCAGAAGGCAGAAAAAAAGCGCACGCACATCTTGTGAAAGCAGGAATAGAAGCTTTGGTGGTAATTGGAGGAGACGGGACATTTACCGGAGGTATGATCTTTAATGCGGAGTTTGATTTTCCGGTAATGGGAATACCGGGAACTATCGACAATGATATATATGGGACCAGCCATACTTTAGGGTATGATACAGCCTTGAATACGGTGGTGGAAGTGATCGATAAGATTAGAGACACAGCCAGTTCACATAACAGATTGTTTTTTGTGGAAGTTATGGGTAGAGATGCGGGGCATATTGCTTTGAATGCAGGAATAGGTGCGGGAGCCGAAGAAATTTTAATACCTGAGGAAGATTTAGGCTTAGAGAGATTACTGGATTCATTACAAAAAAGTAAGGCTTCAGGGAAATCTTCAAGTATCGTGGTAATCGCAGAAGGCGATAAAATTGGTAAAAACGTATTTGAATTAAAAGATTACGTAGAGGCAAATTTACCTGAATATGACGTGAGAGTTTCCGTTTTAGGCCATATGCAACGTGGTGGTTCCCCGTCTTGTTTTGATAGGGTTCTGGCCAGTAGGTTAGGTGTGAAGGCGGTCGAGTCATTATTAGAAGGAAAATCAAATTATATGGTTGGTTTGCAAAATGATAAGGTGACATTGACGCCGCTGGAACAAGCAATAAAAGGTAAAACTGAAATTGATAGAGAATTATTGAGAGTTTCGGACATAATGTCAACATAAAAAGAAATTGAAGTTTATTGTGAGGAAATTAGACTTTGAATAAGTTAAACAATAACAAAAATTAAAAAAGATGTCAAAAGTAAAATTAGGAATAAACGGTTTTGGTAGAATAGGAAGAATTGTTTTCAGAGAATCTATTAACAGAGATAATGTAGAGGTTGTGGCAATAAATGATTTATTAGATGTAGACCATTTAGCGTACTTGTTAAAATATGATTCAGTTCACGGACGTTTTAATGGAACAGTTGAAGTTAAAGAAGGACAACTTTTTGTAAACGGAAAAAACATCCGTATTACTGCAGAAAGAAATCCTGCTGACTTGAAATGGAATGAGGTTGATGTTGATGTAGTGGCCGAGTGTACTGGTTTTTTTACTACAATTGAAACTGCAAATGAGCATATCAAAGGTGGTGCAAAAAAAGTGATTATTTCTGCCCCATCCGCTGATGCGCCTATGTTTGTAATGGGTGTAAATCATGAAACTGCAAAAGCTTCTGATTTGATCGTTTCTAATGCTTCTTGTACAACGAACTGTTTAGCGCCATTGGTTAAGGTTATAAATGACAATTTTGGAATTGTTGAGGGTTTAATGACTACTGTTCATGCTACCACTTCGACTCAAATGACAACTGACGGGCCTTCCAAAAAAGATTGGAGAGGTGGACGTGCTGCTTCATGCAACATCATCCCATCTTCTACGGGAGCTGCTAAAGCAGTAGGAAAAGTAATTCCTGAATTGAACGGGAAATTGACAGGAATGTCTATGCGTGTTCCTACAGTAGACGTTTCCGTGGTCGACTTAACTGTAAAAGTAGCGAAAGAGACTTCTTATGAAGAAATTATGGCAGTGTTGAAAAGCGCATCTGAAACTACAATGAAAGGTATCTTAGGATACACTGAAGATTTAGTAGTGTCTCAAGATTTCGTTTCAGATCCTAGAACATCTATTGTTGATGCCAATGCAGGAATCGGATTGAACTCTACTTTTTTCAAAATCATATCTTGGTATGATAATGAATACGGTTACTCAAGTAAATTGATCGATTTATCCGTGCATGTTGCAGGATTGAAATAACAGAATATTTTTACAAAATCCCGTTATTATTTTATTTTAACGGGATTTTATTTTTTTATATTTATATTGTATCGGTTTTAACCATATCGATCTCAGATTGAAAGAGAAACCAAAAACCAAAAACACGAAAAGATGAGATTAATAGTTGATAGTGGCTCTACAAAAGCCGATTGGATAGCAATTGATGATAATGGCAAAGTGTTGTTTACGACACAAACATTAGGATTAAATCCTGAGGTACTTGAATCGGATGAAATTATCGAACGTCTGAACGATCGTTTTGATATTCTACAAAACAAGAAAAACGCAACGCATTTGTTTTTTTATGGTGCGGGCTGCGGAACGGATAGAATGAAACTTAACCTGTCGCAAGTTTTTAAAAATTATTTCGAAAATGCGATTGTTTCAGTGGAAGAGGATACTTATGCAGCTGTCTATGCGACGACGCCTAAGGGACAAAAAGCGATTGTCAGTATATTAGGAACTGGGTCGAACTGTAGTTATTTTGACGGTAAAGAACTGCAACAAAAAGTGCAATCATTGGGTTATATTGTGATGGATGATTGTAGCGGTAATGTTTTTGGAAAAGAATTAATCAGAAAATACTATTTCAATAAAATGCCAAAAGAATTGGCAGCACAATTTGAAAAAGATTATGATCTAGATCCGGATGCCGTGAAACACAAATTATACAAAGAGCCTAACCCAAATGCGTATTTGGCCACTTTTGCCAAGTTTTTAATTCAGCATAAAGACACGGAGTTTTGCAAAAAAATTATTTTTAGGGGAATGAAGTCTTTTGTGAAAAATTATATAAGACAATACGATAATTGCAAGGAAGTGCCAGTGCATTTTGTAGGTTCTATAGCGTTCTATTTGAAGGATGAGCTGCAACAGACTTTTGACAAATACGATATGAAATTAGGGAACGTGCTACGTCGACCAATAGATGGACTAATTGCTTACCATATAGCAAACAAATAATTTGTAATGTTTGTGTTGGCGATACTAATTAAAGTATCGCGATCATAGAAATTTCTACATTTACATTCTTTGGCAAGCATGCCACTTGAACCGTTTCACGTGCTGGAGCGGTTTTCTCGTTGAAATAGGAAGCGTAGACCGTATTTATATTGCCGAAATCATTCATGTCCATGATGAATATGGTCGTTTTGACCACGTTTTCAAAGGTCATTCCCGCTTCATCCAATACCGCTTTCATGTTTTGCATTACTTGTTGCGTTTCAGCTTCGATATTATCTGTCACTAATGCTCCCGTTTCTGGGTTTAGGGCAATCTGTCCTGAAGTGTAAAGCGTGTTCCCTTTAAGGACAGCCTGGTTGTAAGGACCAATAGGAGCGGGGGCTTTCTCGGTAAAAATTATCTTTTTCATGCTGCAAAGGATTATATGGTAAAATTATGTTTAAATATTAAAGATGTGAAAATAATTGGAATTAACGAGTTGTGTTTGTACTTCGTTTTTCCCATTTGATATCACTTAAGACACCTGATTTGATTCCAATAAAGAAGCCCCAATTGGCATTTGTTCCAAATGGAGTCCAATTAAAATCCATTCTCCAACTCAATAGATCGCGTTCGAAACGCAATTGGGTGAAGGTTACACCGTTCTGTACGAAATCATAACCGGTTGATATTCCTGCTTTCCATTTGGGCGTCAAATCAGCATTGGCGGAAATCATTATCGAGTTTCCGATAATTTTATTCTCCCTATTGTTGTTCCCATAGGTTAAGGAATAGGCAAATGTCATATCCCAAGGCAGCTTAGAATTGAAAAACGCTGCTATTTTGTCTTCACCCTCTTCTTCACTTCCGTCAAACTGGCTTTTCGTATTGTCATTTACCACCGTATTTTTTCCGAAAAGATCATCCTCACGTCCACCGTTTCGTTGACCTTGAACATTTTTATCTTCCTTGGCTCCGTCTTTTTCCGAGCTCGAAAGGGAATAATTCAAAGTCATATTGGCACTCGTCATCCTAAAGAGACTCCCCCCATTATCAATATTGAAGAGATTAATTCTTTTTCCAGAATTGTCAATGGCGTAGGGGTCCAAGGTTGCCCCAAAATTGACATTCATTTTATTGTCCAATAGCTGAGTTCCGCCGCTAACCCTGATTGGCGACCAAGCAAGCGCAGTTACTCCGTCTGCGTCCAAATTATAACTGCTTGATAAATTAAAGTTATTGAGCAGCATAATTTTTTTAGCCTCGACTTTGGTGCTGTCTTTGTCTGTTACTTTAGCTTCAAAAGTATTGCTCAAGTCAAACCCCAATGTGTTCGAATTGTTTAAACCTGGAGCGCCAAAAATCCCTTTTTCAAAACGTGAATATTGTTTAATTGTAGTTCCGCTGGCATCCAAAGCATAGGTGTCATAATATTTTTCGAAACTTGGGGTGTAACCGTAGGAAACGGATGGTCGCATGACGTGTCTGATAGATTGAATTTTTTTGCCTTCGCCAAAATTAAACGTACCGTAAATGGTGGTTCCCACGCTGGATGAAAAAGAGTAGGTTCTATAAGCATCAAAACCATTTACGGTTTTGTCCACTACTTTACTTTGGTCGGCATCATAATTTCTCTCAATTGTTTTGGCATACCATACTTCCTCGTAGTTTAAAGAAGAAGACGCGCTAAAATATTTAAACAATTTAAAATTGGTGCTTAAAGGGATGGAGTGTTGTACACCCAGCTGGGCATCTCTAAACATTTGCGGTTTAAAGAATAGTGAGTCTGTAGTAGTTATGGTATTTCTGCCGCTTAGATTATATTGTAAATTTAGATTCTTGATGAAACCTTTTTTAACCCCGTCTTTTCCTACGAAAGGATAAATGCGATCCACACTAAGCTGAAGTGTAGGCAATGTCATGTTAATTACTTCCGTTTGTGTGTTTTGCGAATGTGTTGCAGACAATGACATTCTAACTTGTGGTACGGAATTAAATGTTTTTGAATAAGAAATGGACGAGTTTAAAGTATTATTGAGATTTGAACCAATATTCGCCTGGTTTATGGATTGTTTAAAGTATTTACTGCTTCCAAGATTCACGGAGGCCGAAAAACTGGAATTAGGGTTCGCTTTGGAATCCCTGGAATGGGACCACTGTAAATTATAGATTTTTTGTTTTAGATAATCGGGATAACCCCTCTCACTGGTTATCAAGTTTTCGAACCTGAAATTTAGATTGCCTCGGTAGCTGTATCTTTTTGCATAAGATGATTCAAAACGCATCCCGTAACTCCCATTGGTATAGTAGTCTCCCGATACGGTTAAATCGTAATGATCGTTTAAAGCAAAATAGTAGCCTCCGTTTTGTAGCGAAAACCCCCTAAGATTGGAGTCATTATAACTGGGTAATATCAATCCTGAAATATTAGTCTCTTTACTCATTGGAAAATAAGCGAAGGGCAGCGCTATTGGGGTTGGAACGTTTGCGATGACCATGTTGGTTAAACCCGTGACCACTTTTTTGCCCGGAATAAATTTTACTTTATCGGTTTGGAAATAATATTCAGGATTATCGATGTTTTTTGAAGTGGTAAATCGAGCGCCTTTTAGAAAGTAAACGGAATCATTCTCCTTTTTTGTGATTTCGGCTTTGATTTTAAATTCCCCTTGATCAGACCGTGAATTCCAAATTAAGGCTTTTTTTGTCTTGAAATTAAATCGAATAGAGTCTGGCTCCACCACATTCTCCCCTTGCTTGAAGTTGGGGTATTGGGTGTATTTACCTGTGGAATCTTTTATTCTTCCGGCATAGACTTCATTTTTTTCATAATCCATCACTATTATTCCTGCCTTCAATTCAATGTCTTGATAATATAGCTCTGCCTTATCGTAGAGGGTAATGAGTTTTTTCTTTTGATCAATGCGGGCATATTGCTCGGCCTTGTATTTTACTTTTCCGTCAAGAAACACTTTGGCGGGTCTTATGCTATCTTTTTTTATGATGGTATCGGCTTGTGTTTTGGTGTCTACTGTCTCTTTCCTTTCAGCATTAACGATAGATGAGGATGTAACCGCTTCTTTTTTATTGGGTATGGCGGTCGTTTTTTTTGATATATCTTGGGAATATAAATTTCCATATCCCATTGTTATGAAAAATGATAGTAAAACGATATTAAATAAGTTTGTCTGCAAAGGTTTAAATGCTATTTTTGTAAAATTATGGCTTGTTTTTTGAAGTGTCAAACTTACATATTATTTTTTGTCAAAAATAATCAAATAAAATTTTTTATAGCCTTAGTATTTTAATTAAATTAACCTTAGAATTATGCTCATATTAAATAAAATTAAAGTGTCACTTACTTTTTTTCTAATTACGATCTCTTTTGTAACTTATGGTCAAACCAACAACTTTAAAGTAACCTTAGATGCAGGCCATGGCGCCCATGATTTTGGCGCTGTGTATAATGGGCACGTCGAAAAAAACATTGCTTTAGCGGTTGTGTTAAAAGTGGGCAAACTATTGGAGGCTAACTCTAAGGTTGATGTTACTTATACCAGGAAAACGGACGTGTTTATTGACTTAGTTGAAAGAGCCAATATTGCAAACAGGGCTGATGCCAATATTTTTGTTTCGATTCATTGCAATGCAAATCGAAATACTGCTGCTGATGGTACGGAAACCTACGTAATGGGTATGAATAAGGTCGCGTCTAATTTAGAGGCCGCCAAAAAGGAGAATTCCGTAATTACATTGGAGAAAGATTACAAACGCAAATATGAAGGTTTCGATCCAAACTCCCCGGAAACCATGATAGGGTTGACTTTGATGCAGGAAGAATATCTCGACAACAGTATATCGTTGGCAAGTAAAATAGAAAATTCATTTGAGGCACTAGGAAAAAAAATAAGGGGAGGTGGTGTGAAACAAGCTCCGTTTATGGTGCTTCACAAAGCATATATGCCAAGAGTCTTAATAGAAATGGGATTTATTTCTAACTATACTGAGGGGAATCTGTTAGATTCAGAATCTGGGCAAATTGAAATAGCGACAGCAATTGCGAGCGCAATCATCAGTTATAAAAACGAATATTATGGCACTGGGGCTGTCGAAACCTATGAAGTAAGGCCATCCCAAAAAAATGTAGAAAATAACAGTAGGGAAGTTTCAACCTCGGTTGAGTCTAAAAAGCCAATAGCCAAGCAAGACAGTTCCGATGTTCTGTTTAAAGTGCAAATTTCAGCAAGCGGAAGAAAAATGGAACTGAGCCCAAGAAATTTCAGGGGACTAAGAAGCATATCGATGGACTACGACAACAATGTATACAAATACATGTACGGTGAGACTTCTGATTATACGGAATCAATGCGTTTATTGGAGGAGGCAAAAGCAAAAGGCTATGATTCTGCTTTTTTGATTGCCTTCAAAAACGGGAGAAAGATTAGTATTCAAGAAGCAATAAAATTATAGCAAGTTCATTATTTTATATTAAATTTGTCAAAAATACTTACATTTTGAAATTAACGAGAGAAATAAAAACAGCAATTTTAGTAATTGCGTCGATATTATTATTTATTTGGGGGTACAGTTTCTTAAAAGGAAGAGACCTTTTCAGCAGCTACAAAACATTTTACGTAGAATATCAAACCGTCGAAGGTTTAGCAACAGCTGCTCCGGTAACTCTAAACGGATTGGTTATAGGTAAAGTTAACAATATCACCATTGAGAAAAATACTGGCAAGTTAGTAGTTGAACTTCAGATAAAAACCGATTTTCCAATTTCAAAATCTAGTGTTGCAATTATATATGAGCCAGGTTTCATTGGAGGAAAACAAATTGCGATTGAGCCTAATTTTAACGATCAATCGGTGTCAGAAGATGGGCAAAGATTAAAAGGGGAAATTAGATTGGGACTTACAGAAACTGTGGGTGATAAGTTAGCGCCCATTCAAGAAAAATTAGAAAAGATAATGGCTAACGCCGATGTTCTGATTACAGGGGTCAATAACGTCTTAGATAAGAAAGCCCAGGAAGATTTAAGAAAAAGCCTAAGTGAATTGAGTTTTACTATGGAACAGTTCCATAAAGCTTCTTTGAGCATGAATAGCATCTTGGATGATAATAAAGCTCAAATAAAAGGAGTTGTAACCAACTTCAGTAAAATTTCAGACGATTTTTCAAAAATTTCCGATTCATTAAATAAAGCCGACCTAGGAAAAACGGTAAAAAACCTGAATGAAACATTAGCTAAAGTTGATGGTATAATGAACGGTTTGAAATCCGGAAATGGAACAATGGGTAAATTGTTGAATGACGATGCTTTGTATAATAATTTAGATAAAACCTCCAAAGAGTTAGAACTTTTACTTCAAGACGTCAGACTTCATCCTACAAGATATATAAACATTTCTGTTTTCGGGAAAAAGGACAAGCCGTACAAAGCGCCAGTTAGCGATTCAATTTCACAAAACAAAAACTAAATTTTAATGAGCTATTTAGACAATATATTATTTGCCATATTATTGGTCGTTGGATTTGGTTACTTTTTTAGCAACATAAAAAAAATCAAACGAAACATAAATTTAGGTATAGAAGTGGACCGGAAAGATAATCCGGGTGCTCGTTGGAAAAACATGGCCATGATAGCCATGGGCCAATCCAAAATGGTCAAAAGACCGATAGCTGGTGCGCTCCATATTGTTGTTTATTTAGGTTTTATAATCATTAACATCGAGCTATTGGAAATCATCATCGATGGTTTATTTGATACGCACAGAGTTTTTGCCTTTTTAGGGTCATTGTATGACGTCCTAATAGCCTCTTTTGAGATATTGGCGTTGCTGGTTTTGGTTGCGGTAAGTGTTTTTTGGATAAGAAGGAACGTAATAAAGCTGAGACGTTTCGCTATGGGGGATTTGAAAGGATTTCCTAAGAATGATGCCAATTATATACTTTATTTTGAAGTCGTTTTAATGGCTTTGTTTTTATTGATGGATGCATCTGATTTGCATTTGCAAAACGTACCGGGTGGTTTTTCCCATTTCATAAAAGCAGGCTCTTTTCCGGTAAGTCAATTTATTGAGCCAATATTTAACGGAATGGCAAATGAGTCCGTGATGATTCTTTTTGAAGTTTTCTGGTGGCTGCATATTGTGGGTATTCTAGTTTTTATGAACTATTTATATTTTTCAAAACACCTACATATACTACTGGCTTTCCCAAACACCTATTTTGCCGACTTGAATCCTTTGGGACAGTTTGATAATCTAAAGGCGGTTACCAAGGAAGTTAAAATGATGATGGATCCAAACGCTGATCCATTTGCGGCAGCGCCAGCACCGGTAGAAGGAGATGTCCCCGCTAAATTTGGAGCGAGCGACATTCAGGATTTGAATTGGGTGCAATTGTTAAATGCGTATACCTGTACCGAGTGTGGCCGATGCACTTCGGCCTGTCCAGCCAATATAACGGGTAAAAAATTGTCCCCTCGAAAGATTATGATGGATACCAGGGATAGGATGGAAGAAGTAGGTAGAAATATTGATGCCAATAAGGGCATTTTTATTCCGGACAACAAAACCTTGTTAAACGACTATATTACAGCCGAAGAACTTTGGGCTTGTACATCCTGTAATGCATGTGTTGAGGAATGTCCCGTAAACATAAGTCCTCTTTCTATTATCATGGACATGAGACGTTATTTAGTTATGGAACAAAGCGCTGCGCCAATGCCGTTAAACACCATGATGACCAATATAGAGAATAACGGAGCGCCATGGCAGTACAATCAACAGGACAGGTTAAATTGGAAAAACGAAAATTAACCGGAAATAGAAGCATTCCCAAAAAGGCAGAGCGGGAATTTTTTAGCAAAAAATGACCATCACGGTTAACTAACAGGAATAAAAATTAGATTTCGAATTTTCAAAACATGAAAGTTTGATCTTTAAACTTTAAACAAAAATATATGTCAGAGAATTTAATAGTGCCAACTATGGCAGAAATGCTAGCCCAAGGGAAGCAACCGGAGGTATTGTTTTGGGTGGGTTGTGCAGGAAGTTTTGAAGATAGGGCAAAAAAAATAACGAAAGCATTCGTACGAATTTTAAATCGTTCAAACGTTTCTTTTGCTGTGCTTGGTACGGAAGAAAGTTGTACTGGAGATCCCGCAAAAAGGGCCGGAAATGAGTTTTTGTTTCAAATGCAAGCAATGATGAACATTGAAGTTCTGAATGCTTATGAAGCGAAGAAAATTGTGACTGCTTGTCCGCATTGTTTTAATACTTTAAAAAATGAGTATCCTGAACTGGGCGGGAAATATGAAGTGGTGCATCACACAGAGTTTTTGAAATCCCTTTTAGATGACGGAAGATTGACAATCGAGGGAGGACAGTTCAAAGGGAAAAGAATCACATTCCATGACCCATGTTATTTGGGAAGGGCCAATAAAGTTTATGAAGCTCCAAGAGATTTGATTCTTAAACTGGATGCCGAATTAGTTGAAATGAAACGTTCTAAAGCTAATGGATTGTGTTGTGGTGCCGGCGGAGCGCAAATGTTTAAAGATGCCGAACCCGGAAACAAGGAAATCAATATCGAAAGAACTGAAGAGGCATTAGAAATGAAACCTGATATTATTGCTGCGGGTTGTCCGTTTTGTAATACGATGATGACCGACGGAGTGAAAAACAAGGAAAGAGAAGGAGATGTAAAAGTTATGGACATCGCCGAACTGATTGCTAATGCAGAAGATTTGTAATTAAGCGAACAAAAGTATAATTGAAAGGTTAAAACGTCATTCGTTTTAACCTTTTTTTGTTTTTTGATAGTTGTCCCAGCTTGGTCAGTATATTTTTTAATGCATTTCAGAATAGAATATTTTTTTTTATGGACATAGATTTAGTTATGTAAATTGAAAGCCTTATTTTTGTAGAATAAACAATTATTATGTTAGTAGATTTTAATACACTTCCTGAAGAATCCAGAATTTGGATCTATCAGTGCAATCGCAAATTTTCGGACGCGGAGTTTTCCGAAATAGAAACGGCCTTGGAATCCTTTCTTGAAGGTTGGGCTGCACACGGCACTAGCTTGGCATCCTCATATCAACTAAAATACAATAGATTCATTATAATAGCCGTTGATCAGGACGTTCAGGCGGCAACAGGATGTTCAATCGATTCTTCCGTAGAGTTCATACAAAGTTTGGAACAGAAATATAATGTCGATTTATTGGATAAAATGAATGTCACCTTCAAATTGGGAGAGCACATAGCTCACAAGCCATTAATTGACTTCAAAAGAATGGTTAAAGATAAAGCCGTTACTGAAAATACTATAGTTTTCAATAATTTGGTTAATAATATAGAAGAATATAATGAATCTTGGGAAGTTCCTGCTATTGACAGCTGGCATAGCCGTTTTTTTTAAAATAAATATACTAGAATGAAAAATACAGGCATCAGAATTTATTTTCTCTATGTCTTATTTTTTTTTATAGCCAGTTGTAGCGGCGTAAAAAAAAACAAGACGAAAGCAGTCTTCTCACATATTCCTACCGAGGTTGTTGATGTAGAAATCGACAAGTCACAAAATAAAGCTACAAGTTTTAATGTATCGGATAAGGGAGAAAAATGGGTAGACAGTATTTATGATTCAATGAGCTTTGATGAAAAAATAGGGCAACTATTTATGGTTGCTGCCTTTTCAAATAAGGATGATGCTCACTTTAACGCAATCGATAAACTTGTAACGGAAAATAAAATTGGAGGGCTGATTTTTTTTCAAGGCGGACCAGTGCGTCAGGCAAAATTGACCAATAGGTTTCAAGCTAAATCAAAAGTGCCGTTATTTATCGGAAATGATGCGGAATGGGGGTTGGGCATGAGACTCGATTCAACGTCAAATTATCCATA
This sequence comes from Flavobacterium sp., assembly GCF_036515215.1. Classification (GTDB taxonomy): domain Bacteria; phylum Bacteroidota; class Bacteroidia; order Flavobacteriales; family Flavobacteriaceae; genus Flavobacterium. The sequence continues at coordinate 58,427 of NZ_DATBVQ010000060.1, forward strand.
TAACATGACTCTTGGAGCGGTTCAAGACCTGAAACTCATTGAGAAAATGGGTATGCAATTGGGAGAGCAAAGCAAAAGGCTGGGACTACAGTTTAATTTTGCTCCCGTGCTCGATATTAATACGAATCCCAAAAATCCTATTATAGGTTTTCGTTCTTTTGGCGAGGATAAGTATAAAGTTACAGAAAGGGCCGCCGCTTTAGTAAAGGGGATCCAGAGTGAGGGTGTATTTGCTACGGGAAAACATTTTCCCGGTCACGGAGATACCGAAACTGACTCTCACAAAGCCTTACCAACGGTTAACTTTTCGAAAGAAAGGCTGAAAATGATGGAGTTTTACCCGTACAAGAAAATGTTTGCGGAAGGACTTTCTTCCGTCATGGTGGCGCATTTGAACGTGCCTAGTTTGGAGTCCAGAAGTAATTATCCGTCTTCGATTTCCTATAACGTTGTCACTGACATTCTTCAAAAAGAACTCGGTTTCAATGGACTTATTTTTACAGATGCGCTCAATATGAAAGCGGTAAGCAATTTTAATAAAGGAGAATTGGTAGATCTAAAGGCATTTATGGCGGGGAATGACATTTTGTTATTTCCTGAAGACGTACCGATTGCGATTGAAATTTTCAAAAAGGCCTATCAAGATTCTTTATTAACCGAGCAAAGAGTTTCATTTTCGGTAAAAAAAATTCTTAAATTTAAATATTTGGCTGGTTTAAATTCTTATAAGCCTATAGAAATAAAGAATTTGTATCAAGATCTTAATTCGTCCAAAAATCAGGCATTGCAATATGAATTATACGAGAACGCAATCACAGTTCTGATAAACGCAAATTCTGTTTTGCCTGTCAAAGAATTGGAAAATCAAAAGGTAGCCTATATAAAAATGGGTGATGCCACAAATACAACTTTTATTTCAACGTTACGAAAGTACGCTGAAGTAACCGAGATAGCGGATACGAATTTGGATAGCTTGCAACAAAAATTAAAACCTTTTACCACCGTAATTATTGGTTATCATAAATCTAATGTCCCATTTAAGAGCTATAATTTTACATCCGAAGAATTATCGAGGCTGGCATTTTTGGCAAAAAACAACAATGTTATTCTGGATGTTTTTGCTTCCCCTTATTCGTTGTTGCCCGTCAATAATTTTGAAGATCTTGGGGGATTGGTTATTTCCTATCAAAATAGCACTATTGTACAGGAAGTTTCTGCCGAATTAATTTTTGGCGCCATAAGTTCCAAAGGAAAGCTACCCGTTACGATCTCCGCTGATTTCGTTGCCGGCTATGGTCTTTCCACTGAAAAGTTGAATGTATTGGGTTTTACTGCCCCTGAAAATGTAGGAATGAATCCTGCGATTTTATCAAAGATTGATAATCTTGCCCAAAAAGCAATCAGTGGAAGAATGACACCTGGAATGCAAATTCTTGTTGCGAGAAAAGGAAAAGTGATTTTTCAGAAATCATACGGCCATCATACATACGACGGAGATGCTAAAGTTTTAAACACGGACTTGTATGATGTTGCATCGCTGACAAAGATTTTGTCTACTTTGCCCAATGCCATGCTGCAATACGACGCTCAAAAGATAAATATGGAAACGAGGTTAGATTCCATGTTGCCTATTTTTAAGGACTCAAACAAGAAAGACATCCGGTTTAAGGAATTACTTTCCCATTATGCTAGATTGCAACCTTGGATTCCTTTTTATAAAGGAACCGTCGATAAAAATGGCAATCCTTTAGATAGCTATTACCGGAAGGTTATGGGTGTTCCATTTTTCACAAAAATAGCCGACAGCCTATTTTTAAGGGATGATTATCACGATACCATCATGAAGATAATTGTAGACAGTAAGTTGTTGCCTCAAAAAGGATATAAATACAGTGATTTTACTTTTATGATTTTGAAAGAATATTTGGAAAAGTTAACAGGGAAAAAATTGGATGAATTAAGTTTCGAAAATTTTTATAAACCACTTGGGGCTAATAATACCATGTATAATCCGTTGCAAAAGATAAATAAAAACAGAATTGCACCCACTGAAATTGATACTTATTTCCGTCACCAGATTATACAAGGCTATGTCCATGACATGGGAGCTGCGATGGAAGGTGGGATTGGAGGTCACGCAGGAATTTTCTCTAATAGTATGGATGTTGCCAAAATAATGCAACTCTATCTGCAGAAAGGGAATTATGGCGGCCGACAGTATTTTTCCAAAAAGACATTCGATGATTTTAACACCTGTTATTTTTGCACTGAAGGAAATCGTAGAGGGGTAGGTTTTGACAAACCGCAGTTAGGAAATAGCGGGCCCACTTGTGGCTGTGCTTCAATGACTAGTTTTGGTCATACCGGATTTACGGGTACGATGGCTTGGGCAGATCCCGAAACCGAGATCGTTTATATCTTTTTATCAAATCGAACCTTTCCGAGTGAATCTGTAAATAAATTGTCTAGAGAGAATATCAGGGAAGACATCCAAGAAATTATTTATGATTCAATTGAATTTTAATGTGTTTCTCAAATGCGCCCATACACAATTATAAGTGGAAGTAGAAGGTGCAATTTTTCTGTATTTAAAGAAATGGCATTCCTATTTTTCATAAATTCGTTACTTTAAAATACATAGATGAAAATTGCAATAGTTTGTTATCCCACTTTCGGCGGAAGTGGCGTTGTCGCTACAGAACTGGGTCTGGAATTGGCCCGTCATGGTCATGAGGTCCATTTTATTACCTACAGTCAACCGGTGCGACTGGCATTGTTAAATCCAAATGTGCATTACCATGAGGTAAATGTTCCGGAATATCCACTGTTTCACTATCAGCCGTATGAATTGGCTTTGTCGAGTAAATTGGTGGATATGGTCAAACTTTATAAAATAGAAATTCTGCATGTGCATTATGCCATTCCCCATGCTTATGCGGGATACATGGCTAAGCAAATGCTAAAAGATGAAGGTATTGAAATCCCCATGGTTACCACATTGCACGGTACGGACATCACCTTGGTTGGGAATCACCCTTTCTATAAACCGGCCGTGAGTTTTAGCATCAATAAATCGGATGTGGTGACTTCGGTTTCCCAAAGTTTAAAAGATGATACCTATAAATTATTCAATATTAAAAGGGACATTCACGTGATTCCGAATTTTATTGAATTGGATAAAAACAATAATGACCCTAGTATTGCCTGTCACCGTTCGGTTATGGCGAAACCAAGTGAGCGTATTATTACCCATATCAGTAATTTTAGAAAAGTAAAAAGGATTCCTGATGTAATAAAAATATTCTACAAAATTCAAAAAGAAATCCCGGCCAAATTAATGATGGTGGGTGATGGGCCTGAAAAAGAAAAAGCGGAGTATTTGTGCCAAGAGTTGGGCATACTTGACAAAGTGATCTTTTTCGGGAACAGCAATGAGATTGACAAGATTTTGAGCTACACGGATCTATTTTTGTTGCCCTCAGAAACAGAAAGTTTCGGTCTTGCGGCGTTAGAGGCTATGGCTTGGAGCGTTCCCGTAATATCGAGTAATTCAGGGGGACTGTCCGAAGTAAATTTTGAGGGGATTTCAGGCTACTTGAGTAATGTTGGCGACACGGACGCCATGGCAAAGAACGCCCTGAAAATTTTAAGGGAGGATGCAACGCTATTAAAATTTAAAGAAAACGCGTTATCGGTGGCGAAAAAATTTGATATTAAAAACATCTTGCCGCTGTATGTGGATCTGTATCAAAAAGCGATAAAGAAATATTCGAAAAAGAACAGGTTGTTGAACAACCCAAAATAGCTATTAATTTTTGATTCTAAGTGTAAAAAAATGAAGAAAATCAGTATGTCATTGCTTACGTTGCTGCTTATGGCTTGCGGTGCGAGTGCTCCTAAAGATTCGGGGAAAAAGCCTTTATATGAAGTTTTGGCACAAAAGACTGATGGTGGGGCTAACATCCATTTTTTTGAAATTCTGACGGAACCAAATGAGATCAGAATGTTGCAAAATGACAGTGAGTTAAAAAATAAAATTAGCCCTATAGATGTTCAAAAATCAAATTTCGTTATTTTGAATATGGGAGAGAAAAATACGGGAGGCTATTCGATTGCAGTTGAAAGTGTTGTGGAAACAGATAAAAATATAATTATCAGCGTAAAGGAGAATGGACCTGCATCGGATTCGATTATAACCCAGGATTACACCTATCCTTTTTGCGTAGTCAAGATAAATTCTAAAAAGGAAATAATCATTAAATAAAAAAACGCCACTATTTCTAGTGGCGTTTTTTGCAATGTATGTTTGATACTAGAATTGGTATCTAAGTGCTAATGCAACATCAGAACCATAATTGTTTTTGTAATAACCACTTCCACCAATTTCTGGTCTGAAATCTAATGAAATTAACAATGGGATAGGAAAATTATATTCAATTCCGATATCTCCCGCTGCAAACGCAAATGTGTCATTGTATGAATTACCGTTATAGTCGTAATTATAGCTACCTACACCACCACCTACACCAGCGTACCAGTTGAAACCGCCGTCGATGTTCCAAACCCATTGGTATAAACCAGTTAATTTGATAGCGTTGTCGTCATAACCATTATTGTTAAAATTACTTCTGTTTCTCCAACCTAAGTCTAATTCTAAACGATTGTTACTAGACAAAGCTCTTTGATAAGAAAGTTCCCCTCCAAATCCACCGTTATCTCCAAAACGAAGTCCTAGTGCATTTTTTGATATGTCTTGTGCCTGTGCGCTAAATGCTAATCCAATTAGCATAACAGCGGATAAAATAATTTTTTTCATAAATAAATTTTTGTTATTGCAAATGTACAACGAAAGGTTTGCCTAAGAATTATAAAATAAATGTTAATTGTTTCAAAATTCACATATTATATTTGTTAAATTATGTTCTAAAGTCCCTGTGAACAATCAGTTAGTGTTTTTTAAGGACTATTAATTAAATGCCAATTTTTATTGAAAAAGGATATTGCGTCAATTATTTCTAAAAAGCGATGGAATTTGTCATTTGCCTGCTCACGATATCTTCCATTTCGAATAGGTTTTCCTCGGCTGTAAAGCTAGACTCTTCATAGCGGTATAATTTCCAGCGTTTCTTATTGTATTCCAATGCAGTCAGGTTTTCCACCCAATCTCCAGAATTCAGATACAGGGTAGAGCCATTTTTTGTTTCTTTTTTTATTATTTTTGGCTCGTGGATGTGTCCGCAGATGACATAATCGTATTTCTTTTCGATGGCAATATCGGCGGCGGTTTCTTCAAAATCCGAAATGTGTTTTAGCGCTTTCTTAACACCTGCCTTTATTTTTTTCGAAAAGGAATAGGGCTCTTTCCCCATTTTTTTCAAGCACCAATTCACAAACCGATTTATCAGGATCAAATAGTCATAGCCCAAGCCACCTAGTTTGGCAATCCATTTGGCATGATGAACTGAGGCATCGAATACGTCGCCATGAAAAATCCAGGCTTTTTTGCCGTCCAGTTCCAGAACCAATTTGTCAAGCAGTGCAAAATTTCCCAAGTTCATATCGCTAAACTTGCGAAGCATCTCATCGTGATTTCCCGTAATGTAATAGACTTTAGTTCCTTTCGTGGCTAAGCTTATGATTTTTTGCAGGACCTTTAAATGCGTTTTGGGGAAATAGGATTTTCGGAACTGCCAGATATCGATAATGTCGCCATTCAAAACCAGAACTTTTGGTTTTATGGAGCAGAGATATCTATTGAGCTCTATGGCATGACTGCCAAATGTTCCAAGATGTGCATCAGAAATCACAACTAACTCAAGCTTTCTTTTTTTCAATTTGATTCAAATTTGACGTTTCACAAATTTAACGATAGCCTGACGGATTCTGTTTTAATATAATGTTATCAATTCTTTTTTGGCATTAATAAAACGTAACGCGAGGCGTTAGCAAATTGTTAAATAATCCTATTTTTAAATTTTTTACTTTAAGCCATAAAACATATATTTGTTCAAAACTAATTATAATGGCAGGAAATAGCTACGGGACACTATTTAGGATAACCACTTTCGGAGAATCACACGGGGAAGCCCTAGGCGGAATTATAGATGGTTGCCCATCAGGAATAGAATTGGATTTGGAGGCAATTCAACTTGAAATGTCTCGAAGAAAACCCGGTCAATCGGCAATCGTTACACAACGTAAAGAACCAGATGATGTTCAATTTTTATCTGGAATCTTTGAAGGAAAAACCACTGGAACACCAATAGGTTTTATCATTCCAAACACAAACCAAAAATCAGACGATTACTCCCACATAAAAGACAATTACAGGCCCAGCCATGCGGATTACGTGTATGAAAAAAAGTATGGTGTGCGTGATTATAGGGGCGGCGGAAGAAGCTCTGCTCGGGAAACGGCAAGTAGAGTGGTTGCAGGTGCAATTGCAAAACAGATGTTACCGGAGATAAAAATTAATGCTTATGTCTCTTCCGTAGGACCAATCTTTTTGGAAAAACCTTATCAAGAACTGGATTTTTCTAAAACGGAGAATAATCCGGTGCGGTGTCCGGATGAAGAAATGGCAGCAGTAATGGAAGATTATATCCGTGAAATTCGCAAAGAAGGCAATACAGTAGGAGGAACGGTAACATGCGTAATACAAAATGTGCCAATCGGATTGGGCGAACCGGTTTTCGATAAGCTTCATGCGGAGTTGGGTAAAGCGATGTTATCCATAAATGCCGTAAAGGGATTTGAATATGGGAGCGGGTTTTGCGGCGCCAAAATGAAAGGAAGCGAACACAACGATTTATACAATGCAGACGGTACCACGAAGACGAATCTTTCTGGTGGTATTCAAGGGGGAATCAGTAACGGAATGGATATTTATTTCAGAGTGGCGTTTAAACCTGTTGCCACCATTATGCAAAAACAGGAGTCTCTCGATAATAAAGGAAATATAACCGAAATGACAGGCAAAGGGCGTCACGACCCATGTGTGGTGCCACGTGCGGTACCTATTGTTGAAGCTATGGCGGCCATAGTTCTCGCCGATTTTTATTTGATAAACAAAACCTATAATTCACATCTTTAGGAGCTGTCACCCGCTTTCCGCTTTATCTTTCCTTGCTTAAAGAAAGCAAGGAAAGGATGTCGTTGTAATCAGGGCTAAAACCCAATCATTAACAATAAATCAGATGAATTTTTTAATTTCAGTTTGTCGGATATAATAGAATTAAAATTATGAGAAATCTCGCGATGCACTGGAAAATTCTGATAGGAATGATATTAGGGTTGCTCTTTGGATTATTAATGAAAAATTTGGAGCAAAAAGGATTGGTAGTCGATTGGATAAAACCTTTTGGGACCATTTTTATCAATCTGCTTAAAATGATAGCCGTTCCGCTGATAGTAGTTTCGCTAATCGTGGGATTAGCCGATTTAAAAGATATTTCAAAACTTTCTAAATTGGGAAGCAGAACGGTATTGTTTTATTTAAGTTCGACGGTTATCGCGGTTTCCATTGGTTTAGTACTGGCCAATTTAATTAAACCAGGGAAGTACATAAATGACGAATCTAGAGAAAGCCTGATCAAAAATTTTTCGACTGATGCTTCACAAAAAATAGAGTTGGCGGTAAAAGCCAAGAATAGCGGACCACTTCAGCCTTTGGTTGATATTGTTCCAGACAATTTTTTCAAAGCCTTGAGCGATAATGGAAGTATGTTACAGGTGATATTATTTGTCATTCTTATCGGTATTGGACTTATTTTAATCGAAGAAAAAAAATCTAAACCTGTTGTGGAATTTTTTAAAGGGATGAATGAGGTTATCATGAAAATCATCGACATTATTATGCTGTTTTCGCCTTATGGTGTTTTCGCTCTGATGGCAGCTTTGATGGTAGAAATACCGGATTTCTCTACCTTAGGCGCCTTGGGGATTTATGGGTTGACTGTGTTATTGGGTTTGTTTATAATGACATTTATATTCTATCCGACATTACTGATGATTTTTGCTAAAGTAAATCCTATTAAATTCTATAAAGCTATTGCTCCCGCGCAATTGCTTGCTTTTTCTACCAGTTCAAGTGCGGCTACACTTCCTGTCACCATGGAATGTGTGACTGAGAATCTGGGAGTTGACGAGGAGGTGTCTAGTTTCGTACTGCCATTGGGCGCAACAGTGAATATGGACGGAACGAGTCTGTATCAGGCGGTTGCTGCCATTTTTATTGCCCAGGCAATGCTTCCTGAGGCATTAGACCTTCAAACACAGTTGATGATTGTCGTTACAGCGACTCTTGCGTCAATAGGATCAGCAGCAGTGCCCAGCGCCGGTATGGTGATGCTGGTGATCGTCTTGGGACAGGCCGGCATTCCGGAAGCAGGATTAGCTCTTATCTTTGCTATTGACAGGCCATTAGACATGTGTAGGACGGTTGTCAACGTTACGAGTGATTCTACAATAGCGGCGATCGTGGCAAAATCAGTGGGGAAATTAAAGACACCCAAGGGATTTTAACCATTTCACTGGTGGAATCTGCTGTGGATTTTTTTTTCTATAATTTTTTTCTTTTTAGCATAGATAGAATGCCTCAAAAGTTCATTACTTTGTTAATATTTGGTTTCTAAAAGTGTTAAATTTCAAACATATAGATGTATGTTTGTAAACCAATAGCTACTTATGTTTCAGATGCGAATCGTTTTGTTTCTTTTTATTTCATTGAACATGTTTAGTAATGGATCCATTACTGAAACGACTTTGACGGCAAGAGAAAGAACAATTTCATTAATAAAAGAAGCCCAATGTTACTTGGACGAGGCCAATTACGAAAAATCTTTTTCGAGCTCCAGAGTCGCATTGCAAGAGGCTTTGAAGATTAAAGATAACTACCTTATTGCCAAATCCTACAACAATATTGGAGCAACTTATGAGGACTTGTCCGAATACGACAAAGCCATTTTTTATTATAAAAGAGGCTTGAGTTACGCCAATAAGACGGAAAATGACAACATTAAGAATGCGTTAAATAATAATTTAGGTAATGTATATTGTTTTGAAAAAAAGCAATTTGACAAAGGGTTGGATTATTATAAGAAGTCATTGGAATATGGGTATAAAATAGCTGATACTAGCCAGATATATGTCACTGAGTTAAATTTTGCTTGGGCCTATTTTTATTCTAAAAATTTTGAAAAAGGGAAACCTAGTTTGGATTTTATAAATGCACACAAAAATAAATATGGTGACGAGACAACTACAGTTGCGTTAAACATGTTAAACGGGATGTATTTCGGGAATAAATTGGAATATGAAAAGGCAAGTTCATTTTTTTTAAAGGCTATTAAGATTGGTAACCAAGGGAATGAAAAATCGGATTTGTCATATGCGCATGAAGAGTACTCTGTATTATTGAGGAAGATGGGCAAATACAAGGAAGCTTATGAAAATTTGGTTCTCTACCACAACATTCGAAAAGGGCTCGAGGATTCGGAAATGCAAAAGAAAGCCAATGTTGTGGGAGTTAATCTCGAATTGGATGAATACAAAAGAAAAGTCGATGTAATTGAGATTGAAAAAAAACTGCAATACCAAAGTTTACAAAAATCCAAGATTATTGTTCTGTTGTTCGTTATTGTTTTGGGAGTGCTTTTACTTTTATTCTACTCTCTTTATAAAAATTACAATTTCAAGAAAAAAAAGAATTCCGAACTTATTATTGCCAACGACCAATTAAGTGTCGCTAAGGAAAAAGCCGAAATGGCATCACAACTTAAATCCCAATTTGTTTCGACAATTACCCATGAACTAAGAACGCCTTTATACGGAGTTTTAGGGATAACAAATATGCTGCAGGACGAGCATAAGGAATTAGCGAACAGTCCACATTTAAGTTCGCTTAAATTTTCTGCGAGATACTTGTTGTCACTCGTTAACGACGTTCTTCAAATTAATAAAATAGAAGAAAACAGGATCGTTCTTGAAAATTTGACGTTTAATTTGACGGATGAAATCAATATGATCAAAAATTCATTGTCGTTTATTGCCAAGAATCATTCTAATTCCATTAATGTTAGCATTGATCCTGCGGTTCCTGAATATTTGATTGGCGATAAATTAAGGTTCTCTCAAATCCTCATAAATTTAGTCAGCAATGCATTGAAATTTACCAAGAACGGCGAGGTTAACATAAATGCAAATTTGATACGGGTAGAGAATAAAATGAATTTTATTAAATTTGAAATTAAGGACAACGGGGTAGGGATTGCCGAAGAGGATCAGGAAAAAATATTCGAAAAATTTGTACAGATAGGAAGAAAAGAAATTGATTACCAAGGGACGGGCTTAGGCCTATCTATCGTGAAACGTTTATTGGAATTATTTGACAGTTCGATTTCCCTCGAAAGTAAAGTGGGAGAGGGTACCACATTCACTTTTACAATTGCATTTGATTGCGACCCCGTTAAAACCAATGATCTCATAAACAATATTCAGGTCGATTTAACCGCCGGTCAAATTTTCAATGTTTTAGTGGTTGATGACAATTCGATAAATCAGTTAATCACAAAAAAAATAATCGAAAAATACAATTACAAATGTACAGTTGTGGATTCGGGATTGGC
>NZ_DATBVQ010000061.1:0-7670 GCF_036515215.1 Flavobacterium sp.
GGGGATGCTTTTCCGGCACGAATATTTAAAAATTCTTTTTCTAAGTGAGCAATAGAACCAGCCATAGACTCTTTGGTGCTATCTAATATAAATTCAATTTCTTCTGTCATAACTTTTCATTTAGTGGTCAGTGATCAATTCTTAGTGATCAGTTTTTAATTCAAACTGAACATAGAATACAGCTAACTATATATTTACTACGGTTCCTATGTTTTCTCCTTCGCAGATTTTCTCGAGATTTCCTTGTTGGTTCATATCGAAAATTACAATAGGCAATTTGTTTTCTTGGCTTAATGTGAATGCTGTCGAGTCCATTACATTTAATCCCTTTTTGATTACGTCCTCAAATGAAATGGTATCAAATTTTATTGCAGAGGCATTTTTCTCTGGGTCTGAATCGTAAACGCCATCCACACGCGTTCCTTTCAGGATTACATCGGCGTGAATTTCAACGCCCCGCAAAACGGCTGCTGTATCCGTAGTGAAATATGGATTTCCGGTTCCTGCTCCAAAAATTACAATCCTGCCTTTCTCAAGGTGACGAACTGCTCTTCTTTTTATGTATGGTTCAGCAATAGCTTCAATTTTCAATGCAGTTTGCAGGCGAGTTAGCATCCCTTTGTCTTCTAATGCGCCTTGTAAAGCCATTCCGTTTATAACGGTGGCGAGCATTCCCATATAGTCTCCTTGTACTCTATCCATTCCGTTGCTGGCCCCGGCGACTCCCCTGAAAATATTTCCGCCACCTATCACGATGGCTATTTCTACCCCTTTGTCGTGAATCTTTTTGATTTCTTCGGCATATTCGGCTAATCTTACTGGGTCAATGCCGTATTGTCTATCGCCCATCAAAGCTTCGCCACTTAATTTCAGAAGAATTCTTTTATATTTCATGTGTATGTTGAGTTGTTTCGTGCAAATATAGTCATATTCTTTTTTTTTGAAATAGTGTCGCTTAATTTTTATAGATTAAGTTTTTCATAGGAGCTTTTCGCTGCCTCATATCCAATGTTGAAAATGGCCTCCATTTTAAGTTTGTTCATTTCAAATGTGCTGTAAAGACTCAGTTCCTTAGGTTCAATTACCCAATCACAGATGTTGAATTTCTGAAGATTCGTATTTGCTGAAAGGATGTCAAAAGCCCGGGCGGTAACCGCTCTGATGGAATTTAAGTCCTTGGCTTCTATTTTTTGAATGGGGCTAACGTAAACGCCGATGATGGTCTCGCATTGCCCTTGTAAAATATCTGTTGGAAAATGATTTAAAATACCGCCGTCACTATAATGTTCTCCCCTTATTTCGAATGGAGATAGTACTCCAGGAAATGCCGAAGAGGCTAAAAGGGCATCAATAATTTTTGTATCCGAGTCAAAAATTTTCAGTCTTCCCCTGACCATATCAGTTGCAGTAATTTGTGTGGTAATGTTTAATTCCCCGATAACTGCATCCTTAAAAATAGCATAAAAATAATCTCTAAATGATCCAGAATCGATAAAACCTGCTTTTCTGAAAGTAAAGTGTCTCCAGTGAAAAAAGTATATCGACTTGAAGAAATCCAAAATTTCATCTGGGGTTTTTCCCCAAGCGTACATTGCGCCTACAATCGACCCGGCGCTGGTTCCGGCTATGCGAGTGGGGCGAATGTTTTTTTCTTCCAAGAATTTTAAGGCTCCAGCGTGAGCCAAACCTTTTGATCCACCGCCGGAGAGCGCAAGACCAATCGATTTTGAAGTTAAATCCATCTTCCTTTATTTGTTTTTCATAAAATTACACTTTTTGTTCAGTCGGAAATGAATTTTATGATATTTTAAACAACTAATTTGTTTTAACTTTACTTGTATAAAAAGAAAATATGAAAATCCCAGTCGCTAAAGCATTATTTAAGAGTCATTCGTATGCGGAATACAGGAAAGTGGTGTCTGATTTGTTGCGAAATGAAAAATCTACGGGTAAAGAGCAATCCTCAGAGTTGACACTTTACAGCGGTTTGAATGAAACCCGAATGAATCGTTTGGAGAAAACAATGAAAATCTCGGAAGAGATCGTTCACCAATTAAAATCTTTGAAAAACGAATACATATGGTTGGTCATCTCCGAAGGATGGTGCGGTGATGCCGCACAGTCGCTGCCCGTTTTTAATGCGATGGCTGAGGCATCCGACGGGAAAGTTGAATTAAAAATTGTCCTGAGAGATGAGAACGAGGAATTGATGAACTTGTTTTTGACAAATAAAAAAAGAGCTATCCCTAAACTGATTGTTATAAATAGGGAAACGGGGAGTGTTCTTGCTCACTGGGGGCCAAGACCCAAAGGGGCTTCTGAATTGATTGATGATTATAAAAAGAAATACGGTACAATTGACGAAACTGCAAAAACCAAATTGCAAATGTGGTATTTGCATGACAAAGGCGAATCTGCTCAGAATGAAATTATTGGGATGATGCTTGATTTGGATCAAATCATTTCAAGCTGATAAAAATATAATCGCAACTTCGAGTCCATCTGATTTTAAATCACTGACTCCGGAATAATAATCAAGTTAAATTTTAAGGGTCTCGAATTGTGGCGCTTTAACAGTTTATTTTGAATTTGGAGCCGAGATTGTTGCAGTGATGAAAATTGGGTGATGCAAAAAAAAATGAGGTACTGTTTTTGTTTTTTTAAAATAAAATCGTAATTTAGTGTCCGCCAACCATATCTACTATATTCTATTTGATTTACTTTTTTATCGGTGTCAATATATTGTCTCACAATTAAAAAACATCACTATGAAAAAGCTATTTGAAAAGTTTTATGATTATTTATCAAATTTCCTGTTTGGAGGTGAAAACATAAGTAATTATTAAACAGTGGCACATTACCACATAGACAAAAGGGTATGGTATAAAAATACTTTAAATTCAGAAAAAAAACACATCGCAAGTTCTTCTAGGTATTTGTCATGTGTTTTTGCTTTTTGTTTACAATTGAGGGTTAAGACTTTGTTCGAATAACTCCACATCTATAGCGTCGGCTACATCATAATCTCCAATTTTTGTTCGTCTTAATACCGTCAGGTGAGATCCCGCTTGCATGGCGCGTCCAAAATCAAAAGCTAAAGAGCGAATGTAAGTCCCCTTACTGCAAACAACCCTAAAGTCGATTTCAGGCAATGCAATTCGCGTGATTTCAAATTCGTGAATGGTGGTTTTCCGAGTCGCTATTTCGACGGTTTCTCCGGCGCGGGCATGTTCGTACAAACGAACTCCGTTTTTTTTGATGGCAGAAAAAATGGGTGGTTTTTGGTCAATTTCGCCCAAAAATTGTTTCACGGTTTGACGAATTAGTGCCTCGTCTATATGATTAGTTGCAAAAATCTGGTCAACTTCGGTTTCTAAATCATAAGAAGGTGTGGTGGCGCCAATAAAAAAAGTGCCTGTATATTCTTTGGCTTGGCCCTGTAGTTCTGTAATCCTCTTGGTGAATTTTCCGGTACAGACTAACAACAAGCCCGTGGCTAAAGGGTCTAAGGTTCCGGCATGGCCAATTTTGAATTTTTTTGGAAGCCCCAGCTTGTTTATCAGAGCGTATTTTAATTTATTTACAGCTTGAAACGAGCTCCACTTTAGGGGTTTGTCAATCAATAAAATTTGTCCATTTTGGAAATCTTCGGCTGTCTTCAAGGGAATTATTTTAGGTATGTGAAGTAAATCAATAAAAAAGCACCAACGATAATTCGGTACCAGCCCCAAGGCTTGAAACCGTATTTTTTGATGATCTCAATAAAGAATTTAATGGCTATAATGGCAACCACGAAGGCAACCAGATTTCCTATAAGAAACAATTGGATGTTCTCGTTGGACTTTAAGATGAGTTCGTATCCTTTGAGTTGTGTAGTCTCATAGGTTTTCAAGAAAAGAGAATAACAGGTAACCGCCATCATTGTTGGAACGGCCAGAAAGAAAGAGAATTCTGCCGCCGCATGGCGCGTTAATCCCTGTTGCATCCCGCCAATTATTGAAGCGGCTGAACGGCTTGTCCCGGGCATCATGGCCAAACATTGCCAAAAACCGATTATTACGGCCTTTTTTACCGTGATGTCTTCTTCTTTGATAACAGTTGGGCTTTGAAAACGACTGTCGATAAAAAGCAAAATCACTCCGCCTATTATCAATACAATCGCGATGGGAATAGGGTCTCCCAGAACGGCTTCGATTTTGTCGTCGAATAGTTTTCCTAAAACCAAAGCCGGAATTACGGCATAAATAAGTTTGAGGTAAAAACGAATCGCAACATTTCGGGAAGAGAAGTCGAAAAATTTTCTCCAATATAAAGCGACAACAGCCAAAATAGCCCCGAATTGAATGGAAACTTGAAAAAGTTTGACAAAATCATCTTCTTGGATACCAAAATACGAGCTGAGAAAAACCATGTGGGCCGTCGAGGAAATAGGGAGGTATTCAGTGATCCCTTCCATAACGGCAATTAGAAATGCCTGCAGTGTATTCATTTAAGCTTTGTTTGGATTCTTTAAGATGGCATAAACAGTAATTCCAAATCCAATCAAAACGGTCGTAGGAGCTAGACGAATTCTTCTGAAACTGAATATTGCATCGCTGTACACGTTTGGATCGTCACTTCCGCCACCAGACATCAGTATAAAGCCAAGAGTGATCACTCCAATGCCAATCAGTAGAATTTTGTAGTTTATTTTGCCGAAAAGAAATTCCGGTTTGTGTTCATTATTTTTCATCTATGCTGAATTTATTTCAACATCAAAAAGATGCTGAATTATGCAATCTTTTTTAAATCGTAAATTAATAAAGGTCGTCTGTTCTCAAGTTCAAGAAACGTTGAGTCGCAAAATAAGTGCTCAACCAGGTGATCAATATGCCAAACCCTAATACGGCTAATAGCACTACTGCAATCAGTATTTTGTCATTCAGGATGCCAAGATCGGGAAAACTGGTTTCAACATAAGCCAAAACACCTAGCAATGCGAGAATCGCCAATGCGGCTCCAAGCATTCCTAATCTTATACTACGCATCACAAATGGTTTTCGTATAAATGATTTTGTTGCGCCCACCATTTGCATGGTTTTAATGATAAATCGGTTCGAATGTATCGAAAGACGTAATGAACTATTGATTAATAAAACGGCGATAAATGTCAAAAAGCCGCTTATTATTAAAATCCACATGCTTACTTTTTTGATGTTGTCGTTCACCATGTTCACTAATTGCTTGTCGTAAACAATGTCTGACACCATTGGGTTCGCACGCAGTTGTTTTTCAATTTTCGCAATGCTGTCTTTCTCCACGTAAGCCGCCTTTAAATGGATGTCATACGAATTTTGTAATGGATTTTCCCCGAGGAAAGTCATGAAATCTTCGCCAATGATATCGGTATGTTGCTTGGCTGCAGCTTCTTTGGACACAAAAACACTCGATTTTGCGTACGGAGCCACTTTCAATTCTTTACCAAAACCCTTTAATATACTGTCGTTAGCCTCGTTCTTGAAAAAGACCGTCATGGCGATTTTTTCTTTGAAATCGTTGGCCAGTTTTTGGGAATTTATAATGAAAAATCCTAAAATGCCCAATAGGAATAAAACTAAGAAAACACTTAGCACTACTGAAAAATAAGAGGAAATTAATCTGCGTTTTTGAAACCTATCAAATGAAGAACTCATAGTTTACTTTAATTATGGGGTAAAAATAATAAAGAATTTCTTTATTTGAAGTTAATAACGTCCAAAGTTTCAACTTTCGTACAATAAACGTAAATTTGCCGCTTTATAATTCATTGTGGGAAAGCATTTGCAACTTTGAAACTGGCCGAATGATTGGAGTATGCGACAGCATGATTTCAAAAAAAATGATGACCAAGAATGACATGAGTTATGAAAGCGTGATTCCATTAAAAAAACAATAAAAAAGGGAATGAAATACAATCCGAACGAAATTGAGGCCAAATGGCAAAAATATTGGGCAGAAAATCAAACTTTTGCTGCAGAAAACAAATCCGAAAAGCCTAAATATTATGTGCTTGACATGTTTCCCTATCCATCGGGAGCCGGTCTTCATGTGGGACATCCACTAGGTTATATTGCTTCGGATGTATATTCCAGGTACAAAAGACATCAAGGATTTAACGTTTTACACCCAATGGGTTATGACAGTTTTGGATTGCCGGCTGAACAATACGCCATTCAAACCGGACAACGACCGGAAGATACTACTCGCGTAAATATTGACGGAGGTTTCGATAAAGAAGGGAACAAGATTGCCGGATACAGAAAGCAATTGGACAAAATAGGGTTTTCATTTGATTGGAGTAGAGAAGTGAGAACTTCAAATCCTGATTATTACAAACACACGCAATGGATTTTTATCCAATTATTCAATTCTTGGTACAATAAAGACAGCGATAAATCAGAAGATATTTCGACATTAATTTTGACTTTCGAAAAAGACGGAAATACAAATGTCAATGCGGTTTGTGACGACAACATTATATCTTTTTCTGCAACCGAGTGGAACGCTTTCGCAAAAGAGACTCAGGAGAAAATTTTACTGCAATACAGATTGACCTATTTGGCGGAGACCGAAGTGAACTGGTGTCCGGGATTGGGAACAGTTTTGGCCAATGATGAAATCGTAAATGGTGTTTCGGAACGTGGCGGTTTCACCGTGGTCCGTAAAAAAATGACCCAATGGAGCATGCGGATCTCTGCTTATGCGGAACGTTTGTTGCAAGGATTGAACGATATCGATTGGAGTGAAAGCATCAAAGAAAGTCAGCGCAACTGGATTGGAAAATCAGTTGGTGCAATGGTTACTTTCAAAGTGATAGCAGCAGACAAGAACCATGAAGAAAGAGGGATTGAGGTTTTTACAACGCGTCCTGATACTATTTTTGGAGTTACTTTTATGACTTTGGCGCCGGAGCATCCGTTGGTTCAGGAAATCACGACACCGGAATATCTGGATAAGGTGAACGATTATATTCTAGCCTCGTCAAAACGTTCCGAAAGAGAACGTATGGCAGACGTAAAAACAATTTCAGGGGTGTTTACCGGAGCATATGCCGAACATCCTTTTACTAAAGAACCAGTTCCAGTTTGGATCGGGGACTATGTTTTGGCGGGTTACGGAACAGGCGCCGTTATGGCGGTTCCTTGCGGGGACGAAAGAGATTATGCTTTTGCCAATTTTTTCAAAGGGCAAAGCGGGATGATGGATATTAAAAACATTTTTGCGAATGTTGATATTTCCAAAGAAGCATACGGTTCGAAAGACAATGTAATTATTGCCAATTCGGATTTCTTGAACGGATTGACTTACAAAGAAGCGGCCAAGAAAGCAATCGAGGAATTAGAAAAATTAGACCAGGGATACGGAAAAATCAATTACCGTTTGCGTGATGCGGTTTTTTCCCGTCAGCGTTATTGGGGCGAACCATTCCCGGTATTTTATGTAAATGGCTTGCCGCAAATGATTGGTGCGCAACATTTGCCGATCATCTTGCCGGAAGTGGAGAAATATTTACCAACCGAAGAAGGTTTGCCGCCTTTAGGAAACGCTTTGGTTTGGGCTTGGGACAGCGTAAACAATAAAGTGGTTGAAACCAGTTTGGTTGACCATAAAACCATTTTCCCTTTAGAATTGAACACCATGCCGGGTTGGGC
>NZ_DATBVQ010000062.1:0-33743 GCF_036515215.1 Flavobacterium sp.
GGCAAAATCGGTAT
The DNA here is from genome assembly GCF_036515215.1 of Flavobacterium sp. GTDB lineage: Bacteria > Bacteroidota > Bacteroidia > Flavobacteriales > Flavobacteriaceae > Flavobacterium. Next base: position 15 of record NZ_DATBVQ010000062.1, read on the forward strand.
ATTTCACGCCGCCATCTCTGGATTTGGCATCTCCCGGAATATCAATTTTATCGTTGGGATAGGTGAACGGCCTGTGATTGCTGACCGTCATAATGTGGTTAAAGAAAGGTTTGTTTCCTTTTGCTTCTGAATTCATCACCTTAATCGCTTTGTTGTACATGTCTTCATCGCAAACTCCCCATATATTGTCAAAAGTGATTTCTTTTGGTGTAAATGATTTTTTGTCTACAATATCATAGCCGTTACCGGAAAAGAAATCTTCCATGTTGTCAAAAAAAGCATCCCCGCCATAAAGGTATTTTACATTGTATCCCTTTTGGTTGAATACGTGTCCTGTTGAAAATTTGTCCTTGTTGTCTTTCCTTTTTACAACGCTTTCCCCTGCGGTGGGTGGCAAACATAAAGTTACTGCCTCAAGACCTCGTACTGTCCTATTTCCCGAGGCGTAGAAATTGGTGAATACTAAACTTTGGGTAGCCAAACTATCTAAAAACGGTGTTAAATCTTGGTTATTCCCGTACATTTTCATGAAATCGGCGCTGTAGCTTTCAATAGTAATTAAAACTACATTCTTGTGGTTTTCGGCTGTGTCGCCTTTTATGTACCTTAAAGGCGATTCGCCCGAGATGTATGGTATTTGCTGGCCCAATAATGTATAAACTTCTTTTTCGGGTAGTGTTTTATAAAACTTGAAATAATCCAACTCGCTATTCATAAATGCCAAATAGAACTTGTAAACTCCGTTTGCCTGCAACTCATTAGAAAAAATATTTTGCGAATTTTCTTTGTTTGCCAATGATGGAATTGCAAAAAGAGAAAATCCAAATAACACGAAATACAATGCTGAAATTTTGATTTTTTCAACAAAAGTAGGAATGCTTTCGACATAATTTCTCGTTCCTTTCAATATAAAGTAAGTGACAATTCCGGCTATCAGAAACAACCCGGAGAATAGAGGAATTACAGGATAAGACTGCATTATGTTGCCAATGACCTCATTGGTATAAACCAAATAATTAACGGCAATAAAATTATATTTCACCCCAAATTCGTTCCAGAAAAAATATTCGCTGATGGCGTTTTGCAAAATCAAAACAACAAACAGGAACATCACAAAAGTAAAAAGCCAAAATCTAATTTTGCTTCGGTATTTCGGCAGAAAAAGTAGTAAGCCAAATAAAAACGTTTTGATTCCCACGAAGATTAAACCAATTTTTGGCAATGCGCCTCCATATTCATTAAGTATTGATTTTCCCGAAAAGATATATAACAGCAGTGCCACTAGTAAGCCGAAGATGATATACCCATATGGTTTTAAATACTTCGAATTTGATATAAAAATAAGGTACAGCCACAAAAATCCGCTAGCGAGTATAAAAACAAAAATATCGGAAACTAAACCTAGGCTGAAGATTTTTATTGCATCTATCCATGTAAACGTAGTCTGGGTAATAGGATGGAAGAGAAGAACTATCCTTAATATAAAGCTTACCACTACGTAGAAAATGGTCAGGTTATAAAAAGGCGATAACTTTTTTAAAAAGGACATACGCTTTTTTTGTAAAATTAGGTAATATGTTAGGATGGGCTGCTAATTTGCTGTGTTATATATTCTTAATTTTCGCTTAAGAACAATTTGTTTTACCAGAGCAAGTGGCGACCATTTGAGTTGTGTTTGTTGAATATTTCAGTACTAAATTAGTGATAAAAAGTTCTTTATAAAATTTAAAATAAAATTGAATGAAAAATAAAATGGCATTCTTACTATTGTTGATCGCAGTAGTAGGGTATTCCAAAAACTGGAAAACTGATTTCAGCCAAGCTGCAACTGAGGCCATAGCCCAAAACAAGCCAATTATATTGGTTTTTTCGGGTTCGGATTGGTGCGCTCCTTGTATAAAATTGGATAAAACCATTGACAATCAGAAACATTCAAAGAATATGCAGCAGCAAATTATATCCTCGAGAGAGCTGATTTCCCTAAATGGAAACAAAATCAATTGGCAGAGGAATTAAGGAACCAGAATCAAATTCTAGCGGAAAAATACAATCAGGAAGGGATTTTTCCATTGGTAGTTGTTTTGGATGGAAAAGGAAAAGTATTAGGGAAAACGAGTTATAAAAATGTGACTCCGAAAGAATATATTGGCACACTTAATTCCTTCTTAAAATGAATAATTGATGCGAAGATCAGCTTTATTAGTGTGTTTATTAACTTTTATGTTTGCCTTCCTTTGAAATGACCGTAGTTGCCAAGGATATGTCCCAAGCGGACAGCTATATTGACATTGCTGTAGCCGAAACGTCCCCGAATATCCCGGAAATTAAAGGGACAGGATTGGGTTTATCTATTGCCAAAAGGATTTGTGATATTTTGAATATTGAGATTGGAATATCAAGTAAGGAAAATATAGACGCAAGTAAAATTAAATGCAAACTCATAAAATCACATTTATAGATCCCGATCGAATTCAGAGTCATAGAACATTGTGATTGTACTTGTTAAAAATTTCGTATTTTTATTCAGTAATGAACATCTAATTGAAGTAAATATTTCGAAAAAATATATTTTCTAATAAATGGAACAACAAATCTATAATGGACATAAATAAGTTAAAAGGGCAATTACAAACAGAAGTGGACGCCGCTTTTTTGTACGAAAGTATTGCAGCCATTCAAACAGACGATAATTTAGTACGTGTATTGCATGGTCTGGGTGAGATTGAAAAAGGACATGCAAAGCATATGCTTGATAAAGTGATGGGTTCAGAACCTAATTATACAATGCCATTACCGTCATCAAGAGCTAAGCTCCAGTTGAAATTAGGGAAGGTTTTTGGTTACGGATCCATAATCAGCAGTTTGTCCAATATTGAGAAACAATTTGCAGTCAATGCCATAAAAAACAAAATAGAAAGCGGGGAAAAACCAACCGGTTTTGAACACAATCATCTCAAAATAATAGAAGCGGTTAATGACAATGCGGCTTTTAATGTTTCGGGAGGGTTTTTGTCGAAATTTGAAAGCCGACATAAATCCGTTGGCGGCAATGCATTACGGGCGGCCGTTTTGGGATCTAATGATGGATTAGTGTCCAATATGAGTTTGGTGATGGGTGTTGCGGGAGCGGCCATGTCAAACAACACGATTTTGTTGACTGGAATTGCGGGCTTGATGGCTGGAGCCATTTCGATGGCCTTGGGGGAATGGCTATCTGTACAAAGTTCGAGGGAATTAAACCAGCGCCAAATTGATTTGGAAACCGAAGAACTGCAGTCTTCACCCGAAGAAGAAAAAAAAGAGCTGGTTTTGTTGTACCAGGCAAAAGGAATGAGCATCGAAGAGGCTAAAAAATTGGCCGAGAAAGCATTCGAAAACCCTGAAACGGCAATAGACGCCATAATTAAAGAAGAACTGGGAATAGACAAAGAAGAATTAGGCGGATCGGCCTGGGAAGCGGCAATTGCCTCTTTCATACTTTTTTCCATAGGTGCTATCATTCCTCTCTATCCATTTATATTTTTAGATGGAAAAAATGCTATTTTATTAAGTGTAGGGAGTAGTGTTGTTGGGCTCTTTGGTATCGGTGCGGCCATTACCTTGCTAACAGGAAAAAGTGTTTTATTTTCGGGTTTTAGACAAGTATTTTTCGGATTGGCTGCGGCTGCCGTAACCTATGGCATTGGTTCTTTGATTGGGGTTTCCTTGGCTGGATGAAAATAAATAATGAAGTTCAATAAACAGTTTTGAATAGGATTGCATATAATTATCTAAAAGTATTTTTTTTAACCTTAAATAAATTTATAACATGAACGATGCGCACTTACACCTTGTGGTAAATCACTTTCCAATAATAGTGACTTTTTTGGGATTTGGGATTTTGGTCACTGGAATGTTTTTAAAGAATAATTCGGTAAAAAACACGGCTTATGTCTTATTTGTTGTTGGCGCTCTTTTTGCTTTGGCTAGCATGGCTACAGGAGAAGGAGCAGAAGAGCTGGTGGAAGACATGCCTGATATAGGAAAAAAAATAATCCATGAGCATGAAGAACTGGCTGAGAAATTGGCTTTGGTATTGTATGCAACGGGTATTTTTAGTTTGCTGTCACTATATACCTCAATTAAAAAAAACAAATTTGCCAAAGCACTATCGTATATCACATTGATTCTTTCCCTAGCTGCTTCATTTTTAGCAACTAAAGTAGGGAATTCTGGTGGTGAGATACGCCATACGGAGATCAGGGCAGAAAGTGCTGATTCAATAATTAAAGGTACCGGCGCTACCAAAAGTGAAAGTATGGATGCAGACGAAACAGATTAAAAATCAAATAGCAAGCAGATATTTAACAACAAACCTGTGTTAAGTTAAATTTAAAATGGCATAGTGAATGAAATATCACGTATATTTGCATCAGAAATTAAATTTCTAAAAAAATAACACACTTATGTTTACAATACAATTACATCACCATCATTTTCATTATTGCTCTCAAGCGAAGTGTTAATGGTATGTGTGTAAATCATCATATTTTAAAACCCGTTTGAGTACTCAAACGGGTTTTTTATTGCCTAACTTTTGTACTCAGACATACATAACAAGAAAACTAAAAACAAAAAAAATGAGTACATTAAAAATTGCAATTCAAAAATCAGGACGTTTAAACGAGGAAAGTATCCAAATTCTAAAAGACTGCGGAATTTCCATCAACAATGGAATCGATCAATTAAAGGCCGAAGCGTCAAACTTTCCATTAGAGGTTTTATATTTAAGAAATTCGGATATTCCCCAGTATTTGATTGATGGTGTAGTAGATATCGCCATTGTAGGAGATAACCTTTTGGTTGAAAAAGGAAAGGAAATTCAAGTAATACAAAAACTGGGTTTTTCAAAATGCAAGGTTTCTGTTGCAGTCCCAAAAACTTTCGAATACAATTCCGTAAAAGACTTGGATGGGTTACGTATTGCCACTTCTTATCCTAATACCGTTAACGAGTATTTTAATTCATTTGGCGTGACCGTTGATATCCACCAAATATCAGGTTCTGTAGAGATTGCACCAAATATAGGGCTTGCGGATGCCATAGTAGACATCGTGTCAAGCGGAAGTACCTTATTCAAAAACAATTTAAAGGAGGTTGAAATCATACTTAAGAGCGAAGCTGTTTTGGCGGTCTCCCCAAAAGTGACTCCTGGTGTCCAAAAACTAATCGACACTCTAAAATTCAGAATTGAATCGGTGTTAAGAGCAAGAAAATCAAAATACATTTTGATGAACGTGCCTAACGATAAAATTGAAGCAGTGGGGAAAATCCTTCCAGTTTTGCGCAGTCTCACGGTATTGCCTTTGGCACAAGAAGGTTGGAGCAGTGTACACTCGGTAATTGACAAAGATTCTTTTTGGGATGTAATCGACCAATTGAAAGAGGCTGGAGCCGAAGGGATTCTGGTTTGCCCAATTGAAAAAATGGTACTTTAAATAAATTATTAAGTATCAATTATGAGTCTACAAAACTTAATTGATTGATACTTTTGCGAACTTTGCGAATACCCTTTGCAATATTTGCGGTTAAACCACTAGACAATGAATAAAATAGACAACCCAAAACCGGAAACATGGGCAGCGATATTGGAACGACCAACGAAAACTGTTGATGATATCGAACTTACCGTGAAAGAAATTTTCAAGGAAGTTCAAAAAAAAGGGGATACTGCTATCGCAAAATATACCTCTATTTTTGACGGAGTGAGTTTTGAAAACTTGGAAGTTTCGAACGAAGAAATCGAATCGGCTATAGCCGCAGTTTCAGGGGAACTAAAGGAAGCTATCCGGCTAGCAAAAAGCAATATAGAGAAATTCCACGCCGCCCAAAAAACAGATCGCGTAGCCGTTGAAACTGCTGAAGGCGTAAATTGCTGGCAAGAAAAAAGACCTATTCAAAAAATTGGTTTGTACATTCCGGGGGGAACAGCTCCCTTGTTTTCTACGGTTTTAATGTTGGCGGTTCCAGCCGCGATTGCTGGTTGCAAAGAAATTATATTGTGTTCGCCTCCTGATAAAAAGGGAAATATAAATCCGGCCATTTTGTATGCAGCAAATTTATGTGGTGTTACTAAGATTATAAAAGTTGGAGGAATCCAAGCGATTGCAGGTCTTACTTTTGGAACCGAAACGATACCGAAAGTGTATAAGATTTTTGGACCCGGAAATCAATTCGTAACAGTGGCCAAACAATTGGCAACACAGTTTGGCGTGGCCATAGACATGCCCGCAGGTCCTTCAGAATTATTGATTGTTGCCGATGACACCGCCATTCCCGCTTTTGTGGCATCAGATCTATTATCTCAAGCAGAGCATGGAACAGACAGCCAAGTAATTCTGGTTTCGACATCAAAAAAACTGATTGATGCCGTTGAAGAAGAAGTTCAAATTCAACTGGAACAATTGCCTAGAAAAGCTATTGCCGAAAAGGCAATTTCAAATTCGAAGTTGATTTTTGTTGAGAATGATAAAATAGCATTGGAATTAATTAATGAATACGGACCTGAACACTTTATAATCTGTACTGCTTCGGACGATTTTTATTGTGATGGAATCGAAAATGCAGGTTCCGTTTTTATTGGAAATTATACCCCCGAAAGCGCAGGTGACTATGCCTCGGGAACCAATCACACTTTGCCTACAAACGGTTACGCAAAGAACTATAGTGGAGTGAATTTGGATAGTTTTACTAAAGCGATGACTTTTCAAAAAATAACCAAAACGGGAATCAGAAATATAGGTAAAGCCATTGAGATTATGGCCGAAGCAGAAGGCTTGCAAGCACACAAAAATGCGGTTACATTACGTTTAAAAGCGATTGAAGATGAAAAATAATTTTGATATAAATAATTTGGTACGTGAAAATGTACTGAAGATGAAGCCTTATTCCTCAGCCAGGGATGAGTTTAAAGATTTTGATACAGCCGAAATGATATTTTTGGACGCCAATGAGAATCCATTTGAAAATGGGGTAAATCGGTATCCAGATCCACAACAAAGCGGTGTTAAGGTAGTTTTGGCAAAACAAAGAAACCTCCAAACCAATCAGGTTTTATTAGGAAACGGAAGCGACGAAGTATTGGATCTGTTGTTCAGAGCATTTTGCGAGCCAAAAGTAGACAATGTGATTACGTTGCCACCCACTTATGGGATGTATGGTGTTTTGGCAAATATTAATGCTGTTGAGAATAGAGAAGTGCTGCTTTCTGAAGATTTTCAACCTGAAGTTGGTGCAATTTTGGATGCGGTTGATGACAACACAAAAATGATCTTTTTGTGTTCCCCGAACAACCCCACGGGAAATTCTTTTTCAGATGAAAGCATAGTAACATTACTTCAAAATTTTAGCGGCTTGGTGGTGATAGATGAGGCGTATATCGATTTTTCCAAGAAACAAAGTTGGATGAATGAACTGGATGAATATCCCAATTTGATTGTGACACAAACCCTTTCAAAAGCCTATGGTTTGGCTGGAATTCGTATGGGGATTTGCTACGCTTCAAGTGCGGTAATTGGTATTTTGAATAAAATCAAACCGCCCTATAACGTTAATGAATTGACGCAAAAAAGAGCATTGGAGAGATTAGCGGATAAAGAAAAAATACAATTGGAGATTGACTCAATTATAATACAAAGAGAGGATTTACTTAAAGTATTACATCAAGTAAAGTTTGTCAATAAAATTTATCCTACCGAAGCCAACTTTGTGTTGATTAAAGTGGATGATGCCAATAGGAGATATGATGAATTGATCGCCAAAGGGATCGTAATCAGGAATAGAACGACACAGCCATTATGCGAAAATTGTTTGCGTTTGACTGTTGGAACGGCAGAAGAAAATAGAAGATTAATGGATGCACTATTAGCGATTAGCTAATTTTCAAAAGAAATATAAAATGAAAAAAGTACTTTTTATCGATCGTGACGGAACGATTGTTCTGGAACCGGAAAATTTGCAATTGGACAGTTTGGATAAACTGGAATTTTACCCGAAATCATTTCAATACTTGGCTAAAATAGCCAATGAATTGGATTATGAACTGGTAATGGTGACTAACCAAGATGGATTAGGAACAGAAAGTTTTCCTGAAGACACGTTTTGGCCTACGCAAAACTTCATTTTGAGAGCGTTCGAAAACGAAGGTGTTCTTTTCGACGACATATTTGTGGATCGTTCTTTTCCGGAAGACAACGCACCCACTCGTAAGCCCAGAACGGGAATGCTGACCAAGTATATCGATAATCCTGATTATGATTTGGTAAATTCTTTTGTTTTGGGTGATCGATTGACTGACGTCGAGTTGGCCAAAAATCTTGGCGCAAAAGCCATTTTTGTGAATACGACTGACGGTGCTGGAAGTGCTGAAATCGCTTCAAAAAGGGAGGAACTGGATTCGTTCATCAGTTTGCAAAGTACGGACTGGAAAGTCATTTATGAGTTTCTTAAATTGGAAGCACGTTCCGCAACTATTTCGAGAAAAACGAATGAAACGGATATATTTATCAATTTAAATCTGGATGGAACCGGAAAAAGCAAAATCGAAACCGGAATTGCTTTTTTTGACCATATGCTCGACCAAATTGCACGTCATGGACAAATGGACCTAGAAATCCTTGTAAAAGGTGATTTAGAAGTGGATGAACACCACACCATTGAAGACACGGCGATCGCCCTAGGCGAAGTTTTCGCCAAAGCATTGGGGAATAAACTTGGAATAGAGCGTTATGGTTTTTGTTTACCAATGGATGATTGCTTAGCACAAGTAGCCATTGACTTTGGAGGCAGAAATTGGTTGGTTTGGGAAACCGAATTCAAGCGCGAAATGGTAGGGAAAATGCCGACGGAGATGTTCTTACATTTCTTCAAATCATTCTCTGACGGCGCAAAAGCGAATATCAACATCAAAGCCGAAGGACAAAACGAGCACCACAAAATTGAAGCGATTTTTAAGGCTTTCGCCAAAGCGATTAAGGTAGCCGTCAAACGCGACACCGAAAAGATGATTTTGCCGAGTACGAAGGGGATGCTTTAAAAAAGTGGTTTCAAGTTTAAAGTTTCAGGTTATCACAAAACAACTTTAAACTTTAAACTTGAAACATGAAACAATTTAGAAATGAAAATAGTTATCATAAATTACGGAGCGGGAAATATTCAAAGCATTATGTTTGCTATCGAAAGACTAGGATATAAAGCCGTTTTGAGCAATATTCCCGAAGTGATAAAAGCAGCGGATAAGGTTATTTTTCCTGGAGTCGGCGAGGCAAGCTCGGCGATGGAGATGCTTTTGGAAAGCGGTCTTGACACTTTGATTCCCACCTTGAAGCAACCGGTTTTGGGAATCTGTTTGGGCATGCAACTGATGTGCAACAGATCTGAGGAAGGGAATACAAAAGGCTTAGGTATTTTTGATGTAGATGTGATTAAGTTTACGCCAAAAGTAAAAGTACCACAAATGGGTTGGAACAACATTTACAATCTCAAATCCGATTTATTTAAAGGGGTTAATGAAAATGAATATATGTATTTGGTACATAGTTTTTACGTGCCCTTGTGCACTGAAGCGATTGCGACTACTAATTACGAAGTGGAATATGCCTCGGCATTGAAAAAGGACAATTTTTACGGCACCCAATTTCACCCGGAAAAAAGCGGCGATGTGGGTGAGAAAATTCTAGGGAATTTCCTTGAATTGAATGATTAAAAAATTAAGTGGAGTCTTTACGACTTGTAACTTTCAAACTTTAAGACTTTTATAAAATGAGAATAATACCAGCGATAGATATCATAGAAGGGAAATGTGTTCGCCTGTCAAAAGGGGATTACAACACCAAGATAATATACAATGAAAATCCGCTGGAAGTGGCGAAATCATTTGAAGCGCACGGAATAGAATATTTGCATTTGGTTGATTTAGATGGGGCCAAATCGAGCCAGATTGTCAATTACAAAATATTGGAACAAATCGCGACCCAAACCAAATTGAAAATTGATTTTGGCGGCGGCTTGAAATCGGATGTCGACTTGAAAATTGCTTTTGAAAGCGGGGCAAACCAAATCACGGGCGGAAGTATTGCCGTCAAAAATAGAACGATATTCGAAAAATGGATAGCCGAATATGGTGCTGATAAAATCATTTTGGGCGCGGATGCCAATAATGAAAAGGTGGCCGTTTCAGGTTGGCTAGAAGAGTCAAATGAAGATTTGGTCCCATTTATTCAAGACTATCAAAACAAAGGAATCCAATACGTAATTTGCACTGACATTGCAAAGGACGGTATGCTGGAAGGGCCCTCTTTTGATTTGTATGTGAAAATCTTGGCCGAAGCTAAAGGAATTAAATTGATTGCCTCTGGGGGGATTTCAACATTCGATGAACTACCAAAATTAGCCGAATTAGGCTGCGAAGGAACAATCATTGGGAAAGCGATTTATGAAGGACGGATTTCGCTGAAACAATTGGAACAATATATTATTGCATAGGTAGAGATGCACTGCAGTGCATCTTTATAGAATAAAAAACACAAAAAATGCTCACAAAAAGAATCATACCCTGCCTTGACATTAAAAACGGAAGAACCGTAAAAGGCGTTAATTTTGTAGATTTACGGGACGCGGGCGATCCGGTGGAATTGGCAAAAATATATTCGGACGAAGGCGCTGACGAATTGGTTTTTCTGGATATTTCAGCAACGGAAGAGCAAAGAAAAACCTTGGTTGACTTGGTTCGAAAAGTGGCTTCAACCATCAATATCCCGTTTACCGTAGGTGGTGGCATTTCATCTGTTGAAGACGTTGCCATTTTACTGCAAAACGGAGCCGATAAGGTTTCCATCAATTCGTCGGCGGTAAAAAATCCGCAGTTGATCAATGATTTGGCACAGAAATTCGGAAGCCAATGTGTGGTAGTTGCAATCGATGCGAAACAGATTAACGGACAATGGGTCGTACATTTGGTTGGCGGAAAGGTACCTACCGAATTGAACCTGTTTGACTGGGCGAAAGAAGTGGAGGAGAGAGGTGCAGGTGAAATTTTGTTTACCTCGATGGATAATGACGGTACTAAAAACGGTTTTGCCAATGAAGCTCTGGCTAAATTATCAACATTGGTAAATATCCCAATAATAGCATCGGGTGGTGCGGGAAACATACAACATTTTGTTGATACATTTATGAAAGGAAAAGCAGACGCAGCTTTGGCGGCAAGCGTATTTCACTTTAAAGAAATTGAAATTAGGACCTTGAAACAAGAATTGAAGAACAATAATATTGAAGTTAGAATATAGAGTTGAGAATAAACAAAATAGAGAAAAGAGTTCAGATTCTTAAATCTTATAATTTTTCAATCATTAAATAAAATAAAAAATGAATATAGATTTTTCAAAAAATACGGACGGATTAATTCCAGCGATCATACAAGACAGTGAAACCAAAACGGTTTTAATGCTGGGTTACATGAATGCCGAAGCGTATCAGAAAACGGTCGATACCCAAAAAGTGACTTTTTATAGCCGCACCAAAAAAAGACTTTGGACAAAAGGGGAGGAAAGCGGAAACTTTCTGAATTTGGTTGACATAAAAAATGATTGCGACAATGACACTTTATTGATCCAGGTAAAACCTGTTGGGCCAACTTGTCACAAGGGAACAGATACTTGCTGGTCGACCGATAATAAACAGGACTATGGCTTTATTTCAGCATTGGAGGACACTATCGAACTTCGAAAAAACAATGCCGATTCCGAAAAAAGTTATGTGGCTTCACTGTTCAAATTAGGGATGAACAAAATCGCGCAAAAAGTAGGTGAGGAAGCGGTCGAAGTGGTTATAGAAGCCAAAGATGACAATGACGATTTGTTTCTAAGCGAAAGCGCAGATTTGCTTTTCCATTACCTTATACTGCTTCAAGCCAAAGGATTCAAGATTAATGATGTTGTTGGGGTGCTAAAAAGCCGTCAAAAATAGAAAGCTTTACTTGTTAATAATAGTCCAGAAACCCCAATAGCGAATTGATTTGCCATTGGGGTTTCATTTTTCTTTTTTATCATAGGACAATCCCTTATATTTACTTTTTATATTAAAAAAATACCACAATACATTTATGAATTTTGATGATGAAACGCTCACTAAAGATTTAAATCATACCATCATAAAAACAGGACTCCATTTCATACTAACCACTGATGAAGATGATTCACGTCCGGTATACCTGTCGGGCAATTTTAACCGATGGCGTACACAAGACAAAGAGTTTATGATGGAGAAAATTGGAACAGGTTTGTATCACTACAAATTTGGGCACGATTTTGATTATCCGGAAACTCTGATGTATAAATTCACGAAGGGAGATTGGAGTGAAGTGGAAATTGACAGCGCCGGTAACCGTACCGAAAACCGATCAACGAAGAAACACACCGGAATTCAGAACGAACATGTGGGTAGGTGGCGAAAAAACTGGCTGCCTTTTAGACGAAGTTTCTTACCGCAGGTGATGCTAATATCTGATGCTTTTGAAATCCCGCAACTCAATAAAACCCGTAAAGTATGGGCTTTACTTCCGCACGATTATGATAGTTCAGAGGAAAGATATCCTGTTATGTATTTGCAAGACGCGCAAAATTTATTTAACGAAAATGCCGGATACGGAAATTGGGAAATTGACAAGAAACTGGCTGTGATGTCTGAATACCAGATAGGTAAAATCATTGTTATTGCGATAGAACATGCCGAAGAAGATCGTTTGAAAGAATATAATGTTGGGAAGACGGTATTAGGCAAAGGACAAGGTAAAAAATATATTCGTTTTGTTACGGAAACCTTGAAACCCTTTGTCGACAGCAATTTTAGAACAAAAGTTGATAGGCAAAACACAGGTATTGGAGGCAGTTCCATGGGCGGACTAATCAGTATTTTCAGTGGATTGCGCTATCCGGAAGTATTTGGGAAACTAATGATTTTTTCACCCTCATTATGGGTTAAGCCGGATCTGAAAATCAAAGTGGACGATGCGAATAACATTGACACTAAAATTTATTTGTATGCCGGTGGCGACGAAAGCGAAACGATGATTGACCATGTAAAAAATTTTAAAAGCCGGATGCTTTCTAGTGAATTTGTAAAAGACAAGCTGAAAATTAATTTAAGCATTAATAAACTTGGGAAACACAACGAAACCTATTGGAGTGACGAATTCCCCAAAGCAATCGAATGGCTGTTTTTTAACACTAAAGACAATTAAATGAAAACAAAAAAAATTGACAACCTAAAAAAATTTTCGGGAACAGTTTTGGTTCCGGTTTTTGAAACTAGCGCAAAGAACCTGATTCCGATAACATTTGATGATGTGGAAGTTTCTTCCAAGGTTTTTTATGGAAAAAAAGACACTCATTATTTAGCCGAAAAAAGCGACAACACCTTTATTTTTATAGGCTTGGGTAAGTCAATCGATTATAAATCTTTAAAAACGATCTTTCGCAGGATAGCATCCAAGGAAAAAGAAACTTTTGCTAAAAGCGTCGCATTGTCGCTGCCCTCAGAATTCAGTAACGAGCAGGTTGAGGCCACTATTTCAGGTTTGCTGCTGGGAACTTACAGTTTGGGTCATTTCAAAAAGCAGGAAAATCATCCATTTTTAAATCCTGATTTTGAGTTGGACATTTTGTCTTCAAAGGATCATGCCGCTTCGATAAACAAAGCCGTAAAAATTGCACGGGCACAACTGGAGACCCTTTCTCTTGTTGATTTGCCGCCCAACAGGGTCACACCAAAATATTTGGCAAAATGGGCCTTGGATAAAGGTAAAAAATATGGATTCGATGTCGAAGTTCTGGGTTTGGATGCCTGCAAAATAGAAGGCTTGGGTGCGTTTTTGGCTGTCGGGAAAGGCAGTGAAAATGAACCGCAATTCGTAATTATGAAATATAGCCCGAAAGAGGGAACAGCTGCTTTAAAACATGTTGGACTTGTGGGAAAAGGAATCACCTTTGATACGGGAGGTTTGAATATAAAAACATCAGGTATGGTTCATATGAAATGTGATATGGCCGGTGGTGGCGCCGTATTCGGTGCTATGCAACTGATAGCTGATCTTCAATTGCCTATAAAAGTAACGGCGATTGTTCCCTGTGCCGAGAATTCAGTAGACAGTAAGTCATTTTTGCCCAGCGATGTAATTCAAAGTTATAGCGGAAATTCAATTGAAATTATTGATACCGATGCCGAAGGTCGTCTTGTTTTGGCTGACGGATTGTCCTATTTAATTAAAAATTACAAGCCACAATATATAGTTGATATTGCGACATTAACGGGAAGCAGTGTCGGAACTCTAGGATATGAATGCGGCGCTTTGTTTACCAATAACGATTCGATTTCAAAGAAACTACAAGAAGTGGGAGATTCCATCGGGGAGCGCTTATGGCAATTGCCGCTTTGGGATGTTTATAAACAAGATATTGAAAGTGATATCGCCGACGTAAAGAATTACAGCGGCAAACCTGTCGCAGGAGCCATAAGTGCGGCTAAATTTCTGGAATATTTCACTGAAGAACATCCAGCGTGGGCACATCTTGATGTTGCAGGCGTGGCTTTTGGCGATGACGAATTTGCCAAAAGCAAACATGCCACAGCTTATGGTGTACATCTATTAACCAAATTCATCGAAAATTTATAAGCTTATGAAAAATGCTAAGACCTTCATTTGTATTTCAAATTATTTTAAGGGTGCCGATTTTTTAATCCATTTAAAAAATCTAGGCAATAAAGTGTACCTTATAACGAGCGAGAAATTACGGGATAAACCATGGCCACATGATTATATCGACGAAATATTTTACATGCAAGGTCAGGACATCGATTGGAATTTGGAGCACTTATTACTGGGAGTCGGTAATTTGATGAAATCAAACAAGGTGGATGCCATTGTAGCGTTAGATGACTATGACGTGGAGAAAGCCACTTACCTTAGGGAAAATCTAAGAATTGACGGCATGGGACAAACGACAGGACGCTACTTCCGGGATAAACTGGCGATGCGAATGAGAGCCAAAAGTTGCGGCATTAACAGTCCATCCTTTTGTTCCTTATTCAATGACCATGACATCAATACTTTTGCCGACAGCGTTTCGGCTCCATGGGTACTAAAGCCGCGCTCTGAAGCTTCGGCATCAGGAATCATAAAGGTGTTTGACAAAGAAAGTTTGTGGATGCATATAAACGAAATGGGAAATAACCGTTTCAAGTATTTATTGGAACAATTTAAACCGGGAGACGTTTATCATTGTGACAGTTTGATTCTGGATCGGAAAATTATATTTAGTTTGACTTCAAAATATTTAGCCACCCCAATGGAAATTTCTCAGGCGGGCGGTGTGTTTCGCAGTTCCAATATTCCCTATAATTCAGAGGATGATAAGGCGATAAAAAAAGTGAATGAACAGGTTTTGAAAGGATTTGGGCTGAAATATGGTGCCGCACATACCGAATTTATAAAAAACAGCGAAGACGGTGAAATTTATTTTTTGGAAACATCGTCTCGTGTTGGTGGTGCGCATCTGGCAGAAATGGTGGAGGCGGCTTCCAATATCAATCTTTGGAAGGAATGGGCCGCAATCGAGGACGCTTTGGTTAAAGGGAAAAAATACAGCTTGCCTAAGGTAAAAAAAGCCTACGCGGGAATAGTATTGACACTGTCAAAATACCAGCATCCTGATTTGTCTTCTTTTTCGGATCCGGAAGTTTGTTTTAAAGTTCCATTGGACTATCATGCAGGTCTAATCGTAAAATCGGATAAAAACGAACGAATACTAGAGCTGCTTGATGATTATGTCGACCGACTGGTGGCCGATTATGCGGTAGTGGTTGAGC
Organism: Flavobacterium sp.; assembly: GCF_036515215.1. Taxonomy (GTDB): domain Bacteria; phylum Bacteroidota; class Bacteroidia; order Flavobacteriales; family Flavobacteriaceae; genus Flavobacterium. The sequence continues at coordinate 15,915 of NZ_DATBVQ010000062.1, forward strand.
AAGAAAAAGTGTCAAAACTACATTAACTGAAAGATTACATTATAAAATAGGGTTACTACAAATATTCCAAATTCATGAATAAATTATTCGTTTTTATTTTTATATCATTATTTATTTCAAATAATACCAAGGCCCAAGGACTTTTAGAAGGGGATGCTGTTCATTTTACCAGACAGGATACGTTGCGCGGAAGCATAACCAAAGAAAGAGCCTGGTGGGACGTGAAACATTATCACTTAGACATCAAAGTCAATCCTGTAGACAGCACGATAACAGGCTCGAACACAATTAAATATCAAGTTTTGCAAGAATATAATCGCATGCAGATTGATTTGCAAAACCCGATGGATATTTATAAAGTCATTCAAGATGGGAAGACTTTAAAATATACAAGAGAAGGAAATGCCTTTTTTATTGAATTAGTCGCTCCCCAAATAGTGGGTAAGACAAAGGAGCTGACCGTGTTTTACGGAGGCAAACCCAAAGTGGCGGTCAATCCGCCATGGGATGGCGGAATCACCTGGAAAAAAGACAACAATGGCAAACTATTTATAGCATCCTCTTGTCAGGGATTGGGCGCCAGTGTTTGGTGGCCAAACAAAGACCATATGTATGACGAGGTCGAAAGTACTCTTATTAGCGTGAATGTCCCCGGAAATCTGATGGATGTGTCCAATGGTCGATTGCAAAGCGTAAAAAAAATAAAAGATGGAACAAAAACATACAATTGGTACGTTTCTAATCCGATTAACAATTATGGAGTAAATATTAACATTGGGGACTACGTTTCCTTCTCAGAAAAGTACCAAGGCGAAAAGGGCAACTTGGATTGCACTTATTATGTTTTGAGGGACAATTTGGCTAAGGCCAAAGAACAATTTAAAGACGTGCCTCGAATGTTGAAAGCCTTCGAACACTGGTTTGGTCCCTATCCTTTTTACGAAGACAGTTACAAACTGGTTGAAGCTCCCTATCTAGGGATGGAACACCAAAGTTCCGTGACTTACGGGAACGGTTTCAAGAACGGATATCGAGGTCGGGATTTAAGCGGAACAGGTTGGGGATTAAAATTTGACTTTATCATTATCCATGAAAGTGGACATGAATGGTTCGCTAACAATATCACTTATAGGGATATAGCTGACATGTGGATTCACGAGAGTTTTACGAACTATTCTGAAAGTCTTTTCGTAGAATATTACTATGGAAAAGAAGCGGGTTATAGCTACGTTAGGGGAATTCGAAAAAACATCCAGAATGACAAACCCATTATAGGAAAGTATGACGTGAATAATGAGGGTTCCGGTGACATGTACTACAAAGGTGCCAATATGCTGCATACGATTCGCCAAATTGTAAATGACGACGAAAAATGGAGAAGCATTTTGAGGGGACTGAACAGTACCTTTTACCATCAAACGGTGACTACTAAACAAATAGAGGATTATTTGACGACATCAGTTGGAACAGACTTATCGACGGTTTTTAATCAGTATCTAAGAGACATCAGAATTCCAACATTAGAATATTATTTTAAAGGGAATACTTTAGGATTTCGTTGGACCAATTGTGTTACAGGTTTCGATATGCCAGTAAAAGTAACTATTAACGGAAAAGAAAGATGGCTAAAACCTCAAACAACTTGGGAACAAGAAGCAATTACTGCCGAAAATCCAAAATTAGAAATTGACAAGAATTTTTATGTCGCCGGATTCGATATTACAGAATAAAAATTGCTAATTTTACGATGGAATATAAAATAATGAATAATTATATTCCATCACTTTTATGAGAAATAAATACACTTTGCTATTTTCTTTTTTTTTGTTAAGCAGCATTACTTTTGGTCAAAACAACAGCTCAAATATTGAAGAGTCCGTAAATAGTAGTGATATAGTTATGGATAGCACCACAGTTGCATTTGATTCATTAACATTCTCCAAATCCAGCGAAATGTTAGATGAAGAGATTTATTGGTGGATAATTGAAAACTCAACAAAGGGAACTGATAATCAGGAAGATCAGGAACTCTTTTTGATCGCCGAAATTGAAAAACTCAGTCCACAAGAAATGATCGGTTTTCGATTGAGAACGGATAAACTTCTTTTTGACTCTTACAACCCTGAACTCTGGTGCGCCGCTTACATTGTTAGTGGCGGATGTTCCGATGGCGGTTTCGAATATTTTAGATGTTGGTTAATTTCAAGAGGGAAAGAGGTGTTCTATAGCGCAAAAGCAAATCCAGACAGTCTGATTAATCAAGTTGTTGAAGGCAAAGAATCCTACGAATTTGAAGGCTTTTGGTATGTAGCGATGAATGCATTCAAAAACAGCACTGGCGAAGATTTGTACTCTTTTATTGATTACGATCAGTTTGTGACCAATGACGAGAATTATCCTCTGCTAAAATTTAATTGGAATGTGGAAGAGCCGCAAACTATGGAAAAGATATGCCCCATTTTATTTAAAAATCTTTGGAAGTAAGATAGGATAGCTACCTCTCAAACAATCCGATAGTCCCGCCAACCCAATCCTTGTCTTTGTTGAATTTCACGCCTATCATTTCGCCTCTGCTCAATCGCACAAGGTTGCATAGTAGAGTGGGAGCAACATCATCCTTTTTCCAGACGCAAAGAACGCGAACTTCCGCCTTTACTTTTCCGGCCGGGGATTGCACAATGGGGATATAATTTACCTTTTTTTGGAGGATGTAAAGTTCCTTGTCGACAACCGCTTCAATATCTTCTTTTTTTACATGGAAAATGACGCCCGTTCCCGAAAAAGAAAACAAGGGTTTCAAGACGTAGTTTTCCAAATCTTTAGGAATTTCGGTCAATTCGCTCAACAAGGTTGTTTCAATGAAATATTTCCCCTTTAAAAACGGCAATATAAATTTACTGATCCTGAAAAACCAATTGGGATGCCCTGCCCATTCGACGTCGAGCTCGTCAGAGAAATGGAAATTCAGTTTTAAATCGGTCCGTAAATCGAGTTCATCGAAAATGACGCGATTGTATATCCGTTTTACAAGAATTTCGGTTCCATTTTCATCAATATAAAAAAGCTGTTTGCCTTTTTTTGTCAGTTCAGTGACGCAAACTATGGGGATACCTAGATCTCGTTTGCAGTAATAAAAATCAATTTTAGTGTTTTGTTTTTCGGGTTCGATCTCAAGCAGTATGACATTTTCTTTGGGGTGACCGTTGCATATCGCTTCTTCAAGAATTTGCAAGTATTCCTCTGGAGTAATTCCATTTATGAATGGGGTCAGTTCTCCCAGAAATGGATAGTGGTTTTTGAATTTTTCAAATAAATTCATCTGATAATTAAATAAGGAAGGAAACCCTTGTACCTCGATTAACTTCGGGACAATGGCGCCATCCTCTTCACAAACTCCAAAATCTATCGCCAGAAAAGTGGTATGTTCATCCTCATTTGGAACTTTCTGGTTTAATTCTAATGACTTTTCAGTAAGTGTTTTAAAGCTCTTCTTTTGAATCAATGCTATAACCTCATTACAACCTTCGATTAATTGCGATTTTAACTCACTGGATATAAAGAAAGGTGTTTCTGCCAATCGAAAAGTAGGTACATAACCAAAATCGGATGCAATATCATCTTTCAGTTCTTGATATTTTTCCTCCGTAAATTGAGCATTGAACAGTTTTCGATATTTGGGAATCATAGAAAAAAGAATTGTTAATTGGACATCATCTTCTTAGTTTGCAGTATGTCATTTATGGCTGAACGAAGAAAATTGGGTATCAAAGTTTCGTTGGTGCGGTATATCTTGTCATCATCCATCAAGTCTTCAAGCATATTTCGGAATTTCTTTTTGCCTTTCATTTCTTTGATTTTTTCTTTTGCTTCTTTGTTTCTAAGATGCGAAACAAAGCTGATGGGATCTGCCTCAGGATGAAACTGCGTTCCAACAAAATAGTCTGTAAAACGTACGGCCATGATTGCCCGTTCGTATTGTACGTGATCCCTGATTTTTTCCAAAGAAATTATTTTTGCGCCCTTCTTCTTAAAAACACTCAATTTGGGCTGGACTACTTGGTAATCTCTTGAATCTATGGCATAAAAAGGATCGCTCAATCCTGCAAAAAGCGGGTCTGCGAGTCCGTCTTTAGTTTTATGCATTGTCATTACACCGAAGGAGGTGTCGTTCCTTTTGGTGATTTCGGCTAAACCAAAGTGTTTACATGCCATTTGAAAAGAATGACAAATGAACAACACATGTTTTTTAACCGGGTTTTCACTATTCCATTTAGTTAATGCATCGATAAATTGGTAATATTTAACATCCCAATCTCCATCGCCTATCAGCGGGTTTCCTGGCCCACCTGTAGATATATAAATATCATATTGGTCAATTTCGGGCAATTCGGATTTTCCTCTGACATCGAATATTTTCAGGCTGACAAAGGGATTAAACCTGCTGATGATATCAATAATGCAGCGCATGCCCTGATTTGGCACACCGTTGTACATGTCTAGAACAGCGATCGTTATGGTCTTATTATTCATGGGGCAATCTTTAATAGAAGTGGTTTGCAAAGATAACCTAATAAATCATAAACCTTTGGTAAATTCATTGGTTATAAAATCCACCACTTTTGTAAGGTCGTTTGTCTCTTTGAATACGGCTATTTGTTTAGCTGCTCCAGTTCCGTTTTTCATGATTTGGTGAACATAATTGATATGCTCTCGACTACCTAACTCATCTACCACATCATCAACGAATTCCAGTAATTCCAATAGTAACATTCTAGTTTCGACTTCCTTTTGCAGTCCAAAATCGATCATATGTCCCTCGATTCCATAACGGGCTGCCCTAAATTTGTTTTCTTTTATAAGCGCTAAGCGATAGATATTGAAACTCATGTTGTGCATGTTCAATTTATACAGTTTGGCTACAACCGCTTGTATCACAGACACTATACACATTGTTTCCTCAACCGTTAGACTCATGTCGCAAATGCGAAATTCTATCGTGTCATAAAAGGGATGCAAACGCAAATCCCACCAGATTTTCTTGGGATTGTCAATGCAATTGGTTTTTACTAAAGTGTCCAAAAAATTATCATAAGAGGCGACCGAATCAAAATATTCGGGCAGGCCAGTTCTAGGGAATTTATCGAAAACCTTAGTTCGAAACGATTTATAACCTGTTTGTCTGCCTTCCCAAAAAGGGGAGTTTGTGGAAAGCGCAAAGATATGGGGCAAGAAATAGCAGGCCTGATTCATTAGCTGCAAGCCGATTTCTCGGTTTTCAATACCCACATGGCAATGCATCCCGAAGATTAAATTGGAACGTGCGGCATCTTGTAACTCATTTACGATATCGTGGTAACGCTGATCATCGGTAATCGGCTGGTCTTGCCATTTAGAAAAAGGATGTGTTCCGGCGCCACCTACAATTAAATTCTGTTTATCTGCTAATTCAACAATTTTTGACCTTAAAAACTTAATTTCTTTTTCGGCTTCATCAACATTTCTGCAAATGTTGGTTCCCACTTCGACAACAGATTGGTGCATTTCAGCCTTCACCTGCTCATTCAATATTATTTTGGCTCCGTCCACAATTTTTGACAAATGGGATCGAAGATCTCTTGTTTCGGGGTCTATAATCTGATATTCTTCTTCAACACCAAGTGTGAAAACGGGTAATTTTTTCATTTTAGTTTTTTTAGGAGCTATTTACTTCGTCATTTTGCTTCGCTCGGGCCCCATTATTCGTTTCAATCTGCGCCAAAAGCAGCAGATTCCGTCCTCAATCGAGGCTAGGTAACTCATTTATCGAAATTATATTATTTGCCTGCCACTGCATCTTTCATAAAAGTTCCCCAAGTCAAATTCATTTTTCCCGGTTTTTGTTTTTTTGCCGCCGCGATAGCCATTTTTGCTGCTTCTTCAACTACCCATTCAAAATTTTCTGCACCCACAGAAGATACTTCTGCATCCGGGGCAGGGTTTCCAAAATCAATGGCGTAAGGGATGCCGTCACGGACCGCAAATTCAACTGTATTAAAGTCATAACCCAATCCTTCACAAAGTTTCAATGTATAGTCCTTCACCGTAGCCAATAATTTCTTGTCCGTAGGAGGTCCATCTAAAACATAGCGCAAATGGGGTTGGTTTCTTGGCTCGTATTGCATGATTCGTACCGCTTTGCGACCCAAACAGTATACCCTGAAGTACTCGGTAAAAACGATCTCTTCTTGCAGCATCATAACAAGTTGTCCTGTTTCTTGATGTTTCTCCCAAAATTCTTCTTTGTTTTCAAGGCGGTACACATTTTTCCAGCCGCCACCGGCATAAGGCTTCATGTAAGCGGGAAATTTTATGTAATCAAATATCCCTTGCCAATCCATTGGGAATTTAAGGTTTCTGAATGATTTTTCTGTTGTGTCCGCTGGGTGTTGCGCCGACGGTAGCAAAACGGTGTTAGGCAACGGAACGCCTAAAGTATCAGCCAGTGCGTTATTGAAAAACTTATCGTCTGCACTCCACCAGAAAGGGTTGTTTATCACGTTAGTTCCCGTTAAAGCCGCGTTTTTAAGATAGGCGCGATAAAAGGGAACGTCTTGAGAAATGCGGTCAATAATGACAGCATATTCCCCGTCTTTATTTTGTACCACTTTATCAATGGATACGGCTTCCGCAATAATTCCCTTGATGTTTTTTGAATTTACGCGATCTATAAATGCTTGTGGGAAGCTGTCTTCCATTCCAAATAAAATTCCAATTTTTTTCATCTTCAAATTTTTAACTTAATTACATATTTGTTTTATTCTCGATGACTACCAGAACCTAAAAAAACTTGATTCTCGAGAGATAATGTGGAAACATTTCTTTCCAAACAGGCCAGTCGTGCTTTTGATCCTTGCGTATATCCAGCCAGTTGTGAATATTTCTTTCATTTAATACCTTACTGAGTTTTAGGTTAGAATCCAAGCAAATATCCCAATTGGATGTTCCTAATACAATATCCATTTTCCATAATTCCGGGTCATTTAGTCCATATAGATAATCCTCGGGACTATTGTAAAACACATCGTCATTATGAAAACCATCCATAAAACTTTTTATGTCAAATGCGCCACTCATCGAAAACATATGACTGACATAGCCTGGATGTCGAAAGGCGAAATTTGCGGCATGATATCCCCCAAAACTGGCTCCAGCAACGACCACTTTTCCTGCAGCAGTGTTGTTCTTGACCTTTTCGACAATTTCATGACAAATCATCTTGTCATACCGCACATGATTTTCTATGCGGTGGATTGGGTAAATGTTTTTGTTGTAGAAACTATCTTTATCAATGCTATCGGGACAGTAAATTTGTATTAGACCCTGTTCTATATACCATTTTGCGGATTCTATCAACCCCATGTCTTTATTCTCGTGGAAACTCCCCATTGAGGTGGGAAAGAGAATTACAGGGTAGCCAGAGTGCCCAAATACTAACATTTCGATCTCTCTATTGAGGTTAGGAGAATACCATTTGAAATATTCTTCTTTCATAATATATTTTTAACAATTATAATGAAAAATATCGGATAAATGCAGTTAAGTAGCTCGTAAATTCCGTTTGTACAGCTTAAAAATGAAATAATTATGAAATAGTAAGTAAATTTCTATTAAAATAGAGGTGAGCTATTCACTGCTCTGTATTTCAAACAATTGTATTTGACTTTTTAATCTTTCAATAAGCATAGTCATCATTCTTTTGTTGAGACCCGAAGAGTTTTTTATGTATAACGAATATTCATCAACACTGAACAGTCCGATTATCATCCCTTTTAAGGCATTACGATATTTAATGTCTTTCTGGATTGAATTTTCTATTACCGCCAATTTTTTTTCGGTCGTTTGAGAATAAAAATCGCTCTTATACTTGCTGATATAGTTCTGGAAAGAGGCAATGAATAGCTCATTCTGAAGTTTGAGGATGGGACGCAACACTTCATTTTGGAAACTTTCGTCTGAGGAGGATTGCGAACTCACAGTGCCAATTGTCTGGCCACGGAATTCTTTTAAAAACACATCTCGTAGGTTCATTTTTTCTTTAAAATTAAAAAAAATTAAGGGAGATGTGTTATTTTCGTGTTATTAAATTACAACTATGCGATTTCACACCAGAAAATGGGTAAAACCCGAAGACCTAAACCCAAACGGGACATTATTTGGAGGCCAGTTATTGGCTTGGATGGATGAGGAATTGGCTCTGTACAGCATTGTGCAGTTAGAAAACTCAAGGGTCGTGACCAAACACATGTCAGAAATCAATTTTAGAAGTTCTGCTAAACAGGGAGACATCATCGAAATTGGTATCGCCGTCGTGAAATTTGGAAAGACATCGCTGACGCTTAAATGTGAGGTTCGCAATATGATGACCCGCGAAACGATCGTTACGATAGACAATACCACAATGGTCAATTTGGGAGCTGACGGCAAGCCAAAAGCGCATGGGAAAACACAGATTGAATTCGTGAAAGATCGGATTTAATTTGGAACCAATCGGTTATTCATTAATATTTTAGCTGCTTTTCCGATTTAATTGTGACCTATGGATTGCAGTTAATTGTTTTTCCTCTCGTCCGTTTCTAGAATGGCGTATTCAAAATTGTCTGACCAACCCGTTTTTAAAGGAAGCGTTTGTCGTGCATGCCCTTCTCTTTTCATTCCCGCTTTTTCAAGAACCTTGATGGAGCCTATGTTCTTTACTGCGCAGCCTGCCTGAATTCGGTGTAGCTTTAAATCGTTAAAACCAAAATCCAATATTCTATTTACGACCTCGGTTCCGTAACCCTTTCCCCAATATTCCACATTCAACTTATACCAAATCTCCGCATTATTATATTTTTTAGAACCTAACTTGAGCCCGAATAAACCAATAAATGTTTCCGTGCTCAATTCCTCAATGGCAAAAGTATAAGTTAGAATCTCTTCCTGCTGATGCGCTAAAATTTGAGGCTCAATAATGTTTTTTGTTACCCCGATATTGGCGGGGATACCTAGCGTATTGTATTCATCGATTTCAGGTAAGGAATGTAAGGCATGGATAGCATCCAAATCTGAAAATTGAATCAACCTCAGTTTCAACCTTTCGCTAAACAATTCGATGGTCTCCATTTTATAAAAAATTACTGTTTTAAATATTCTTTGTCGGACGGCAATTCAAAAACCTCGAGATCAAAGTACTTTACTGATGAAAAGATATGGTCAAAAACATCAGCCATCACATATTCATAATTTTCCCAAACCTTGTCGCGCGAAAAAGTGTAAATTTCTATCGGAACACCCTGGGATGTAGATTGCAATTGGCGACACATCAAAATCATATCCTGGTTTAATGCGGGATGGTTGCGAAGGTATTGTGTGATGTATTTTCTGAACAGTCCTAAATTAGTGAGGTTTCTACCATTAATAGGCAATGATTTATCAATAGAGTTAGTCGTATTGAATGCATCAATATCCCTTTTTCGGGTATCAATGTAATCACTTATAAGGGCTATGCTTTTTAATTTTTCTAGCTCCTCATCTTTAAGAAAGCGGATGGTACTTGTCTTTATTAGGATATGCCTTTTTATTCGTCGCCCATCGGAATTAAGCATTCCCCTCCAGTTTTGGAAAGAATCGGAACTCAAACTATAGGTAGGAATGGTGGTGGTGGTATTGTCGAAATTCCGAACTTTCACCGTGGTTAGATTGATTTCGATTACATCCCCATCGGCACCGAATTTGTCCATGGTAACCCAATCGCCTATGCGAATCATATCATTTACCGAAACCTGCACACTTGAGACAAAACCCAGAATAATGTCCCTGAAAATCAATATTATCAAGGCGGATACCGCTCCAAAAGTGGTTAGGATTTCCGTTTGGTTGATTTCAAAAAGACGGGAGATAATGATGGTGATTCCCACCATCCAAAGCACGATCATGATAACCTGAATGAAACTATCGATGGGTTTGTCACTGTATCGAGCCTTTAGTTTTAAATAATCCCTTAGCGCATTAAATATAGTCCTGATAATCCATAAAATCAAAAACACGATATAGATGCCAACCAGTTTCCCAAAAACACCTTCCCAATATTCGTATTTATCCAGAATTACAGGAACCGATTTGTAGATGAACAACAGCGGGATAAGGTGGGCTATGTATTTTGCCGTCTTGTTGCTAACCAATAGATCATCAAATTTAGTTTTGGTTTTTTGCGCAATAAAAACCATAACCGTTACCAAAATAAGACGAAATACTACATATATGAGGTAAGCAAGTAAACATAAGATTGCTATGTTGAAAATCAAACTCAAGTACGAGGCAAAGTTGTACCCCATTCCCCATTTTCTAAATACTGGGTAGAGGAAGCTGAATGTCTTTTCGATGAACTTATACATTTTTCAAATATTTCTTTTCGACGTAAAAAGCGCCGAAAGGAATTAATGAAGCAACTAAAATAATGGACAAGGTTTTAAAAGACCATTTTTGGGGTTTTTTGATTAAAATTGCTAATAAAACGTAGGCGATAAATAAGACTCCGTGGCTCATTCCTATAGGGTAGAGTAAAGTGTGATATAGTTCGAAATTTGATGGCTTGATAAAAAGCATATTAGAAAATAAAACCAAATAGGAAATTCCTTCCAGAATTGCTGTAATCTTAAAAATCTTGAGCATTTAATTTTTTTTAAGTAATAATTTACAAAATTAAGTATTATGATTGAAGTATTCAATCCCAAAGTAATTTACTTTTGTAAATCTTAAACTTTGATAATGAGTAAACGCGATTTAAAAAAATACCTAAACGAACTCAATAAAGAGCAACTCGAGGAGCAGATCATCGAGCTGTACGAAAAGTTCAGTGCCGTTAAGGTTTATTATAATTTTGTGTTCAATCCAAAGGAGGAGACGCTTTTGCAGGAATGCAAACTGAAAATCTCGAATGAGTATTTTCCGATAAAAAATACAGGAAGAGGGAAAAAGCCAAAAATGCGACGCTCGGTTGCCCAAAAATACATCAAGCATTTTATTGTTTTGGGCGTAGACCCATTTATCATTGCCGATGTGATGCTTTACAATATCGAAATTGCGCAAACCTACTCTTCAGGGCATGCCATAAAACAAGAACTGTTCTATAAAAGCATGTTCAATTCTTTCGAACAGGCCGTAGTTTTTATGATTGCAAACGGTATCCTGAATGAGTTTAAAAGCAGAATAATTGCCATTCACAATGAAACCATTTCCCAAAAATGGAAAATCGAGCCCGAATTCAATGCAATCGTGGAGAGATTCGAGTCTTAACGGTCCCGTAATCCAAATTAATTAAATCGTATCCTATATTTTAATTTAAATATAACGGTATAACTGTTTTTTAGGTGTATTTTTGCAAAAACCCAACAAAAAACAATGTTTGAAAATACTATAGAAATAGAAAAAGAAGACAAAAAAGAACTTTATGCTTATCAAAAAGGGGATATAGATGCCATATTTGAGCGTATCGACAATGCTCCAAAACAGCACCACTTGTTGTACCAATTGCCTACGGGTGGAGGGAAAACGGTTGTGTTCTCTGAAATCGTACGCCGCTATCTGTCAAAAAACGACAAGAAAGTAGTCGTTTTGACGCATAGAATTGAGTTGTGTAAGCAAACCTCCAAAATGTTGAAGGGGTTTGACGTTAAAAATAAAATCATCAACAGCAAAGTAAAAGAACTTCCTGACCAGCACGAATATTCATGTTTCGTGGCCATGGTGGAAACTTTGAAAAACCGTATTAATGACGAGAAACTACATCTTGATAATGTAGGTTTGGTAATCATAGATGAGGCGCATTACAATTCCTTTAGAAAACTGTTGAGTTCCTTCACGAACGCTTTCATTCTGGGAGTTACGGCCACACCTTTGAGTTCGAATATTAAGTTGCCGATGCACGAAAGCTACGATGAATTAATTGTGGGGGATACCATCAATTCATTGATCGAAAACGGTTTTTTGGCCAAAGCCATCACTTACAGTTATGACGTGGGTTTGACTTCTTTGAAAGTCGGAATCAACGGTGATTATACCGTTAAATCTTCAGATGATTTGTATACCAATATGGCTATGCAGGAAAAATTGTTGCATGCCTACACCGAAAAATCATTGGGCAAAAAGACCTTGATTTTCAATAATGGAATCAACACTTCCTTATATGTTTATGAAACGTTCAGGGAAGCGGGATACCCCATCCGTCACCTTGACAACACCAGCAGCACTGAGGAACGAAAAGATATTTTGCAGTGGTTTAAGAAAACTCCCGATGCCATCCTGACATCAGTTGGAATCTTGACAACTGGTTTTGATGAACCTACAGTCGAAACGATAATTCTTAACAGAGCCACAAAATCATTGACTTTATATTACCAAATGATAGGTCGTGGTTCAAGAAAATTACCAAACAAAGACATGTTTACCGTTATCGATTTGGGGAATAACGCAGCTCGATTCGGATTGTGGAGTGAACCCGTAAACTGGCAACATATTTTCAAGTCACCGGAGTTTTACCTGGAGAATTTGCGTGACGATACCGAAATAGAATTGTATTTCAAATTCACGATGTCACCGGAATTGCGCGCCAAATTCAGCAAAACGGCAGAAGTGTCCTTTGACGTTGATGAAGAGCACAAACTTGTTATAGCGCAAAACCTGCGTTCAAAAGTGGTTTTGGAAAAATCACTGGAACAGCACGCTGCCATGTGCGTCGATAATACCGAAACTTTGCAAGAAGCAAAATCATTGGCAAAGGAACTAGACGAGGATATAGAGTGCCGTATAAAACGCTACTCCAAATGTCTGAGCCAATGTAGCAAAAACTACCGCGAATGGCTTGTTGATGACTACAAACTGAAAATGACTTTACTGATCGGAAAGAAGTATCGTGAGAAAATCATGAACGAGCCTGATGAAGAATAATAAGTAAGATAAGAAGCTAATCCCGCTGTATACTTTATCTGTTGTGGCGAACACCGTCACAACAGGATGTCGTTTCCATCGGGGCTAGAATTTAAGACACGAAACAACTATTTTTTTTAAAATTATAAATCCAAAAAAATGCCAAAACAATTCTCTGATTTAGGAATTTCAGCAGCCATATTAAAAGCGATTACCGAATTGAAAATTGTGGTACCGACGGAAATCCAACAAAAGACGATTCCGTTACTTTTAGCAAACACCACTGATTTAGTGGGGCTCGCAAAAACGGGTACCGGTAAAACGGCTGCTTTTGGATTACCACTTTTACAATTAATAGACACACAAACACCTACAGTTCAGGCCGTAATTTTGGTTCCGACTCGTGAACTGGGACACCAGATTTTCAGAAACCTGGAAGATTTTTCAAAATACCTTCCCGAAGTTTCTATAGCTGCTACTTGCGGTGGAATCCCAATAAAGCCGCAAATGGAGCGATTGGCTTCACCAACGCATGTTGTCGTGGCAACTCCCGGACGTTTGATTGATCTGATTCAACGCAAAGCGATAAACCTAAAAGAGACCAAATTTCTGGTTCTTGATGAAGCAGATGAAATGGTGAGCATCCTGAAAGAAAGTTTGGACGAGATTGTAGCTGAATTACCTAAGGAACACAGAACATTTTTGTTCTCGGCAACTATGCCAGGAACAATCAAACAACTGGTTCAGAATTACCTAAACAAAAATGTGGTGCAAGTTAGCGCCAGCATGGAAACGATAGGAAACCAAGGAATTGACCACGAATATATAGTGGTTGACCCCATCGAAAAACTGGATGTTTTGATGCATTTCCTGAATTCTAAGGAAGGCGAACGCGGAATTATTTTTTGTAAGACCAAAGCAGCCGTGAATAAACTGGCCAAAAATTTGGCTATCAATCGTTTTTCCTCCGGTGCCTTGCACGGAAGTTTGTCGCAAGGAATCAGGGACCGTATCATGGAGCAATTTCGTGAAGGCCACATCAATATATTGGTTGCGACTGATCTAGCCGCTAGGGGAATTGACGTCAAGGAAATATCCTATGTGGTCAATTACCATTTGCCTGACGTTTACGAGGCGTACGTACACCGCAGCGGAAGAACAGCCAGAGCAGGAGCAAAGGGGCTTTCGTTAACCGTCTTGCAGCCGGAAGAAGTGGTGGAAATCGCTGATTTTGAAAAAGAGCTTGGAATTAAATTCACTGAATTTAAAAAACCAAGTGCGTTAAGCATCGAAGAAAACAACACCCTATTGTGGGCAAAACAGATATTTAAAACCAAGCCAAACCACGAGGTGGACCAGGAATTGAAAACAAAGATAAAGACCGTTTTTCATCATCTGACAAAAGATGAATTGATAGAAAAATTGTTGGCAAATTATCTATTGCAAAATAAAAATGAACCGGCAGAAAAACCGGTTAAAAGACAAAAAATGAAATAGTGCTTTTTCTGTTTTATAAATGGAAAACCATTGCAATGCTTGATAAAGCGGTGCAATGGTTTTTTTTATGCGTTTTATTAATATGAATAAATAGAAGTCACAAATAGTGGCATGGTTTAACTACACTTTTCAAATCTGTATGTTTCAAGAGACAATATTAATATTGAATAGGAAAACTAAAATAACTTTAGTTAAATGAGCTGTAAATTTGTTTTAATAGCAATAACTAGTTTTATACCTCGTTATGTATTCTAACAATAACTAGTTTCTTACTTAGTTATGAATTCAAAGCTTTTTAACTCATGAAAAAAATGACAATTGCGGCAATTGCCCTATTACTTATTACATCAAACATTTTTAGTCAAACTACAAACAAATTTATTGATTCCGCCACTGTAAAATATCAGTTTGAGAACCTTATTGATAAATCAAATAATTTTCAGGGTTATAAAGTGATTAAAGCAACTTCGTTACTTAAATTACAATCGAATGTCCTCGATTCTCTTTTAGTTTCAAAAAAGAAGATTTTAGCCAATGCAGATTTTATTAGTTCACAAAAACGAATTATTGACAGTTTGCAAACCAAATCAACTGCCTCAGAAACTGTTGTTTCCAACTTAGTATCTGAAAAAGAAAGTATTTCACTTTTTGGCATTCAATTTGAAAAAACGTTTTTTAAAACATTGTTTTTCCTTATTGTGCTTGGACTGATTGCAGCACTAGTATTTTTCATCTTTAAATTTAAACAAAGCAATGCCATAACCGTAGAAAGCAAGTTGGCGTTAAAACAGTCAGAAAAGGAATTTGAAATCTATAAAGAAAAAGCTTTGGAACGCGAACAGAAAGCAATGCGAAGGCTGCAAGATGAATTGAATAAAAGGAAAAAGGAATTCTCTGCGACTCTACCTCGTGCATAAAAGCGGAAGGGTTGAAAACCTAAGGTTTTCATCAAATACTAATAGAGAATTTAGAAAAGGGCTATTGAAAACGTATCAATAGCCCTTTTTTAATGCTACCGCTGTAATAGTTCAGGATCCCGGATTTTAGTGTTACAAACCGAATGCTAAAATCCATACAAGTTTCCAACTCCTTCGAAAATGAACTCCCCCCTAAAACAAACTAAATCACTCGGATATCAACAAATCAATAGCTCCAAGTCAAATCGAATGAGACTTAACACCTAATAATTGGAATTGCAGTAATGCCAGAAAAAGCAAAAAATTTAGCAATTAAAAATGGCGTCACTGATGTAATTACTTTAAAATACAGAGGAATAGTAATATAAATATTAGGTACGGCGATTACCGAGAACATTTTTACAAATGGAACAGGATCAGAATTTTTACAATACGATGCGTTTACTAAAATAAGTAAGTAATCGCATCACAGTTTTTTCCTATTTGGAAATTTAATAGCCTCCCATTATTATTGTATATTTATGGCTAGTATTTTTTTTAATAAATAAGGAAATAAATATATGGAAATTGTAATAATCGGAGGCGGGTTTGCGGGACTGAACCTGGCCAAAGAACTGTTGGATCAAAAAGGAATTAACGTAACGCTCGTCGACAAAAACAATTATAATTTCTTTCCGCCGCTTATATATCAGGTTGCCACGGCATTCCTGGAGCCATCAAGCATCAGTTATCCGTTCCGTAAATTTTTTGCCGGTAAAAAAAACCTTCAATTTCGGCTTGGAGAATTGCGAAAGGTCATTCCTGAAGAAAACAAGATCATTCTGCATAACGGAGAGTTGCACTACGACCACTTGGTTTTTGCAACCGGTGCTGAAACCAGTTATTTCGGCATGGAAAACGTCAAGAAAAATGCGATTCCAATGAAAACGCTCAATGACGCCATTGAAATGCGTAATACAATATTGAAAAATTTAGAAAAAGCGGCCATTTGCAAAGACATCCGAAAACGCAGGAAACTATTAACAATTGTAGTGGCGGGTGGTGGCCCAACCGGTGTTGAAGTATCCGGTATGTTTGCCGAAATGAGGAAAAACATCTTCTTGAAAGAATATCCGGAATTGAATACTACCGCAAGTAACATCTATTTGATTGATGGCGGAGATGCTCTATTGGCACCCATGAGCAAAGCTTCGCAGGAAGACACTTATAAAGCGCTGTCGGAACTCGGAGTGGTCATAAAACTAAACACTCGGGTCATCGATTATAAAGACGATACCGTATTTTTCTCCGACGGAAAAACATTGGAAACCAAAAACCTGATATGGGCCGCAGGAGTTACCGCAAAAATTTTTGAAGGTATTCCGGCGGAAAGTTATGGTCGAGGGAAAAGGATGTCAACGGATACCTTCAATAAAGTTCTTGGCACACAAAACATATATGCCATTGGTGATACCTGTATTCAACTTACAGACGAAAATTTTCCGCAGGGGCATCCGCAGGTGGCTCAGGTGGCCATCCAGCAAGGATTGAATTTGGCGGCAAATTTTAAAATGATGAACCAAAACAAGCTGCTATTGCCTTTTAAATACAATGACAAAGGTTCTATGGCGATTATAGGAAAGAACAAGGCCGTCGTTGATTTGCCAAGTCCTAAATGGCACTTTAATGGTTTTTTCGCTTGGCTGATTTGGTTGTTCATACACTTGGTTTCGTTGATAACCTACCGCAACAGAATCACCACTTTTATCAATTGGATGATTGCCTATTTCTCAAAAGACCAATCCTTCCGAATGATCATCAGACCGAATAAGAACAAAACCAGCACGACTGATGAACCAACTTGTTAGTTGCCGTTCTTATATATGCAACGGGTTTTAGTGTTTGATTTTAATGGTCCGCTTCCCAATGCTCAAAACGACTAATGCCGCAATGGTTGAAACGGCCATGATCACAACCATGGGAACCATAGAATCCTTCACGAAAATGCCCACCGCGAAGGAAGCCAAAGCACCCAGCCCCAGTTGAATGGCGCCCATCAATGCGGAAGCGCTTCCTGCATTTCTTGCAAAAGGCGCAAGTGTGAGTCCGGCGGTATTGGGATTGGATATACCCAAACAAGCCAGGAATAAAAACAGCATCGCAATCGTTTCGTACAATCCCAAAAGACCATTTACGGAGCAGATTAAAAAAGTGATCACGATAACGGATTGCGCCACTAAAGCTCCATATATCATCTTTTCGCTGGAAAACCATTTTAGCAAAACGGAGTTGAGCTGGCTCGCCAATATAAAACTGAGCGACATGAAAGCGAAAATCCAACCGTATGTTTTGGCATCTACTTTAAAGATATCCATAAATAGTATGGGGGAAGCCGCCACGTAAGTGAACAATCCCGAAAAGGCAATGGCACCAGTAAAGGCATAGGTATAAAATTGCGGTTCTTTTAGAACACCGGTAAAATTCAAAAGTATAG
>NZ_DATBVQ010000063.1:0-26760 GCF_036515215.1 Flavobacterium sp.
CCTTTGGATAGGGAAATTGACATCGATCGGTTTTTGCCCAAAGACAAAAAGTGAAATTCCTATTGCTTGAAAGTCGGATCGTAAGAAACGAACATGTTTATGTATATATTTCTTGACCAACGCAAGATGAATGGAAATAAAAGGACGATCGAGGCGATTATTGAAATAAAAGCGACTTTCAGCGAAGAATTGAAGATCAAATAAGAAACAATAAATGCGGCAATTCCGACGGCCACATTTAAGCCATAACTTACATACATGGCTCCATAAAAAAAGGAAGGTTCAATTTGATATTTTAATCCACAATGACTGCATTTTTCGTTCATTTTTAAAACATTTGCAATATGTAGCGGATTTGGGTCTAAATACATGCTCTCTTTCTGACATTTAGGACAAGTTCCTGTTAAAATGCTATATAATTTGGATCCTTTTTTTAACATTTGCAAAAAATTTAATTTTTCCTTTTTTAGAGTTGCAAATTTACGATTTCAAAAAGGAATAAAATCATAATACATGCTTAATATACACAATTTATCTGTTTCGTTTGGTGGTTCTTATTTGTTTGAAGAAGTGACCTTTCGATTGGGTGCCGGAGACCGTGTGGGTCTTGTTGGTAAAAATGGTGCAGGTAAATCTACAATGCTCAAAATGTTGGCAGGGGATTTTCTTCCTGATACAGGCGTGATTTCTCAAGAAAAAGAAGTTCGTATGGGGTTTTTACGTCAAGATATTGATTTTGAGCAAGGCCGTACAGTTTTAGAAGAGGCTTATGAAGCTTTTGTCGATATAAAAATAGTAGAAAAAAAATTAGAAGAAATCAATCATCAATTAGTCACTCGTACTGATTATGAAAGCGAGGAATATTCGAAAATAATTGAAGATTTATCCGATTATACGCATCGTTTTGAATTGTTGGGTGGTTATAATTATGTTGGTGATACCGAGAAAATTCTTCTTGGATTAGGTTTTAAGAGAGAAGTGTTCAACAATCAAACGGAGACCTTTTCAGGAGGGTGGAGAATGCGTATCGAATTGGCCAAATTGTTATTGCAAGCCAATGATGTATTGCTACTGGATGAGCCAACCAATCACCTTGATATCGAAAGTATCATTTGGTTGGAGAGTTTCTTGCGTAATTATCCAGGTGTAGTGGTCATTGTCTCTCACGATAAGATGTTTTTGGACAATGTCACTAACAGGACTATTGAAATTTCCCTTGGTAAAGCCTATGATTTCAACAAACCCTATTCCCAATATCTGGAATTGCGTCATGAAATCCGTGAAAAGCAACTGGCGACCCAAAAAAATCAAGCCAAAAAAATTGAGGAAACTGAGAAACTGATTGAAAAGTTCCGTGCGAAAGCTTCCAAAGCTTCCATGGCACAATCGATGATAAAAAAGCTGGACAAAATAGAACGCATTGAAGTGGATGAGGATGATAATTCTGTAATGAACATTTCTTTTCCGCTTTCTAAAGTTCCTGGTCGTGTTGTAATCGAGGCTGAAAAAGTTACCAAAAGCTACGGTGATAAGACCATTTTAAAAGACATTTCACTTTTGGTTGAACGTGGAAGTAAGATTGCTTTTGTTGGACAAAACGGACAAGGGAAATCTACATTTATCAAAGCTATTGTTAATGAATTTGAATTCGAAGGGGATATAAAATTGGGACACAACGTTCAGGTTGGTTATTTTGCCCAAAACCAAGCCGAATATCTTGACGGTGAGATCACCTTGCTTCAAACTATGGAAGATGCCGCGTCCGATACAAATCGTTCGAAGGTGCGCGACATGTTGGGTTCATTCCTCTTCCGTGGCGACGATGTTGAGAAAAAGGTAAAAGTCCTTTCTGGAGGAGAAAGAAACCGTCTGGCGCTCTGTAAATTGCTTTTGCAGCCCATTAACGTATTGGTAATGGATGAGCCCACGAACCACTTGGATATTAAATCTAAAAATGTTTTGAAAGCCGCTTTGCAAAAATACGAAGGTACGCTACTGTTGGTTTCTCACGACAGGGATTTTCTTCAAGGAATGTCGAATATCGTTTACGAATTCAGAGATCAAAAAATAAAAGAATATTTGGGTGACGTCAATTACTTTTTGGAACAACGCAATTTGGAAAACATGCGTGAGGTGGAACAAAAAGATGCGCTAAAAGCGTCAGCTCCAAAAGAAAGCAACAAAGCCTCTTATGAGGAACAAAAGAAAGGAAAGGCGTTGCAGAATCGATTGAGCAAAATTGAAAGTCAGATCAAGCAATTGGAGAAAGACATTCAACAAGACGATAAAATGGTTGCTTCTAATTATAACAAGCACATTGAAGATGCTTCTTTTTTTAAGGCATACAATAAAAAGAAAGCTGAGTTGGACAAACTACTTTCCGATTGGGAAATTGTTCAAGAGGAAATTGACAACGCTTAATAGGAATCGAGTCGGTATGGAGCTTTCCAGCCTCATTGTATTCTTAAGATAGTAAATAGAGCTTATACAGTCGCTATTTTACCAGACGAAAATGGAATGAGGCTGAGAAAGTTTTTTCTCGCATTTATTTAGGAATCAAGCCTATCTTTTTGGAATGCGATATGGCTTCCGCGCTATTTTTAAAATAACATACGGCAATATCCAAAGTTTCAAGGTTTCTCATGACCTTGCTGACTTTTTCTTTTTTGTGCTTGCCGGTTTGCCTAATGTAGATGGCTTTTACCGTCAAGGGAAATATCTTGCTGATGGCTTCATACAAAAAAGGATCGTGTTGAGAATCATCGCCAATCAGTACGTATTTTAGGCTGGGATAAAATTCCAATATGTGTTTTATTTTGTCAAACTTATGATTGTGACCGCCTCTTCCTGTCCAAAAGAAGTTGGTAAGGCTCGTTTTGATGTCTTTCAGCAATAAAACTGCTTTGGGTAGCTGGTGAATTTCGGCAAACTTCACCAAAAAATGGTATAGATTCCATTCGCTGCTGGAGACGTAAAAAAAGGCATTCAGTTCTCCTTTCCCACTTCTTCCCGCCGAACTCAAAGCCTGGAAATGAGGGACCACGTCTTCAAAAACTTTTCTGGAGTTGACATTCCTGAACAGTAAATAGTACAATTTTTTTAATGGATTAAGAGTGTAGGATACGAGGAAGGTATCGTCAATATCAGATATGATTCCCAAATTGCCTATTTGTGGCCTAATGTAACTCGCTTTGGTCGTAATGGACTTGTTTTTATGTACTATACTCACCTCATAGTCAATCCAACCATAATTAGAATCAGAGCCGTGGTCTAACGGAATGCAAAATTTAAAATATCCGTCAACCAATGTTTTTGTGTGAATTTTAGCCCCTTTATGTGTTAAGTAGACATCTGCATTTCCCTGGGTCTTAATCCGGAACATACTGATGACTGAACTCGCATTTTTAAAATTTTTGTCCTGAAAGTCGTAATCTTTTGTTTTGGTTGGTTTAAAAACATGCCCCATCACAATCAATTCCTGCTCATTTGCATATCCCCGATATAATTTTAAAATAGGTTTCATTTTCTTTATTACATTTGAAGTATATTGAAATGTAATTATTTTTGCCCAATAAAAGAAATATAATTTTGAAAAAGAACATAATAATGATTGTCAATCCGGTTTCGGGCGGAATTGATAAATCTGAATTTATAGAGGCAACTGCAGTTTTTGCGGCCAAGGATAATTTCAATTTTGTATTATATCAAACTTCAGGTAAGAATGATGTTGTTAAAATTCGAGAAATGTATGAAAAGTTCAAGCCGGAGCGGGTTATTGTCGCAGGCGGTGACGGAACGATTAAGTTAGCGGCCGAAGCTTTAGCGAAAGAGGACGTAATATTGGGGATTTTGCCGGTTGGTTCAGCAAATGGACTGGCAACAGACTTGGGTTTGCCTAAAGGGATTGAAGACAGTCTTCCTGTTGCTTTTGGCAAACATTTTTTAGAAATGGACATGATTGTTATCAATGGGGCTAATAGTTTGCATTTAAGCGATTTGGGCCTAAATGCGGCGTTGATTAAAAACTATGAAAAAAGTTCACTGCACGGAAGATGGCACTATGCATTGCAAGCTTTCAAAACATTAATGGATAGGGAAATTATTTTTTCCGCCACCATAACTGCCAATAATACCGTTGTTGAATGTCAGGCACGGATGATTGTGATTGCAAATTCCAAGAAATACGGGACTGGCGTCACTATTAACCCTAATGGCCTAATGAATGACGGGAAGTTTGAAATGATAATTTTAAGAAATTTGGATTTAATGGTTTTCGGTCAAATAATCACAGGTAATATGCCTTTAGATTCTGAAGATATTACCATTATTTCAACTGACAAGGCAACAATCAAAACAAACATTCCGGTAAGTTTCCAAATGGATGGAGAGTATTATGGAGACGAAACGGAGTTTAACATCAATATCGCCCCTCAGAAACTGAAAGTGGCTATTCCTTGATTGCTTTAATTTTTAAATGGATTGCGTTGCTGCCATTCAATTTTAGGCTCGAAATAGCTGAAGGTTTTTGAAACAAGCAAGTTAATGGCTGGGTTGCTGTGTTTCATCAATCCATACATTTCAACAGGCTTAGCTCCTACGGAACTCTTAATTTCCAGTGCCGTTCTCGCAAAGATGATTCGCCTGTATCCCTTATTGATTGAATATCCGATCATGTCATACAGCATGTTCAGGTACAACATTTTTTCGCGTTGGTACTTTTCATCGTAACCCAAGAAATAGGTGTCGATGTCGCTGCCGTTTTTAATCAACGTGTTAAAACCTATCAATTCTTCCCCTATAAAATATCCATAAAACAGGAAGTTGTCTTGCAATGATTGCTTGAAAAGCACAAAATGATTTTCAGGCAAATAAAAGGTGTTAAATGGAGCGTTCTTAGCTACATTCATGTATAACTGATATATTCTTGACTTGTATATAGTAATTTCCTCCAGGGATAATTTTTTTTTCGAAATCTCATCCGCTTTTTTTCGGGCCCTTTTGTACTGATCTCTGTACTTTTTGCTCTTGTCCAAGATATAGTCATCAAATGTATTCCAAGATTCCCTAATCTGAAAAATCATGTTGGGCTGGGTCGTGAACTTATAATAGGAGTCGAATTCGGGGATACTAAAATTCTCAATTTCTGATTCGGAAAAATCTTTAAAAATAGTCAAGTGTATTTTTATTTTTCTCTTTCGGAATGTGAGCTTTAACTCTTCTGCTGCTTTTTCTAAAAGAACCATTCCTGCTGATGCTAACAATTTTTCACTGAAACAGCAGCCGTTTTGCCCTGTCAGCATATTGTTTCCCATCACCAAGACATTAGAGCTGAATTTCTTGAATACAATTTCGCGAACCTTTGTTTTCAAACAGTGGTCGCGTTCCCCGAAAGAATGCACATCGCTCAGGTCAATATATTGTGAGAGTGCCAATCCTACCAGTTCTTCATCAAGAAACAAACCGATGAAATGACAGGTCATATTTTTCGGAACCGCAACTTCCAGCACGGTCAAATAATCTTTAGAAAGAAAAATGTTATTGATGGCCAAAGAGTCCCAATCAGAAGGGAGATCTTTGGTAGTGGAATAAATTTTGAAGGAAAATTTAGAGTTCAATAGAGAGGAAATTAATATTCGTCTAAATTAACATATAAAGTTAAAAGGGAACGACATTGGGGTAATTTTAACTAATTTTATTAAAAACAAAAATTATGAACAAGTACAACGAGGAAGCGGCTCAGCCAATTTTAAAAGAGTTGAAAGATTGGACTTTTAACGACAATGGGATCGAAAAAAAGTTTGTTTTCAAAAATTTCAGCAAGGCCCTCGGTTTTATTGTGCAGCTGGGTCTTTTGGCCGAGAAGCAAAACCACCATCCTGAGTTGTTCAATGTCTACAATAAGGTTGATATTCGTTTGTCAACGCACGACGCTAATGGGCTTACGGACAAGGATTTTGATTTGGCGAAAGCCATCGAAAAACTCCTGTAATAAAACGATCGCCTCCCGTCAATAAAATGAAAAGGCGATCGTTTATTTATATTAAACCCAAACACAGATAATCCCACCCATTATCATTAAACAAACAATCCAAAACCCTCCATTGATTAAAGTGTATTTCCAGCTTTTTCTCTCGAAAAGTGCGTTAGTACCTATTATTGGCAGTGCCATAAATAGACCTGTCATAAAGCCGTGAAGCATCCCGTGTTTAAAGGTTCTGAAAGTAGTCCCGTAATCAGCCATGAATGCGGCATAAGAAGGTTTTGCATTCGCGACGTCTCCGCCAACCATGCTAACGGCACCCCATTGGTGAATAGTCAAAAATTGAAGCGTCATTGCAATTAGAAACGCATAGAATACGGCCATTCCAAAAATCAGCACCATATTTGCGCCTTTCATTTTGTCTTCGGTCATTCCGGCTTCTTTCATCCAAATTGTTCCGAAAACCTTCGGGTTGTACCAAATAAATCCTACTAAGAGCGTTGAAAATGCGGCAGCGATAAGCGCTAAAAAGTTAATTTCCATGGTGTTAGTTTTAATGTTGTGAAAACAAATGTAATATATTATTTATTAATATTCGATAATTTATTTTGTAAGTAAATTACATGTTTATTTTCATAAATGATGTAGTTTGTCGATTAAATTTGCTGTTGAACCGTAATGTGTTTACATTTAATCATTCGAAACAGTAAAAATTAGCCGCTTATGAAAAATCTATTCACTTTTGTTTTAACCGTCCTGACCTCATTGACGATGATGGCTGATGTTTCATTTTCAGATAAAGCGGTGCTTTTGAAATTGTATAAAGCGACTAATGGGGATAACTGGACAACAAAATGGGATTTATCTTCTCCCGTTTCCACCTGGTACGGCATTAAATTAGAGGGTGATAAGGTGGTTTCCATAAGTTTGGCGGACAATAATTTGGTGGGCGAAATACCCAGTGAAATAGTAAACCTTGTAAATCTGCAGGAATTAAATTTGCATAAAAACGGTATATCTGGTGTTATACCTTCCTCATTGGATAATTTAAAGGAATTAAAGGTTTTGGATCTTTCTTTTAATAAATTGTCGGGAGCGATACCAGTTTCAATTTGTGAAATGGATAATCTGCGAAATTTAGAGCTTTATATGAATAGGCTTTCAGGTGAGTTGCCTGCCCAAATAGGTAAACTGCAAAACTTAGAAACCCTGGCTCTTTTTAACAATGAAATCGAAGGGCAAATCCCGAACTCTCTTTATGAGGCCAAGGCATTAAAGATATTGCTTTTAAATAGTAATAAATTGAACGGGGAATTGAGTGCTGATATCTCTAATCTAAAATCCTTAGAAAACCTAAGTTTGTTTGAAAATAACATGGAGGGTCAAGTCCCTTTTGGTTTAGAGAAATTGAATAATCTAAAAGAAATGAATATTTCGTATAATATGTTTAGCGGTCTAATTTCAAAAAAATTGGCGGTGTTAGATACTTTGAATATGACTATGTTAAATAATGATGGGGCTGTCGTTTTAATGGACGTGTCCTTGGATATTGAAAGACCTTTGGTGTCGGAAGACTAGCGAAAAAAATCACTTTTAAAATAACACATTAAGTTTGAGTTGCTCTCAATAAGTTGGTGTTTTTAATATGTTTAGTTAGTTTTAAACCTGTGTTGCTTGGGCATCACGGGTTTTTTAATGGGAAATAAATAATGAACTTGGATGCAGAGAAAAAAGGATAAAAGAAAAAAGTTCCTGTCAACATGAAGCGTTCTTAGTGAAAGGGACCGCCTTCCGAATACATGCCCGCTGCGAATGGAGAGAGCCCTCCGAATACCCATAGCAATTGGCTTAAATTGAAAAAAGCCTCATATTTCTATGAAGCTTTCTTAGTAGCGGGAACTGGACTCGAACCAGTGACCTTCGGGTTATGAGCCCGACGAGCTGCCTACTGCTCTATCCCGCGATGTGCGTTTGTAATCTCAATAAAATTAACTTAGTAGCGGGAACTGGACTCGAACCAGTGACCTTCGGGTTATGAGCCCGACGAGCTGCCTACTGCTCTATCCCGCGATGTTTCGGCTGCAAAGGTACGACGAATTTTGGCATTTGCAACAAAAATTTTAAAAAATGTTTTATTTCATCTATTGGGTTGATATAACTACCTTTGCAAAATAAATACATATTAAATGTCACATAAAGCAGGTTTTGTAAACATCATAGGGAATCCAAATGTAGGGAAGTCCACATTAATGAATGCCTTCGTAGGGGAAAGGTTGTCTATCATTACATCTAAAGCACAAACAACACGCCATAGAATCCTAGGGATCGTAAATGGGGAAGATTTTCAAATGATTCTTTCTGATACGCCAGGAATCATCAAGCCAGCATACGAAATGCAAGCGTCAATGATGAACTTCGTAAAGTCCGCCTTTGAGGATGCCGATATTTTGATCTACATGGTTGAGATAGGCGAGCAAGATTTGAAAGACGAAGCTTTTTTCAATAAAATAATACATGCCAAAATTCCGGTACTCTTATTATTGAATAAGATCGATATGTCAAATCAGGATAAACTAGAAGAGCAAGTGGCTTTCTGGGCAGAAAAAGTGCCTAATGCCGAAATTTTCCCAATATCAGCATTGCAGAATTTCAATGTTCCAGAAGTTTTTCAAAGGATAATTTCACTTTTGCCAGAATCGCCAGCATCTTATCCAAAAGATCAACTGACGGACAAACCGGAACGTTTCTTCGTTAACGAGACCATTCGTGAGAAAATCTTGTTGAATTACAGCAAGGAAATCCCTTATGCGGTCGAAATTGTTACGGAGGAATTTTTCGAGGATGAAAACATCATTAGAATCCGTTCTTTGATTATGGTAGAGCGCGAAACTCAAAAAGGAATTATAATTGGCCACAAAGGAGCTGCGCTAAAAAAAGTTGGGATGGATTCTCGTGCCGATTTAGAGAAGTTCTTTGGCAAGCAAATACATATCGAGTTGTACGTGAAGGTGAATAAAAACTGGAGAAGCAACGTGAATATGTTGAAACGATTTGGTTATAACCAATAGTTTGTTGTAACGATAAAGTCTCTTTTGAGATTATAATAAAATTTAGAAAGCCCCCATACAGATTGTATGGGGGCTTTTATGTTTTACTCACGTTTACTTGTTTTAGGAATTTATGATTGTATTAAAATAAGAATCCAGTTCGTTCATCTGTTGACGTCCTTTTTTCCTTATAGACTTCGCCAAATAGTACAGTGAAAACCAAAAAATCGTCATCAGTAATATAATTGTGACATCTAGTATCATCGAATTTTTTAAGACATAATCAGAATAGGTCATGGCTCCAAAAATAAAAAATAGGCTTGCAATTATAAAATGGAGAAACATGAAAAATGTCCAAAGGGTGGGGTCAGGACCGAACAGTCCTCTGATATGGGTTTCCAAATCACTTTTGGGTTCAAGTTCCAAATGCAAATGAGGGGTCCAGCATTTTCTTTTTGACGCGACTATGTCAAGCCAGATGTGGTTGTCACTTATTTTTATCGTAAAATCTTCCGATTTGGTATTAGAATATTTTTCAAATTTAAGAAGTAAAGAACTGTTGTTTTCCTTAATGTCCTTGTCAAAACGCAAACGAAGAGTAATCTCATTTTCAGGATCCATGCATTTTTTTTTAGTTTATTAAGGGTAAGGTCTGAGCTAATATAGTAAAATAATTGATATTCACGGTTTTTACACTACCTTTGCAAAATATTTGAATTTATATTATGAACAATATTGTTGCGATAGTAGGAAGACCTAATGTAGGGAAATCAACCCTTTTTAATAGGCTGATACAAAGAAGAGAAGCTATAGTAGATTCAGTTTCGGGAGTTACCCGTGACAGAAACTATGGTAAAAGTGAATGGAATGGAAAGGAATTTTCTGTAATCGATACGGGAGGATATGTACGTGGTTCTGATGACGTTTTTGAAGGCGAAATCCGTAAACAAGTAGAATTAGCTATCGATGAAGCAGATGTTATCATATTTGTGGTTGATGTTGAGGAAGGTATTACTCCAATGGATGATGCCGTTGCAAGATTATTGCGTAAAGTGACTAAGCCAGTATTACTGGCGGTAAACAAGGTGGATAACGCTATGCGTGAGAAAGATGCCATTGAGTTTTACAACCTAGGACTAGGGGAGTATTACACTTTTGCAAGTATTTCAGGAAGCGGAACTGGAGATTTATTGGATGCATTAATCGAATCATTTCCTATTAAGCCAGAACCAACACAAGAAGAAGTTGAATTGCCTCGTTTTGCTGTTGTAGGACGTCCTAATGCAGGTAAATCAAGTTTTATAAACGCATTGATTGGTAAAGACCGTTATATTGTTACAGATATTGCAGGAACTACCAGAGATTCTATTGATACAAAATTTGACCGTTTTGGTTTCGAATTCAACTTGGTGGATACAGCAGGTATTCGTCGTAAAGCGAAAGTGAAGGAAGATTTGGAGTTTTACTCCGTTATGCGTTCTGTACGTGCAATCGAGCATTCTGATATCTGTATTTTGATAATCGATGCCACTCGTGGATTCGAAGGTCAGGATCAAAGTATTTTTTGGTTGGCCGAAAAAAACAGAAAAGGGGTTGTGATTCTGGTTAACAAATGGGATTTGGTCGAAAAGGAAACCATGTCGACCAGAGACTACGAAGAAAAAATCAGGGAAGAACTGATGCCATTTACTGATGTGCCAATTCTGTTCGTATCTGCTTTAACAAAACAAAGATTACTGAAGGCGCTTGAAGCAACAGTAAAAGTGTACGAAAGCAGACAGCAACGTATCGCTACTTCAAAATTCAACGAATACATGTTGAAAGTGATTGAAGCGTACCCGCCACCGGCGACAAAAGGGAAATATGTGAAAATCAAATATTGCATGCAGCTGCCAACGAAAACGCCACAGTTCGTTTTTTTTGCGAATATGCCGCAATATGTAAAAGAGCCTTACAAACGTTACCTTGAAAACAAAATCCGTGACAATTGGGACTTTTCAGGAGTGCCGATAGACATTTATATTAGAGAGAAATAGTTTGTTAAAGTTTTTGTAAAAAACATTAAATCTATTTTTTAAAAGCCTTAATTAGCTGTTATTGTTCATACTTTAACAGCTAATTTTTTTTATGAAAAAACCTTACTTACTAGTACTATTGTTCATTTGTTGTGTTTCATTTGCTCAAAATAGTATTAAGCTGTCCGGCAAAATTACTGATAACGAAACCAAGCTTCCCCTAGAATCCGTCACTGTATATTTATCCTCCGTCAAAGATTCCACCGTAATTGACTATACGATTACAGATAAAAACGGTTTGTTTGTTTTCTCTACCAAACCCATCACAAATCCATTTTTATTGAAAATATCCTACATGGGATATAAAGTATACAAGCAAGGATTTAAAGAAATCCTTAAAGACAAAGATTTCGGTACTTTGCCTTTAGTGGAAAACACATATGCTTTGGGAGAAGTCGTAATAAAGAGCGAAGCGCCACCAATCCGAATCAAGAAAGATACATTGGAGTTTAATGCCTCATCGTTTAAGGTTCGTCCTGACGCAAATGTGGAGACCTTGTTGAAGCAATTACCGGGAGTCGAAATTGACGCCGATGGAAAAATCACCGTTAACGGAAAGGAAGTGAATCAGGTTCTGGTAAACGGCAAACCGTTTTTTGACAAAGACGGGAAAATCGCACTTCAAAGTTTGCCTTCAGACATCATCAACAAAGTTCAGATCACCGATACGAAGACCAAAAAAGAAGAACTGACAAATCAGGTCGCCAGTTCTAATAATGCCAGTATTAACCTGACGATTGATGAAGATAAAAACAAAGGGTTTTTTGGTAAATTTATGGCAGGGGGCGGGACTAGTGGCCGTTATGAAAGCAGTGCATTAGTCAATTATTTCAAAAATAAAAGAAAAATAAGTGCATTGGCATCCTCTAACAATATTAATTCGACAGGCTTCTCCATGGATGAAATATTTGATAATATGAAAGGAGGACGAAACACATCGTTTTATTATTCTGATAACGGTTCCTTCGGAATCGGAAGTATGCGATTTGGCGGCGGCAAAGGAATTACCCGCTCTAATATGGTAGGTTTGAATTATTCGGATGAATGGTTTAAAGGATTGGAGCCAAGCGGCAGTTACTTTTTCACCGATTCTGATTCTGAAAATATTAACAGATCAAAACAGACTGTGTTTCTACCAACCGGGAATTTCACCACCGAATCCAATTCGGAATTTAATGAAGAGAAAAACGGTCATAACTTTAATTTTCAATTTGAATATAAAATCGACTCAACCGCATCGATCGTAATTTCTCCCAGGTTTATTAAATCGGATTCCAAATATAGAAACAAATCTTTCGAGTTTTCGAAAGACGAAAATGACCAACTGTTAAATGAAAACACATCACAGGTATTTGAAGAAGGCGATAAAAATAATTTCAATAATTTAATTGAATACAATAAGACATTCAATAAAAAAGGGAGGTATATGAGTCTGTCATTCGAGAATGAAAATACTAAGGAGGATTTGAATTCAACTAATAAAACGAATACTGTTTTTTACCAAGGATCTGATCCGGATGTTGTACGTGACCAGATTAGGGAAAATAGAAACCGTAAAGATAATTATACTGCAGAAATAGAGTATGCAGAGCCAATAACGGATTCTTTGAAAATTAGGATGGCTGTTAATTATTCTTGGCAAAACACAACTGAGGACAGAGATACGTATGACTTTAATTCAAACTCTCAATCTTATTCGGACCTGAATGCCAGTTTGACGAACCATTTCACATCTGATATCAAAACATTTAAGCCCAAAGCGGGTGTGAGCCTGAATAAGAAAAAATACAATATTAATTTAAGTGCCGGTACTTCGATCACCCAGTTCGATAATGAGTCATTATATCTTAATGCTAAAACAGCGCTCAGCAAAAATTATGTTTTGCCTTTTGCCGAAGCGCAGATAAATTACAAATTCACCAAGTCAAAATCATTATGGACGAGTTATGGCTACGATATCAACTTTCCAACAGCAAGTCAGATTTTACCGGTCGAGAATCTGGCAAATCCGTTAAATACTTATATAGGGAATCCAGATTTAAATCCAAATAAAAGTCACAGAGGGTATTTTAGTTTTAGGGATTATGATTTTGCCAGTCGTGCAGGTTACAGTGTTTATTTGGGAGGTAATTATTATGATAATCAGGTCGTTTCTTCAACTACTTTTGATGAGAACAGAAAAAGAGGAACTACTTACGAGAACATTTCAGGAACGTATAATTCCTTTTTTGGGCTAAATTGGAACAAAACTATAAAAAAGGATGCCCATAAATTTAAATTCGGAGTTGGTTTGCATGCAAATGTAGGTTTGTCGAAGGGATTTACAAATGATGTTTTATTTGAAGCAAATACAGTAAGTTTAAGTCCAAGAGCAAATTTCTCCTATGAATATGGGGAGTTGTTAACGATAAACCCGACATACAATGTAAGTTTTAATGATACTAAGTACACCAATTATTTACTGAGTTCGGCTTCTAATGTAGTTCATAAATTCAATATCCAGACGACTAATTATTGGCCGAAAAATTGGGTTTTCGGGAATGATTTCGGTTATACCTACAATTCCAATATCGCCGATGGTTTTAAAAAGGATTTCTATTTATGGAATAGCAGTTTAGCCTATAGTTTCTATGATAAAAAATTAACGGCCAAAGTAAAAGTATATGATTTACTGAACCAAAATCAGAGTGCGACAAGAACCATAACCCCGGAAGCGATTCAGGACGAAGAAAACACTGTTTTGAAACGATACCTGATGTTTTCATTGACCTACAAATTAGAGAAATTTGCAGGAAAAGAAAAACCTTCTCGCGGCGGAATGATGTTTCATTAAACATTAAAAAAGGAAATAGCAGGAACAAGGGTAATTTTTCCTTTTACGGTAGAAAGTTTATTGAGTTAGTCATAACTCGATAAACTTTTTTACATTTATAAAAAAAATGGATTCGATAAACAACAAGGTCATTTGGATAACGGGCGCTTCAAGCGGAATAGGGAAGGCCTTGGCCATTGAATTGTCGCAAAGAAAGTGCAAACTGATCCTTTCGGCACGAAACTTTGAAAATCTGGAACGGGTAAAATCGAAGTGTGCGAATTCAGAAGTGGTTGTTTTGCCATTTGACTTGGCAGATTTTGGTAACGCGAAAACGCACGTCGCCAGAGCAATTTCTTTTTTCGGTAAAATAGATATCCTAATAAATAACGGGGGAGTGAGTCAACGTTCGCTTCTGGTAGAAACCGACTTTGAAGTGGATAAAAAACTGATCGAGGTCGATTATCTCGGTGCCGTTGCACTGTCCAAGGCCTTGTTGCCGCATTTTATCCAAAACCAGAAAGGGCATTTTGTAACCATTAGCAGTTTGATGGGGAAATTCGGGTCTCCATACCGTTCCGGCTACTGTGGCGCAAAACATGCTTTGCACGGATTTTTTGACGTGTTGCGCATGGAGCACCAAAAAGACAATATCGATGTGACACTAATTTGCCCAGGCTTTATCCAGACTAACGTGGCTATAAATTCGCTTACGGCCGATGGTTCAAAGCAAAACAAGGATGATGATGCAACCCTAAACGGAATGGCAGTAGGAGTTTTTGCCAAAAAATTAGTTAGGGCGGTAGAGGCTAAAAAATTTGAGGCATACATTGGAGGCAAAGAAGTTTTAGGTGTTTATTTGAAACGCTTTTTCCCGAAGCTGCTGCATCGTTTTGTATTAAAAAGTAAAGTGCGTTAGTTTTTATTTTAAAGCAGGCCTATTGGCTAAGGGAAGAATGGCTTTGCTAAAAACCTTTCTTCCCCTGCTGCCAGATCAGAAATGACGGCTATCTGCGCCGCATTTTCGTTAAAACCTCAAAAGAAACAAATACTGCCGCTAGTCATCCAAAGTTTCCATCGGGTGATCTTCGTACCAGTCCTTAAAAGTTTTTGTGGTGGTGTATTTATCTGTCAGAACGGTGTAAACCATAAAGAGTATTAAAAAATATCCAAAAATTAATACAGTGATTAATACCGATAATGGAATGTTAAGTTGACATAAACCGGCAAAAATAAATACATACAAAGTGGTAAACCACACGAGTTGAATTGCAAAATTTTTCATGGCTTTGTTTTCTATAAAGTTACATTTTGTATCGCTAAAAAGAAGTTAAAGCACTCATAATCAGTTATTAAAATATTTTTTCTATCCTTTTACACCGTTTTTTAGATATTTAATTCCCAATGACTTACACCATTTTATTGAAGGGCTCCGGATAGCAATGTCAAAAATTGGGCACAAAAAAAAGCTGCGAATTGCAGCTTTTTCTTATTTCGATAATCTATAAAGTTTTTTACCAGTTTCCTCCTGAGCCTCCTCCGGAGAATCCGCCACCGCCGAAGCCTCCTCCGAAACCGCCGCCGCCGCCGCCAAAGCCACCGCCGGATGAACCACCGCCAAAACCACCGTGACCGCCACGTCCTAGACTACTCAGAATGATGACATCCAGTAAACTGGGTCCTCCACCTCCTCTGTTGCCTGAGTTTCCGCCGCCGCCTCCTTTGTTTTTTGAAATAAGGATTAGGATGAAAACAATAATTATTATGAATGGGAAAATCGGGAAACTCTTCCCTTTGGTTTCTTTTTTTCTTTCCCCTTTGTACTTGCCGCTAAAAACGTCAAAAAGGGCATCAGTTCCTTTGTCCAGGCCTCTGTAATAACTTCCGGCTTTGAATTCTGGAATAATAATGTTTCTTGTAATTTCCCCTCCGATTCCTGCAGTTAACCTGTCTTCAAGACCGTAGCCTGGTGAAATCCATATTTTTCTTTCCGCTTTGGCCAATAAAATAAGAACCCCATTGTCGTCTTTTGCGGTTCCGCCAATGCCCCATTCATGTCCCCATTTTGGAGTAAGAATTCCAATATCTTCGCCTTTTAGGCTTTCAATTGTAATTACTACAATTTGCGTTGTGGTTGAGTCGGCATAGTGTATAAGCTTCTCTTCCAGTTGTGCCTTCTCGGATGCGCTTAATACATTAGCGTAATCGTAAACGCTAGTTTGAAAAGCGGGTTTTTCTGGTATTGTAAATTGCGCAAAACCTATTTGAGTAACCAATAAACAAACAAGGAATTTCAAAAAAAGTGGGCTATTTAATTTGGGTATAATCATATTATCCTTTTGAGATTTCGTTTGATAATTCATTCGTATCATCTTCGGACCATGGAAAATGTTTTTTCAGTTCTTCCCCTGCTCTCAAAATACCATCAATCAAACCTTGTTTAAAATTGCCATTTTTAAAATGAGCGAGCATAACATCTTTTGTGCTGTCCCAAAAATCATTTTGAACAACGTCATTTATTCCTTGATCGCCGCAAATCACGAAGGTTTTGTCTTTGACCGCTAGATAAATTAAAACTCCATTTTTAAGTTGAGTTTCGTCCATCTTTAGTTCGTTAAAAACTTCCAGCGCACGATCAAATGGATCCAAGGCGGTTGTTTTTTCTAGATGAACCCTAATCTCTCCAGAGGTGTTTTTTTCGGCCACACGAATCGCTTCAACAATTTCTTGCTCCTCTTCTGTTGTTAAAAAACTTTCTACTTTTGACATTTGTTTTGTTTTTTTACGCAAATTCCACGGGCGGTAAAGCCCGTGGATTCTTGTATTTGTGCTTTTTATGCTAAGCTAATTCCCTTTTTGGGCAAGTTTAGAATTTCACTTCAACCGGTTTTTCAGCGCCTTCAACGGCAGTGAAATATGCTTTTTCCTTAAATCCAAACATGCCTGCAAAGATGCTGTTTGGGAAGGTTTTAATGTGATTGTTGTATGGTTTTACCGCCTCATTAAAACGGGTTCTGGCTGTCAAAATTTGATTTTCGGTGCTAGCCAATTCATCTTGTAACTTCAAGAAATTTTGATTGGCTTTCAGGTCAGGGTATCTTTCAACAGTAACCAGCAACCTTGATAAAGCTGAAGAAACTCCGCTTTGTGCTTTGTTGAATTCGGCTAACTGTTCCGGGGTGATGTTAGCGGGATCTATAGTTGTAGAAGTGGCTTTTGCGCGGGCTTCAATTACTGCAGTCAAAGTGCTTTTTTCAAAGTCGGCAGCACCTTTTACCGTGTTGACCAAGTTTCCGATCAAGTCATTTCGTCTCTGGTAGGCTGTCTGTACGTCTCCCCAAGATTGCTCAACAGTTTGATTTAATGTTACAGCAGTATTGTTAATTCCCTTAACCCAGCTATATATTCCAATAATAATAACGGCTCCGATAATCCAAGGCAAAAATCTTTTCATGTTTATTTAGTTTTAAAGTTGATTTTTAATATTTGTTAATTGCGTTCTTATGGTTTCTAATTTTCTGATGATCTCAAACTTATCTAAGGTTTTCTTTTGTCCCTCTTTCAGATGGGTCTTTGCCCCCTCGAGCGTAAAACCCCTTTCTTTTACCAGGTGATAGATTAGCTGTAAATTCGTTACGTCTTCTGGGGTAAACATTCGATTGCCCTTTGCGTTTTTTTTGGGTTTTAGGATGTCAAATTCGGAATCCCAAAAACGAATCAGCGATGCGTTTACATCAAATGCTTTGGCGACTTCACCAATGCTATAGTATCTTTTGTCCTTAGAAAGTTCAATATGCATTTTTTTGTATAAAGTTTAATGTTACACCTAAAGTAAACCTGACATTATAAATCCTGTTTACAAATTAATCCAACGATTGGTTCTCTTGGTTGGCCAATTTTGAAATGGCCACATATTCCACTGCCGAAATGTTTCCGTAATAAAAATTGAGCGGATTCACGACTTTCTTGTCTTTGTGAACCTCATAATGCAAATGTGGGCCTTCCGATCTTCCGGTGCTGCCTACATATCCTATTATGTCTCCTCGCTTAACCCTTTGCCCCGCTTTGCAGTTGTATTTGCTCAAATGCGCATACAAGGTTTCGTATCCATAACCATGCCTAATGACAACATGATTTCCAAAACCAGAAGCATTGCTGTTAGCTTGAGATACAACACCATCGCCAGTGGCGAAAATGGGTGCACCTGTTTTTGCCGTAAAGTCCATTCCCTCATGCATCTTACGCGCCTTGGTAAATGGATCCGTGCGGTATCCGAAACCGGACGCCATCCTTTTCAAGTTTTCGTTCCTGACAGGCTGAATGGCAGGAATGGCAGCCAACAATTTGTTTTTCTCTTTAGCCAATTTTAAAATATGATCCAAAGATTTTGATTGTATCGCCAATTCCTTAGTGAGTGCATCTACCCTTTTTGTTGTAGTTAATACCAATTGGGTATTGTCATATCCTTCTAAAACGGCATATCGATTTGTATCTGCAAAACCTGATTTTCTTTCTTCTTCCGGTATTGGTGAGGTGTTAAAATAGGTACGGTACAAATTGTTGTCGCGGTCTTCAACTGCTGCGATCACGTTGTCAATCTGATCCATTCTTTTGTTCAAAACGTCATAATTCAACTTCAAATTCTCGATTTCGCGAATCAGCAGTCTGTCTTTTGGGGTGTCAAAATAAGGAGTGTTCAATAAAATGACAAAACTTAAAAAGCCAAATAAGGCGGAAGCCACTAAAAACAATATCCCGATACCAAATTTCTTCCTTTTTTTTGTCTTTATTTTTCGATACGCCAGATTTTCCGAATCGTAATAATATTTTACTTTCGCCATATTTTAAAATACCCTATTTTTGCACTTTATAAAGTGTTAGTTGAACAAATTTAATAAATGTTTCATTTGTTCTGCACTTTTTTCGACAATAAATAAAATAATGTGCCCATTCCAGCTATTCGTTGCAAGTTCTCGTTTGGCATCTTTTTTTTCTAATGATCCTGCAGGAGCTTCCTATGGTCGCTCTGCCGCCTCAAGAAAAAAATAGATTGTCTAATCTCGAAGCTTTCCACTGCTATCTGGGGCATTAATATTGAAAGATTGAATAATTGAAAGATTTAAAGAGGAAGTCAAGCCGCTTAAATTTTTAAATTATTCAATCTTTAAATTTTTAAATCAAAATAATGAACTCAAAAGACGTACGTAAACAATTTCTAGATTTTTTTCAAAGTAAAGGCCACTTAATTGTTCCTTCGGCTCCAATAGTTCTTAAAGACGATCCTACTTTGATGTTCAACAACTCCGGGATGGCGCAGTTCAAAGAATATTTCCTCGGGAATGCCACGCCAAAAAGCACTAGAATTGCTGACACCCAAAAATGTCTTCGTGTATCAGGAAAGCATAACGATTTAGAGGATGTAGGTTTTGATACCTACCACCACACCATGTTTGAGATGCTGGGGAATTGGTCTTTTGGCGATTATTTCAAAGAAGAGGCTTTGGCCTGGGCTTGGGAATTTTTGACTGAGGTGTTAAAATTAGACAAAGACCGTCTGTACGTTTCAGTGTTTGAAGGGAACGAAGCGGAGGATGTACCTTTTGACCAAGAAGCATATGATATTTGGAAACAATTTGTACCCGAAGACCGCATAATTCTGGGCAACAAAAAAGATAATTTCTGGGAAATGGGGGACCAGGGACCGTGCGGACCTTGTTCTGAAATTCATATTGATTTGCGTACTGACGAGGAGAGAGCTACGGTTTCGGGCAGAAGTCTAGTGAATGCTGATCATCCGCAAGTGGTGGAAATTTGGAACAATGTATTTATGGAATTCAACCGTAAGGCCGATGGTACATTGGAAAAATTACCTTCTAAACACGTTGATACCGGAATGGGCTTTGAGCGTTTGTGCATGGCTATGCAAAATGTGACTTCAAACTATGACACCGATGTATTTACACCGCTTATTGAAAAAGTGGAAAAGATCACAGGATTAAAATACACTCCAAACGAGCTTAAAGATATAAGCGAAGAGCAAAATAAAACCAATATCGCAATTCGTGTGATCGTAGATCACGTTCGTGCTGTAGCTTTCGCTATCGCTGATGGACAATTGCCGTCAAATACCGGTGCGGGATACGTTATCCGCAGAATTTTGCGTCGTGCCATTCGTTACGGATTTACTTTCTTGAATACCAAGGAACCATTTATCTATCAATTAGTGTCCGTTTTAGCCGACCAAATGGGCGAATTTTTCCCAGAGATAAAATCGCAACAAAACTTAGTGACCAACGTAATTCGTGAGGAAGAAGCTTCTTTCTTAAGAACCTTAGACCAAGGCTTACAGTTGCTGGAAAATGTTATTGCAGACACAAAAGGCAAGGAAGTTGCAGGTGCTAAAGCATTTGAACTGTATGACACTTTTGGTTTTCCAAAGGATCTAACAGCCTTGATTTTAAGAGAAAGAGGTCTGGAGTTAGACGAAGCCGGTTTTGATAAAGCGATGCAGGAGCAAAAAGCGCGTTCGCGTGCGGCTTCTGAAATTTCAACAGAGGATTGGACCGTTTTAATTCCAGGGAATGTAGAAACATTTGTAGGTTATGATCAAACGGAATCGGAAGTAAAAATTACCCGCATTCGTAAAGTTGATTCTAAAAAAGATGGCCTTTTGTATCAAATTGTTCTGGACAAAACACCATTTTATCCGGAAGGAGGAGGGCAAATTGGTGATAAAGGAATTTTGGTTTCGGCAAATGAGACTATCGAAATTATAGATACAAAAAAAGAAAACAACCTGATTTTGCATTTTGCAAAAAGTTTACCGTCAAACGTAAATGCGAGTTTTGTGGCAAAAGTGGATACTAAATTGAGAGCGGATACCGCTAAGAATCACTCGGCGACTCACTTGATGCATCAGGCGCTTCGAAGCATTTTGGGAACGCATGTAGAACAAAAAGGATCTTTGGTGAGCCCGAAACACCTGCGTTTTGATTTCTCTCACTTCGCAAAAGTGACTGATGAAGAATTGCAGCAAGTGGAAGACTTTGTAAACGCAAAAATCCAACAGCATATACCATTGATAGAAAGACGAGACATTCCTTTCGCGCAAGCGGTAGAAGAAGGCGCAATGGCATTGTTTGGGGAGAAATATGGCGATCATGTTCGCGCAATTAAGTTTGGCGAGAGTATGGAACTTTGCGGTGGAATTCACGTAAATAATACTGCCGATATTTGGTATTTCAAGATTGTTTCCGAAGGAGCGGTTGCCGCGGGAATTCGACGTGTCGAAGCCATCACGGGGGATGCCGTAAAAGCCTTTTTTGCTTCAAATGAAGAACTGTTGGGTGAAATCAAAAGCGCGCTGAAAAATCCGCAAGATTCATTGAAGGCAGTTGTTTCTTTGCAGGACGAAAACGCCAAATTGAAAAAACAGTTGGAATCCCTATTGAGAGACAAGGCCAAGAACATGAAAGGGGAATTGGCGAAAGAATTACAAGAAATAAACGGCATTCAATTCTTGGCGAAGCAAGTCGATTTGAGTCCTGATGGGGCAAAAGATTTGGCCTATGAATTGGGTAGTTTAGGGAGTAACCTATTCCTTGTTTTGGCGACAGCCGAGGAAGGAAAACCAATGCTGAGCTGTTATATCTCTAAAGAACTTGTTGCCGACAGGAAACTTAATGCGGGACAAGTGGTTCGTGAATTGGGAAAATTTATCCAAGGCGGGGGCGGAGGGCAACCGTTTTTCGCTACCGCAGGAGGAAAGAAGGTTGAGGGAATACAAGAAGCTTTGGAAAAAGCGATTGATTTCGTCAAATAGCAAAATCAAAAAAAAGTAGTACATAGAATAAGCAAAAGGGCGAATAATTTCGCCCTTTTGCTTTTAATTTAAGTTTCAATTATTTAAAGATGCAAAATCATTGATTTAGATTTTGTATATTTGATTTTTATTCGCGCCTATGTTGTTAAATTTCAACACAATACAGACTGTTTTTTAAGGATCTTTTAATGAAGAAAGCATTTAACATAATTTGGATTGTCTCCGCCTTTTTAGCGGTTTTTTATTCTTGCTCCAAAGACAAGGATGATAGCGGCAAATTACTAAAACAGTTAGTAGAGGTTTCTGCAGACGGAACATCAGAGACCACTGATTTTAGCTATAATGGTAACGAAATTAAAAGCATTGATGGAACTAAGCAACGAACAGAGTTCAGTTATATGGATGGACTCATAACCAAAGTTATAGTTTTAGACAAAGCAACGGCCGTCAGCAGTACCATAGAATATAGCTATCTAAGAGGTCAATTGCTAAGCGCGAAGTCTTTAAATAACTACATAATAAATTATACTCCCAATTCGGACGGCTCGATTGCCTATGAAAAACTGGACCTAAAGGCAGGTAACCAAGATGTTAAAATATGCCATGGCATTTTGTATTTCAAAAATAAAAATTTAATTAAAGACGCCAGGACGTTTGATAGCGCTCCTTCAGGAGTTACCTTGACCTATAGCATAAGCTTTGAATACGATTCCAAAAACAATCCTTTTCATTCAGTATTGGGCTACGAGAAGCTGCTGGATCAAAACGATATTATTTCCGCAAACAATAGTTTGATAAGTGTGGTAACTAATACTTCTGCCAAAAATGACCAAATCACCTCATCGGCCAATTTTTATAAGAGCACTTTCAAATACGATGAAGATGGCTATCCCACCGAGAAGATTTCAGAATCAGCGATGCCTGTTGAAGGAAATTCCGATTATGTGAAATCGCAGTACTTCTATTAGATTTTTCAGCAACTTCTAATCTACCCAAATACATTTGGTTTTTCCTTTTTTAATGTTTTAGAATTAGGCACGTATGAATTTTTGTGCTACATTTAATAGAATTTTACTAATAAATTTTATAAAATATGAAAAAAATACTTTGCTTAATGACCGCGTTTTTATTCGTGTTAAGCTCTTGTTCAGAAAACGAAAAAGTGGACATACCTGATGTTAACAGTTCACTTTTGTTGAAAAGGATGATTGTTACCGATGAAGATGGTTCAAGCTTTACGTTGAATTATACATACAACGGAAATCAATTGGTTGCTATTACAGATAGCGAAGGGGAAGGGACTATTTATTGGACTTATGACCAAGACATGATCACCAAAATGGAAATTAAACTTTCTGATGGATTAGTATTTCAGCGAAACACTTATACCTACGATGCCAACAAAAGACTGGTTGGTTTTGTTAGGGTTGATCCGGAATATAATGAAGGTTTTAGGGAAGAATACACCTATAATTCAGACAACACCATTGCGGTGAAAGCCTATTCTGGAGATGACAATACCCAAACTATTTTTGACGGAACGGCAACAATTACATTTGCTGATGGCGAAGTTGCTGAATATGTTTCGACTTACGGTGTTGATTATAGCTATACGTATGATACTAAAAACAATCCTGCAAAAAACATTCTGGGTTTAAATAAAATTTCTTTTATTGATGGAGAGGCTTCTGGAATTCTGCATAACATTATTTCCACTTCTGTTGAAAATAACGTTCAATCCACTTCTGTTTTCACCTATAACTCGCAAGATTATCCGCTTACTGAAGTTGCAACCGATAGCAACGGAAAAACTTCAACGCAGTTTTTTTATGATTAATGTTGAGGTAGTGGTTTAACATTTGACTATTCCAATAAGCCAGGCACTTTGTGTGTCTGGCTTTTTTATTTGTGAAAAAAGAATCATATTTGTTTAAAAATTACCTCGATGCAATTCAGAACTCCGGTGCCCATTCCTAAAAGCGATCATCTCATTGACTACAATTCTAAGATTGTGTCTTTGGGTTCTTGTTTTGCCGTCAATATGTCCGAGAAGCTGGATTATTATAAGCTGCAGAATGTTTGCAATCCTTTTGGGATCTTGTTTCATCCGTTGGCGATCGAGAAGCTGGTCAATTTTGCCGTTTCCGGAAAGCGATTCACGGAAAGCGACATTTTTTATCACAATGAACGCTGGCATTGTTTTGACGCGCA
This sequence comes from Flavobacterium sp., assembly GCF_036515215.1. Taxonomy (GTDB): domain Bacteria; phylum Bacteroidota; class Bacteroidia; order Flavobacteriales; family Flavobacteriaceae; genus Flavobacterium. The sequence goes on from NZ_DATBVQ010000063.1 coordinate 23,948, forward strand.
TTCAGATTTAAGCAATTCAAATAAAGAGACACTGTTAGAATCTTTAAACGAAATACTGATATCCACAAGCAGGCAATTACGGGAAGCTTCCCATGTGATTATCACTTATGGAACCTCGTGGGTGTATCGAAACATCCAAAGCGATGCAATTGTTGCCAATTGCCATAAAGTGCCGCAAAAGCAGTTCAGAAAAGAATTGCTTTCAGTTGGCGAAATTCAAGAATCGATTGCCAACACGCTGAAATTCATTCATTCTGTCAACCCCAATTGCAGTGTCGTTTTCACGGTTTCTCCCGTGCGCCACATCAAAGACGGTTTTGTGGAAAATCAATGGAGTAAATCGAATCTAATAGCTGCATTGCATCAAATTATCAATTGCCAATTATCAATTATCAATTATTTTACCAGTTACGAAATCATGATGGACGAACTCCGCGACTACCGTTTCTATGCGGAAGATATGTTGCACCCCAACCAAGTGGCCATCGATTACATTTGGGAGCGTTTCAAGGAAACAAATATTGCCGAAACAGCTTACGAAACAATGGATGCCGTTGCTACAATTCAAAAATCACTACAACACAGACCTTTCAACCCGGATTCGGAAAGCCATCAAAAATTTGAAGCCAATTTACAAGATAAAATCAGCAAAATGGTTTCACAATATTCATTCATGAAATTTTAATTATGTTAAAAAGACTTTTAGTTTTTATAGGGTTAATAGTAACAGTGGTACTGTTATTCAAGTTTTGTGAATTTAAAAAAGCAGATGATGCTACTGTTATAGATGGCGCTGGTTTGATTCAGCAACAAATCCTAAATGTGGGGAAACTAGTAGTGACCGAAGGACATTACTCTGAAGTGATAACGTACAAAAACCAAGAGAAATACCTACTGGGTATAGTTTCCTTCGACAAAAAAGCATTGATTGTCGTAAATGCAGATGTGACCGTTGCTTATGATTTGCATAAAATGAAATACGATATCGATGAAAAGAACAAGACAATCACGATAGTCAACATTCCGAAAGAAGAAATAAAGATTAGCCCCGACATTAAATTTTATGATGTGGAGCAAAGCAAGTTAAATCCGTTTACGGGAGATGACTACAATAAAATCAACAAATCGGTTAAAGCAAATTTGTCCAAGAAAATTCAAAAATCAACGCTCAAGACCAATGCCCAAAACCGTCTGATCAGTGAATTATCGAAGCTGCTAATTACTACCAGTACGTTAGGCTGGACCTTGAAATACGAAGGGAAAGTGATTGAAAGCGAAAAAGATTTTGATCAGCAAATAAAGCTTTAAGAACGAGGGTTTTAAAAATTAAAAACCGCAAATTCGCTAATTAAATATTTAGCGAATTTGCGGTTGATTTTTTATAATATAATCCCTTTTTAATCAGGGAATCCGTGGTTAAAAATTTTACACGTTTTCTTTCTCGAAAATCAAGTCCAAACCTCCAGAGATCAAATGCGTCACTTCGGGTCTTCTTTGTTTCAAATTTTCAAGATACATCATCACTTCTTCCAGTAGTTGCGGTTCGTTTCTGTCTTTCAAGAGTTCCGCAATTTCAACAGCCAGCAACCAATCATTTGGATGGTCCGCTTTTAATTTGTGAAAAACAGGGGCTAATGAAGTTTCCATGTCTTTCGTTTCTCTTGTGGAGCGAACGGTTTGGTATAATTTCTCCAGATCATCGCGCTCGGGAGTATGTTTTGCCTTGATGGTTTTGCTCGAAGGAAGATGCGTGATCAAATCAAAACTGTTGACGTCGGCGGGGCCTGAAAAAGCCGAAACCAATTTCTTGCCCACCGCCATGTCGTAAACGCCCCATTCCGGTTGGAACAAAACAGTTTCGCCATGGGTCACCGTGCAATTGTTCATACGGATAAGGATGATTTCTCCCTGCAGGTTTCTGGAACCCGTAACGATTTCTCCTTCAACGGTGATGTTGCCTTCAAACTCCAGTTTCACGCTGTTGCCTTCCGTTATGTTGTAAGCGTTCAGGTCTTTCGGACTCATATCTTCAATGGCGAGATTGATGCCTTTCAGTTTCCCAATCGGGCTACCAAAACCTTCCGCATGGGTCAGTGTTCCGTGACCAACCAATTCCTTTTCGCGGGAAGCCAAAGCTGTCTTTCCTGTGGTTTGTATATAAATAGGTTTGCCTTCATGTGCGATCACCTTAGTGAAAACACCCGAAACTTGCAAGCCGGTACTCAATTCAATAGTTCCTAAAGCGGCCGAGTCGATCAGTTTCTCTATTCCGGATAATCCGCCTGTTCTTAGCGCCATTTTGTTGGCAAACTCCTCCAGGACCAAATTCAGGTACGCAAAAGTGGGCGTTACATAAAGCTGAGGTTGCAGCTTGGTGATGTCAAAACTCTGGTTCGCGGCCGATATGTCATAAGGGATTTTCTTCACCTTGTCTGTCATGCAATAAGCGCTTTCGCCTATAGAAGATAGCAAGCCGGCACCGTAAATCTTTGGGTTTTCAACAGTTCCTATCAAACCATATTCTACGGTCCACCAGTGTAAGTTTCTGATTTGCGCCATCTCGGACAATTCGCCCATGTTATTCTGCAAATCTTCCACCGCCTTTTCGGCCGCGTCAATGGTTGCCTGTGGCGTGTCTTCCGCTTCTTTGACTATCGACAGCAGTCTGATGGCTTCATACATCTGGTAATCCTTATCCGAAGAAATCGCCTTGCAGCCTATTTCTCCAAAACGGCGCAGGTATTCCGCATATTCCGGGTTGGCGATAATCGGGGCATGGCCGGCACCTTCATGGATGATGTCCGGGGCGGGCG
>NZ_DATBVQ010000064.1:0-4934 GCF_036515215.1 Flavobacterium sp.
CCATTTAAACCCATAAAAAAGGAAAAAAAGAAAATGGAGGAGGCTGAGGAGAAATTGAAATCTAAAACATAAAACAAATGAAAATTCTAAAACTAACGACTCTCTTTATCATTGGATTATGTGAAAGGACAGAAAAATAACTAAAGAACAATTGATCGCTGAAATAGAATATGTGCCCGCAGGAATTGCCGAAGTTGTAAAAAACAAGAACAAGGCTGGAGTTATATTAAAGGGGGATTCTAAATCAATAATATCAAAATTTCGCACCATCTGCACCATTATATCTTTTGCGGGTTTATCTATTAAAATCTGCAAAAACTAAACTAAAAAAACTAAGAACATGAGCAATAACCGAAGAAACTTTCTAAAATCTGTAGGAACATTAGGTCTGGGCGCTGCAATTATTTCGCCATTATCTGCTATTGCAAATACGACCCAAATGGAAGAAGTGAATCTGGATACAGCAATTGACCGAAGCAAACCTCAAACGATTTCTATTCTTCAAACGACCGATGTGCATTGCCAGATTCATCCGCATGACGAATTGTTTTGGGAAAATGGGAAAGCGGTTTTTAGAAAAACGGGCGGTTATGCCTATATGGCAACTTTACTGAAACAACTCAAAAAGAAAAATCCAAACACCTATATCATTGACACTGGCGATATGTTTCAGGGTAGCGAATTAAGTGTAGAAACAACCGGTGAAGCTTTTGTTCCTATTTTAAATGCGTTGGATTACGATTTGTACTTGCCTGGAAACTGGGAAGTGATTTACGGAAAAAAGAGAATGCAAACCCTTTTGGGTTCTTTGGATGCACCAAAAATCTGTACGAATATGTACCATGATTTAGGCGACGGAAAACGTGGCGAACTTATTTTTCAACCCTATACGATTTGGCACATAGCCGGAGCAAAAATCGGTTTTTTAGGCTATACAGATCCACTAGTACCCTTGAGACAGAGCCCAAATTACAGCAAAGGAATCATTTATACTAATCCCGAAGAAAATCTGGCCCATTATGTGGATGTACTTCGAAATCAGGAACAATGCAGCTATGTAATTATGATTGCACACCTTGGTTTATCGCAGCAAATCGCATTAGCAAACCGTCCCGAATGTGAGGGTGTCAATTATATTTTAGGAGGTGATACACACGAAAGAGTTCGGAAACCTATAGTTTGTAAATATTCAAAAGTAGTAGAACCAGGAGCATTTGGTTCATTTATTGGAAAATTAGATTTGACCATTCTCAACGGAAAAGTCATTAAAGACAACTATGAGCTACTCGAAGTTGATTCCCCTAAAATAAAACCGGATTCCGAAATCGAAAAATTATTAAAAGAAAAAGAATCCGTTTATCAGGAACAAATCAATCAGGTTATTGGATACAGCACGATTCCTTTGTACCGTTATTTTGTGGTGGAAAATCCCATTGACACGATGATTCTGAATGCTTTAAACTGGAAATTCCCTGAAATTGACATTAATCTTTCTAATGGATTCCGCTTTTGTCCTCCAAAAACAACTCCGGACCAGACCGGAAATATTCCCATCACAAACGGATTTATTTTTGATATGTTACCCGTGGACAGTACGGTTAGAACAGCAAAAGTGACCGGAAACCAATTGAAAAACTGGTTAGAAAAAGAACTAAACAATGTTTTTGCCGAAGACGCTTCAAAACGTTTTGGTGGCTGGGTGGTGAAGTTCAAAGGAATGGAAGTGCGATTTAATGCTTTTTCCGAAATAGGCAAAAGAGTGCAAAGCATTACGGTAAAAAATATGCCGATAGATCCTGAAAAAATGTATTCCATAATGGCCTGTGAACGTGACGGAGACCCTGTGGACATGCTTTGCAGGATGAAAGGCGTTGTGGATGCCAAAAACACCACTTCAACCTTGCATTCGGTAATGAAAGAGTATTTAAAACAAAACTCTCCCGTTACGCCTACGCCGCAAAAAAACGCCATAATTCTTGACGCTCCAGAGACACTATTAACCCAGGTTACCGGTGTTGATTATACTTTCAGGTAAATATTTAAGTCGTAAAGTCAAAAGTCATAAAGTCATAAAGTCGAATGCGTAAAGCATTCGACTTTATTTTTTGGTCAATGTGATAATAGTTACCTCCCATTCATATGAATGGGATTATTTTTGTACCAAATCTAAACGTTCAAAAATGAAAAAATTTTTCGCTCGGATTTATATCCTTGCTTCCATACTTTTTGTCATAAATACCAAAGCACAACATCAGGAAATTTCAGATAAGCCATCGGTTTGGAAAGAAAAAAGTGACGAAAAAATTGATTCCGCATCGGTTTTAAAGGCTTTCAAAAACGGAAACTTCAGTGGCCATTTTCGCTATTTTTTCATGGCCACCAACAATGAAAGTGGCTTATCCGATTATTATGCCAATGCACTTGGAGGCGGCGTAAAATTTGAAACGGCTAAATTTCATGGTTTTCAATTTGGCGTCAGCGGCTATTACATTTATGATATGGGCTCCTCTGATCTTTCTGAAAAAGACCCCCTAACAAATTCATCCAACAGGTACGAAGTGGGGCTTTTTGACATTCAAAATGCATCCAGTAAAGGCAATTTAAGCCGCTTAGAAGAATTATATTTAAAATACAACTATAAAAATTCGACTGTAACCCTTGGAAAACAACTGATGAACACCTCTTTCATAAACCTGCAGGACGGGAGGATGCGGCCTACAGAAGTGGATGGAATTTGGGTTGATTTTAATGAAATAAAAAAAACTACAATTAATGCGGGTTACCTATACGGAATTTCGCCACGAAGTACGATGAAATATTTTAGAGTTGGAGAATCCATAGGGATTTATCCAACCGGTGTGAATGCTGATGGAACGAAGTCTGATTACGCCGGAAATTTAGACAGTGACGGCATCTATATTGTCGGCGTACAAAATGAATCGATAAAGAATTTAAAAACGCTTTTGTGGAATCAGTATGCAGAGAATCTATTCAATTCGGCACTATTGCAAATGGACTATAAATACGATCTGAATCCGAACTCAAAACTACTTTTCGGTTTTCAGACAATATACCAAAACGCATTGAATTTTGGCGGGAATGAGGACCAAAGCAAAACCTATTTTGAAAAAAATGGCAATTCTCAAACTTTTGGAGGAAGGTTAGGCTGGCAAAACAAAAAAATAGAAATCATTTTAAATTACAACCGAATAACGGCCAAAGGAAGGTACTTGATGCCCCGGGAATGGGGACGAGACCCGTTTTATACCTTTATGGCACGGGAAAGAAATGAAGGTTTTGGAGATGTGCACGCGGTCATGACCAAAATACAATATACGGATCCTAAAAAAACATTCAAATCCCATCTGGCGGTGGGATATTTTGATTTGCCGGATGTGAAAAACGCTTCGTTAAATAAATACGGATTGCCTTCTTATGTTCAAACTAATGCGGATGTTCGCTACCAATTTCAGGGTATGTTAAAAGGCTTTGATGCGCAGTTATTGTATGTGCATAAGTTCAATGTGGGTGAAAGCTATGATAACAAAAATTACATTTTCAATAAAACCAACATGAGCAATGTCAATTTTATACTCAATTTCAACTTTTGATTGTGTGGACTATTTTAAATTTGATTGCTCTTCTATAAGTGATAGCCCCCAGAATTATAGCCTCATGGATTAATTCTCTATTCCGCTCCCAATCCTTAATTTCAGCAATGACTACAATATAAAACTTGTGGACCCGCATGAAATATCCCGAAAAAAGACTATTTTTCTCTTCATTAGTGGTCTGCCCCTGAAAATTGAGGAGAAATTCTCTCCAAAGCCTTTTCAGATTGGAAAAAAACAGGCGCATTGTTGATTGAAAAAACAATTAGACCTGATGCTTCTTTTGCTTAAGAAACCGACTCAGCTGTATAAATCAACTGCCTAAATGGCTGAAATCTGTTTAGGAAAGCTTATCCTTCACTTCCCTAACCTCTCTCCTCAATTCCATCAGTGCATTTCTCAAGCTTTCCGGGTTCAAATCATCAGGGCTGAATTCTTCGGTGGCAAAGCTGCAGGCAAATTCCCAAATTTCAAGGATTTCCGAAGCCTTAACCTCATAGGATTTATAATAGGCGTTGTCCGAATGGAGCACCAATGCGTTTTTTCCGTTCTTGTTCAGTCTCTTGTAAACAATCCCTTCGTTTTTGGTCAGCAATATGTAAGTCTTACCGTCCATCACGTCACCCAGTTTTTCCACATAACGACCCACGATAAAAAAACCGCTTTTGTGGGGCGGCATAGAATCACCATCCACGGGGAAAGCCCTGAATTTTCCATTGCGCAGCCACGGCAACGAAATGTGCTGTAGGTTTTCGATAAATTCAGGGTCGGAATAACCGCTAAGGTAACCGGCCCTCGCTTTATGGGGAACAATTTCAATAAAGCTGTCCCCTTCCCTGTCTACCGTGATGGGCAGCAATATCCTATTGTCCTCGAGTTTTAACAAATCATCCATGGGTATTTTCCGGACATCGACCGAAAGCAGCAGGTCAATGCTGATGTGGTAATAATGGGCTATTTTTTTCAGAATTTCATAAGGCGCTTCCGAAGTTCCGTCTTCATATTTGACGTACCTCCCCCTGGTTATTGCCAGCGACTCGGCTAGTTTCTCCTGTGAAATTTTCTGTTTGACCCTAAGGTTCCTGATGTTGTCGGAAAATAAAGACATGTTGATTTTGTTACAATTTGGAACAACAAATATAATCAATTTTGTTACAATCCGTGCTAATTTTGTTGTGTATAAAATGAGATGATTATGGGACGGGCGATTGTACATATGGATTTGGATACTTTTTTTGTGTCCTGCGAAAGATTGGGGAATTCAAAACTGGAGGGAATTCCTTTGATTATTGGTGGCGGCGACCGTGGTGTGGTTGCATCTTG
>NZ_DATBVQ010000065.1:0-2348 GCF_036515215.1 Flavobacterium sp.
ATTTTTGGAGTTTTCATTCGGACCAATTTTCATATTCAAATTCACCATCCTAAAGCCTTAAAAACCAATCCTAAGATTGATTCTGGCTGTAATTTCCTAATAACCTGACTTTCAGGGTTTTATAGACTACATCCCAAAAAAAGCTTATCCTTCAAATCCAATTTTTCAATAATCTCCTTTTGTTCCTTCGTGAGAACAGTGATTTTATCAATTTTCTCTCCACCCAGGGTAAGGGTTGTTTTTCTAATCCTTCCCAGTTCATCCAAACTCTCCTTGACCCCTTCCCAACCATTGGTACCAAGATGATGTTTATACAGAGCAAGTGTCAGATACGCGAGATAACAAACAAAAACATAAACATCGATATGCCCTTCATCAAAATGCCTGACCGGTTGCAAGTCAAGCCAACTCTTAAAACAATTAAAAATTTTTTCTATTATATCTTTTTCAAAATAAAGAGAGATTACTTCAGGAGCATTTTTTTCAAAATCAGTAGTAAAAATCAAGCATTTTCCATCTCGGAGTTTTGCTTTTTTTCGATTATCCACATTAGGGCTAACGCTAACTTTGCCATCATCATTTGTGACAATGAAATAATCAGAAACCCCTTTGATAGCTGCTTTTATTTCATTCTCCAAGCAACTTAAGTTTTCATTACACTCGTGTGAATTGAAAATCTCAGCAATTCGTTTCTCGGCCACCGCTATTTTTTTCAATCTGAGAGAACGTTCGTGTTCAAGATCGGTATGATTAAAACAGACAATAGCTCTTCCTTTTATGCCAAATAGTGTTTCAGGTTTATCCTCATAATAAATTAGCCCAGAGGGTCGTATCAATTCGTTTTCCTCAGAAATATCACATTCTACAAGCTCTTTTGCCTCATTTGAGGTCAAAGGTATTCCACCAATTATTTTGATCTGGTTTCCGGCAAGAGCCTTTAAATTGGTTTTTGATGCCATTCCCCTATCAAGTATTAATGCATCAATATTGAAATCTATACGTTTAACATCAAGAATCATTTGCTTGATTGTGGTTACGTCGGTTATATTTCCTTCATAAGTCCTGAAAAATATTGGCAGCCCTTTGTCTTTTGTGGCAACCAATGAGATGTTTATTTGAGGCTGGTTATTCTCATCCCTGTTATGTCCGTATCTTGCTTTTGGAAGTTTTGTTGAATAGAAATATGTCGAAGTTATGTCATAAAGCAATGATGTTGACCCGGTTTCAAGATGTTTTATTTTATCGAATAATTTGATACATACATCAACTATGCCCTCTGGTACTAATTTTTTCACAGTGCCCATAACAGCACCAAGATTTGTTGAGTTTAATTTGTCTGATGGTATTTTTATGAAATCTTCGAGTGCTGTATCCTGATACCATTTTGAAAGCATGTTTAGGGTTTCCCTATTGACTATATGGTTGACTGCAAGTGTTGTGAGAACTTCCCCTACCGGCAAACCTCTTCTTGGAATTAAGTCGTTTAAAGTGTCTATGATGTTATATTTTTTCAAAAGAGTGTATAGAGTTGCTATATCCCCATATCTTACTGAACTTGTTATTTCTATGTCCTTCTGGCGTTTTTTGGGTGGAATAATTCGGGTTTTTCCATCTATTGTTTCTTCAATCCCCAAGTACTGAGCTTTTCGGTGTTTTACTTTTCCAAATTCGTCCCGATAGTTCTCACGTTCATAAACATACACCTTATTTCCACGTTTAATCCTTGTTTTAGCCATGTAGTCTATATATAGACTACAAAGTATAAAAGGATTTCGATCGAAAATAGTTCTGTTGGTTGTGGTTTCTTAGAAAAGGTGGATTTTGTAGCCTTTCAAACCCTTAATGTCAGGTAGTAACCGATACGCTTGCCTCAGACCCTGGAGATCGCTTTGATATTGTGCTCACCAATCCACCCTTTGGCAAGAAAAGCAGCTATACAATCGTAAACGGAGAAGGAAAAGCGGATAAAGAATCTCAAACTTATGAGCGACAGGATTTCTGGGCGACGACATCCAACAAACAGTTGAACTTCCTTCAGCATGTGAAAACGCTGCTGAAGATAAACGGGAAAGCCGCAATCGTTGTGCCTGACAACGTGCTCTTCGAAGGCGGCGCAGGCGAGACTGTGAGGAGAAAGCTGCTGCAGGAATGCGATGTTCATACTCTTTTGAGGCTTCCAACAGGCGTGTTTTACGCGCAGGGAGTAAAAGCCAACGTGCTTTTCTTTGACAGGAAACCTGCCAGCGAAAAGCCATGGACAGAGAAGCTCTGGATATACGATTTAAGAACAAATATGCACTTTACCCTAAAAACGAATACTCTTAAGTATGAAGACCTACTGGATTTCA
>NZ_DATBVQ010000066.1:0-17475 GCF_036515215.1 Flavobacterium sp.
TTAATTTCGCCAATAATAGTATATTCTAAACCATGGTGTAAACACAATGCAAATCCATCCATTGCGGATTGCCTGAAAGGCGGCATATTTATAGGTGAATAAAGGTTTTGAGACAGCACATGTTTTCGCGCTTGCAATAACGGGTATTCTACTTCCTTGGATTCTGGCAATTTGTTTTTTAATATCGAAAAAGCGTCCTGAACTGAAACCATGTGTTGTGTTTTATTTAAATTCAAAAATACGATTCAAAATGATTTATCCATACCATAATATCCATAATATTTAGACTTTATCTCATTTTACAAAATAAAAAAAAGGCTGTGCTAACCAGCACAGCCTTTCAAACTAATAACATAAACCCATATTCAACTGCGAAACCAACACAGTATTTGATTAACTAAGAACTAAACCCTAATTTATTTTATGGTGAAAAGCTTTGGACTAAATGAAACCATAACCCAAACCCAATTGTTTGTGTTACTAGCATCTCCACCTTTAAGTCTTTCCAATGTATTTGAACCGAACATTTGAGAATATCCTGCTTTAGCCATAATGTCTTTTTGAAGCGCATAACCCGCAGTGAAATCTATTTCTGTACCCAAATAGCTGTCCATTTTTGCATTGGCAGCATCCAAAACTGTATTCGGAGCTGAGAATAAATGTGGAGTTAAGCTAAACTGCCATTTATTTTGGGTATAATTTAATTTCAGAAAAGCATCGCTCAAACCAACATTGTTTTGGTGATTCCCAACGTAGAAATAATCCATAAACCCATTAAATCCATGATTTGTACCGAAAAGAGGCGTGAATGATTTGAAATCCGTACTCGTATCATCTTGGTCTTTCCCAGAAAGGAATTCATACCCTAATCCCGCTTTAAATTTTCCAGTTATCGCATAAGCTAAATTTGCCCCGGCATAGAAAGCATTCACGTCTTGATTGCCGCTTTTTCCAGATTGCCCGTACAAACCTAAATTAACATCCCATTTATTTTCTTTATAAGAAAGATAAGTTCCAAAAGTCTGTTTGTAATCTACTTCTAAATCAGTAAGCGTTTTTGCGAATTCATAACCAGTATTCATAAATAACAAACTCATGTTCAACTTACTAAATTGAGTATGGTACCAGGCATATTGCAACGATTTGTAATTGGTGGTATAGGGTGTAATTGGGGCCACTAAATTTTCGGCATCTGCGTTTAATGCAAATCCTAAATCCAACTGATGGTTTATTGGATGGAAAGAGATAACAGCAGCATCATGACTTTGTCCTTGTTGTGCCCAGTCAATTTCTCCCAAAATTCTTTGGTTGTCATAAGACAAAACCTGACGTCCCAAACGCGCACTCCATTTGGCATCAAAATCATATTGTGCCCATGCTTCAAATACCGCAACTCCGTTTTTATCAACTGTAGTTGTTGTAGCCGCATCTCCCCATGTGCGAATGTTTTGCAAACTTAATTTTGCTTTCAGTTTTTCCTGTTTGTAATTTAAATTTAAACGGGAACGCTGAGAAATAAAAGAAGTCGCATCTTCAGAATCTTTAATTAGACTTTTAAACCCATTTCGGTACTCATAACGCGGTCTGAGTTGTAGGCTTGCATCAAATTCTTGAGCAAAAGTCGTTAGACTCATCATTCCTAAAACAGACAAACTAATATTTTTAAGTGTTTTCATTTTTTATTTAATTTAGCTTTTCAGCTTCTTCGTTTATTTTTTTTATGGTTTCATCTGAATTCACTCCTAAGCCTTCTTGTTGAAAAGCTAATTCTCCTTCGGCATTAAAAACGCTGATAATATTGGAGTGTGAAAAATCCATAGGTGATATTTTTTTGTAATTTACAGCCAAAACCGCTGAAAATTCACGAGTATTTTCTTCTGTCGAACGCAAGAAAACCCATTGATTCCCTTCCATTTTATTTTCTATAGAGAACGTTTTCAAACGCTCCGGAGTATCAACAGTTGGGTCGATGCTCACTAAAACGAGTGTAACATTTTTTTTGATATTTTCAGGTAAGCGTGATTCAATATTGCGCATATCTGCCACTAACCTTGGGCACGCTGATTTACAAGATGTATAAATCATTACCAAAACCAGCACTTTCCCTTTAAGATCCACCATCGTGACGGTTTTACCATCTTGATTAGTCCATTTTGACGGTAGATTATAGATTGACAAGTCTGAAATACGATTTTCTGTTCCTTTTTCCACAAGCTTGTTTTCAGAGTTATTTCCCTCTATTTTACCGTTACAAGACTGCAACAATAAAAGAATAAAGGTAAATCCCAGAAACAGTATTTTACCCATACCTCCAGAAATTTTGAATTTTTTATAATTTTGAATTTTTGATTTCATTGGTTTAATTGTATTTGGTCCAATATTTATTCAACATCCTTAGCACATCGAAACCCTAAGTTTTTAGTAGTGTAACTCGCTTTAAGACTCCCTCTAAAAGCATATCGCATAAAAGCGGCATAATTCATCAGATCGGTTGCGTTTATAGAAGCACTTCCGCAAAAGAGATTTTTATCACTGTCCTTGTCTTTTCTAGATTCTCCAGAAAGGAAAATACTGTTGAAGTCCGAAGTCCATTCCCAAACCAAACCATGCATATCATAAACTCCCCAATAATTTTTGAAGGTTTTTCCTATTGGATTTAGATAGGTTTTGGGTTTTTCATAAGAGGCTAAAATATATTTGTTAAACGCCGCTTTTGTTCTGGCATCAATCCGTTTTTCATCAGCCATAGCCACATATTCCCATTCATCCATAGTGGGCAATCTCTTTCCTTGGCATTCGCAATATTTTCTGGCAGCAAACCATGAAATATTGGTAACGGGGCCATTACTTAAATTGGTCTTGCCATAGTTGAACTCACTTTCCCAATGGGATAAATAACTTTTGTCAGCAAAAATTCTTTTGATTTTGGAACGGCCGTACTCTGGATTGTTTTTTAGAAAAACCACATATTGTGCATTGGTAATAGGGAAAACATCTATTTCAAATGCACTGACTTTTGCAGGTTTTTTATCTTCGGTTCCGTAAAGGGGGATATAACTCCCCCTTTTAACAGAAACCATTGGACTTTCTTGAGCCCATAGAGCTGTCACAATAAGAAATAAAAATATTGGCAAAAATATTTTCAAATTAGACATAGCACTCTCTTTTTTTGATTATTATTTTCTTTGCGCTTTTACCATTGCCGGAGTTACCAAAGTTTTATTATTTCCCCAACTACTATAAACATAAGTCAGTACATCGGCAACTTCGACATCGGTTAGGTTTTGACTAGGCATAACACTATTTATTTTTTTGCCGTTTACGGTAATTTCGCCACTTAACCCTTTTATAACTGCCTGAATTGCGCGACTTGGGTTAGCATTCAGATAATCTGATTTTGCCAATGGAGGGAATGCATTTGGGATTCCTTCTCCTGAAGATTGATGACAAGCAAAACAAGTACCTCCATAAAGTTCTTTACCTGATTTTATTTGCTCAGCAACAGTTTTAGCAACTACTGGTTTTTCTTCTTTTTTTCCTTTTGGCATACTCTGAATTGTTCCCCCTTCAGCAAGGTAAATCCCTTCTTGAGTTGTACCGGAATAAACTTGTTTATTATCTTCTCCTACAACTTTAAGCATCCCAATTGCACCTTTATTGAAAGCTCTAAAAATAGAGTGATCCACAATAATGAAAGTTCCTGGAACATCTACTTTGAATTCCACTATGGTAGAACCACCGGCAGGAATTAATGTTGTTTGAACATTTTTATTGATCATTTCTCCCCCTTCTACATGTACTTTGTCAAAAATCTCTCCGATCACATGGAAAGAAGAAACGAGGTTAGGACCTCCATTACCCATATAGATACGTACAGTTTCACCAACTTTGGCTGTTAGAGAATTATTTCCTGCAATACCACCCACTTTACCGTTAAACACAACATAGTCGGCATCTTCTTTTACTGCTTTGTCCATATCAAAGGGTTGTTTTCCTTGCTCTCCATATTTCCCTTTAGTATAGAAATCTCCTTGCATAACGTAGTATTCTTTGTCTACAGGAGGCAATCCGCCTTCTGGCTCTACTAATATCAAACCATACATACCGTTTGCAATATGCATTCCAACTGGCGCAGTAGCACAGTGATACACAAACAAACCTGGATTTAATACTTTGAAATTAAACACTTTTTCATGACCTGGCGCCACTAATGAAGAAGTTGCCCCACCTCCAGGTCCAGTAACGGCATGTAAATCAATGTTATGCGGCAATTTATTGTCTGGATGATTTTTTAAGTGAAATTCCACTTCGTCACCAACGCGCGTTCTAATGAAGCTTCCCGGAACAGATCCCCCAAATGTCCAATAGGTGTATTTTACACCATCAACCATTTCGCCTTCTTGTTCTTTAATCTCCATGTTAACAATGAGCTTCTTAGCAGCGCGGTCGCCTACTGGTTTGGGCACAAAAGGTGGAGCTGTAAGTTCGGCTTCCATCTGTCCTTCTACTTTTACATTTTCATAATTCTTAGCGTCTTTTTCTTCCTTTTTTGCGCAAGAAAACAGACTGACAGCTACAATTGCCGCGAGGACAATATTTGTAATTTTTTGATGATTTTTAAACATAACTGTATCCTTTTCGGTTTATATACTTTGATTCGTCATACAAATATAAAGGAGTAAAACCTCTTTTATTATGATAAAAATCATGTTTTTAACATTTGTTTAAGAATCTAAAATAATAATAATATAGATAGAAGAACTACCCCTAAAACAAGGCTTAAGCTTACTTTCCAAAAAGAATTTCCTTTTTTTAATTCCATAAATTGAAAAGCTACCAATATGAATTTGACGGCTGAGAACCCAATGATTAAACCAACTGCAAGGGTTGAAACTTCAATTGAAGTTGCAACTAAAGCAGTGGTGATAGTTAAAAATATCAGTGCACCGTAAGTGAATAACAAGGACTTTTTCATCTCTTAAAAAATTAAATAGAGAATAGGAAATAACAATAACCAAATCAAATCACACATGTGCCAGAAGGCAGCGCAAGCTTCAACATCTTCGGTTAGCGTATCTGAATTTTTCTTTGTCATTCCGTAATTTGTCCAAAATAAAATTACCATTCCCATAATGACATGAATGAGGTGAAAAGCGGTAAGCATCCAATAAAAACTAAAGAACATATTGGTTTCCAGTGAAATTCCGGATTCAATTTTATGATAATATTCGATGCTTTTCAGAATTAAAAATAAAAACCCTCCAAGCATCGTCAGCTTAAAATAAAAGGATGACTTCGCTATGTTATTTTCCTTGAATTGCTGCACGGCAGTGGCCATAAAAAAACCACTCGTTAATAGAAAAACAGTGTTGATTGCTCCGAAAGTCGTATTGAGTTGCAAACGAGATAGGTGAAAGACTTCTGGTTCTTGGTGTCCATAATAAACAAAGGCAATCAATGCCATTCCAAATGTAATCAGTTCCAGGAAAATTATAATCCACATCAAAATCCCTCCGGGCGGATAATAGATGTTTTTGTAATCGATTTTTAATGTATTCATTTTAGTATTTATCTTTGATGCTTAATTTTCTCGTACAATTTCACTAAGGACTGCAGCAATTCCACAGGAGTTGTCAGGATTTGGTAGTGATTTTGGCCGAACATTTGTGGCAAATAATATTTTGCCTGCGCCTCAATCGCCAAAGCATAGGAATTAATATTCCTGTTATTTAGCTCCCGCAGGGCTTGTTTCACGTCGTTTATACCGTATTTGCCTTCGTATTTATCGTAATCATTGGGTTTACCGTCAGAAATCAAGATGACCCATTTGTTTTTAGTGTTTCTTTTGTCGAGGCGTGCACCGGCGTGTCGCAAGGCAGCACCGATTCTGGTGTACCCATTGGGTTCTATGGCACCAATTTTGTGTTTGGCCACATTCCATTTTTCGTCAAAATCCTTCACCGTCAAATAGGTGGAATAATTCCTTGTTTTTGAATAAAAACTGTCAATGGAAAAATCGATATTGAATTCGTTGAGCATTTCCCCAAAAAGTATGGAAACCTCCTTCTCTACATCAATCACTCTGTTCCCCGCGGCATAACCGTCACTGGAAAGACTGATGTCCAAAAGAATAAGTATGGATAGATCTTTCTTTTTTTTCCGATTCGAAATGTATATTTTTTCGGAAGGAGTTCGTTTAGAATGGACGTCTACATAGAGATCCGTGATGGCATCAATATCAAATTCTTCGCCTTGGTTTTGCCGTTTTTGCTGCTGCATTTTGTTGTTCACACTAGTCAGCATTTTGCGCAAGCCCATCAGTGTGGAAGCGTTTTTCGTTATTGTTCGTTTATAATAACTAGCATCGGTTTTTAGTTGCGATTTCGGATATACTTTGCAGAAATTATCTTTGTATTGACGTTTATCAAAATCCCATTCGTCATATAGCAGATGGAAGCCTTTGCCATCCACTTCGGCACTTTCAGATATGGTCGTGTTTTCTATAAAATCTGCTTGATAAACGGAATGCGCGGTATCATCAACCCGAACGGTATATTTCATATTGAGTTCTTCCAGCGCGTCCTGATGTTCTTCCAGTTCGTCAGAACCGTCAAAATCACGCCAGACCCCATTGAACTCTTCGGCAGTTTCCACTTTTTCAAAATTATGCAGCATCACATAATCTTCCTGCTGTTTTTTATCCAGTTCAACCGTAATGACTTCCTCGACGGCTGTCGCTTTTAAAGTCGTTGTAGGTTGCTGCTCGTTTCCTTTTTTGGTTTTATCCGAAAAATTCTCAAGCATTTTATCGCTATTTAGTTCGATTTCGTTTTGCATCCATTTTCCATACAGCCAGGAATAATCAGCAGCAATTTTATCGGTTGCTTTTTGGGTAAAATGATTTTTCACTTTCGAATGGAAAGCTTCATCGATAGAGAATTCTTCGAATAAAACAGACAGAATTTCTTCGGACGTTTCCAATGCTTTTTGTTGCGAAAGTTCCAATGTTTGCTCTCTCTCTGTAGGTTTCCAGTTAAATTCCAAACGTTTTTGAATACTGAGGTATAAAATTCTGAATAGATAGAAAGTCAAATTCTCATTGGTCGTAGCTAATTCGGAAAAAGAAACGGGAAGGAAAAAATTATAGTTTTTATAACCTCCTTCGCGTTCCGCCGGATAAATATCAATTGGTTTTCCGGTTAATGCCCGTGCCAAAATCGTCAAACGCGGTTTTATGTCATTTAGTGTAACGGTTCTCGCTACAATTTCAGGGTCAATTGTTCTGCTTTTTTTCAATTGCTTGAAAAACTTCCCAACTAAATATTCGTCTAATTCAAATCCCATTTTTTTAGTATTCAGCGTTCGGTATTCGGTGTTCAGTGTTATTATTTAGTGTTCAGCATTTAGTAGTCCGAGTAGACAGTACTAGTTATTAAACAACCGCAATCAATTAACAAACAGCCCTTTGAAAACGCGCTGTTATTTTTAGTGATTAAATATCATTGCAACTGAATACTGATCACTTTTCTATATCATCAAATCGCACAAATCTTTCAGGGCGACCAATGTTTGTAAATCGTCCGATAGCGGTTCTACAACCGCAACGTGCACCGATAATCTTTTCGGTAGTCCGCTTTGAATAATTTTAGCGGCATCAACTAATAAACGGGTAGAAACGGTTTCGGTTAAGCCTAATTCGGTTAAGTTTCTGATTCTATTTCCGATGGCTACCAATTTTTTGGCAATATCATGCTCAATTTGAGTTTCATTAACCAAAATTTCTATTTCAATTTTCGGCTCCGGATATTCAAATGAAACGGCAATGAATCGTTGTCTTGTGGAGGGCTTTAGTTCTTTAAACCCTCTTTGATATCCAGGATTGAAAGAAGCGACTAACATAAAATCTTCATGTGCTTTTACGGTTTCGCCTAACTTGTCAATGAAAAGTTCGCGTCTGTGGTCCGTCAATGAGTGAATCGCCACAATTACGTCGGGACGGGCTTCGGCTACCTCATCAAGGTAAATAATCGACCCTTCTTTCACGGCTGTTGTTAACGGGCCATCGAGCCAAACGGTTTCGGCTCCTTTGATAATGAATCGACCAATTAAATCGGTAGATGAGGTTTCTTCATGGCAACTTATCGTTATTATTTTTTTATCTAATTGATGCGCCATGTATTCAATGAAACGGGATTTTCCCGTCCCTGTGGGACCTTTCAACAGAAAAGGAATTTTGTTTTTATAGGCATGTTCAAAGACTTCTTTTTCTTTGCCTACCGCGTGGTAATAAGGGATTTTTTTTGACATGATTATATTTTAAAACGAAACCCATTCTAAAGTCTACAGGCAGTGACATTGCTGTATTCAGAAGTGATGGGTTTCGCCTATAATAAAAGTTTTAAGCTGATTTATATCGTTTCTTCTGAAAAAACGGTTTTTTTCTTGGAAGCATGGTTAAGATCTTTTTTTATTTCTTGGTGAAAAAACTTTTCATCATTCGTCCCCTCTAAAGCTTCATCAGTGGGTCTTCCGTATTTAATAAAGTCAAAAATAAAAAGACCGATACCTACAGTAAACATAGTGGCGCAAATGAGTAACACCACAAAGTGGATACTGATTTCGTTTTGTACATCCATAAATTCCATCTTCATTTTTCGTTCCATGTATACTTGGGCAACTCCGGCAACTCCAAAAGCAACTGTCATACCTAGAATACCAATATTAGACAGCCAGAATGCGGCATGCCCATGATTGCTGTCAAAACGTTTACGCCCCGTTAAATTCGGAAGCGCATAGCTAATTATTGCCAATACAATCATAGCGTAAGCTCCCCAGAAAGCGTAATGCGCATGCATTGCGGTTACCAAAGTCCCATGCGTATACAAGTTAGTTTGCGGCAAAGTATGCGCAAAACCAAGTAATCCAGCTCCCACAAAAGAAACGATTGCCGAGCCAATTGTCCAGAATAAAGCGATCTTGTTGGGGTGGCTTTTTTCTCCTTTTCGGTACATATTAACGGCGAACAACGCCATCGCCAAGAAAGCCAAAGGTTCCAATGCCGAGAAAATACCACCTACAACTAACCAAATTTTATTTACTCCGATATAATAATAGTGATGGCCTGTTCCGAGAACTCCCGAAAGAAAGGTCAAACCTACTATTACGTACAACCATTTTTCGATTACTTCCCTATCCACTCCTGTCAATTTAATCAATAAGAAAGAAAGGATACCTCCCATGATTAATTCCCAAACTCCTTCAACCCACAAGTGAACTACCCACCATCTAAAGAACGAGTCCATCACTTGGCTATCAAACCAAATCATACCGGGTATGTATAGTAAAGCTGAGAAGAACAAACCCATAACGAGCACTAATGCAGTCGTAGTTTGGCGTTTTCCTTTGAAAAGCGTCCCTATAATCAACACTAGGAAAAGTAAAACGTTGGCAACAACCAAATAGTCCAACTCCCTAGGAATCTCCAGGAATTTCCTGCCTTCCCAATGATTAAAGTGAAAACCAACTATTGCAATCACACCAACGAGTGCTAACGATATTAATTGTACATAAGCCCATTTCACGCTTATCAATTCGCGCTGTGCCTCTTCTGGAATGATATAATAAGCGGCACCCATAAAACCAGTTAGCAACCACACCACTAATAAATTTGTATGTACGGCTCGCGCCACGTTAAAAGGAATAACTTCATGTAATCCTTGTAGCCCTATTCGATCAAAGCCCATGATAAAGCCATAGATGATCTGCAATGAGAATAAAAGCATACATAGGGCAAAAAACCAATAGGCGACTTTTTGTGATTTATATTTCATCTGTTTATGTTTATTTGTTTTTTAAAGATCATATGTAATTCGCGTAGATTCACCCGTGTTTCCATCAAGATTTCGCTATGCTCATTCCATAAAGTATTTGTACTAATTATTTTTTTTAGCTAATGGTGAGACTATTCGGTCGAATCCGTTTAGGTCAAGATTGCCAACCCATTTGAAATAAGCCACCATCGCATCGGCATCGGCTTCATTCATTTTATAAGCCACCATTTTTCGTTCTCTTGGTGCCCATGGCACAGGTGACATTAAAACGGCCTTGATGTAGCCTTCGCCGCGACGTTCTAGGACTTTTGTCAATTCAGGGGCATAATAGCCTCCTTCTCCCATAATGGTATGACAACCCATACAATTGTTGGATTCCCAAATTTCTTTTCCCCTAACCACCTCTTTGGTGATGTCGCTGTAATGGGTTTGATCGTTTCTAGGCATAAACGAATAAATAGTCAGTCCTATGAAAATTAAAAAGGTGACCAACGTTCCCCCTAAAAAAAATGCTCTTGCCTGTGATTTTGAAAGCATAAGTACAGTTTTTATTTGTTATTAAATATTTTGACTTTCAATAAAAGACAAATTTATCTTTTATTTGTTTGACGCAAATTACGATCAAATTAAACCGCTACCGTATGATTGAAATCATATTTTGGTAACATTTAAAAAAACAAGATCCGAACTTATAAAAACTATAAAATATGAAAAAATAAACACCCTATAGTGCTGACATCGATATTTTTATAAAAACATTCGGTTAATAATTTTATTTCGGATAAATTTGTCCTTTATTAATAAATAAACGTACATTTGTACTATAATTACAAATTAAAAAAAAATATCATGGGAACTTTAGATAAAAAAACAATAGGTGAATATGTAGCACAAGATTTTAGAACGGCTGCCCTTTTTTCAAAATACGGAATTGATTTTTGCTGTAAGGGAAACAGAACAATAGAAGAGGTATGCGAAAAAAAAGAGGTTAGTCGAGAAGATTTATTAAATCAAATAACTGAAATTTTAGCAACTAAAAACGATTCTGGAATTGATTTCAAATCATGGCCTTTAGATTTATTGGCCGACTACATAGAGAAAACGCATCACCGTTATGTAGAGGAAAAAATTCCGGTGTTGCTTCAGTTTTTGGACAAATTGTGTAAAGTTCACGGTGCTTCCCATCCTGAGTTGTTCGAAATCAATGAACTCTTCAAAGGTTGTGCTGGGGAATTGACGCAACACATGAAAAAAGAAGAATTGATTTTGTTTCCCTTTATCAAAAAAATGGTGAAGGCAACAATCTCTGACGAGCTAATCGAACAACCCCCTTTCGGAACAGTCAATAACCCAATCGCTATGATGATGGCAGAGCATGAAGCCGAAGGAGATCGTTTTGTCAAAATTGCGACGCTGACAAATAATTATACGCCACCCGCGGATGCTTGTAACACTTACAAAGTGACTTTCTCTATGCTGAATGATTTTGAACAGGATTTGCACAAACACATTCACCTGGAAAACAACATACTTTTTCCTAAAGCAGCAGCTTTAGAAACAACATTTAAGGCTCAGGTTTAAACAAAATATAAAACAAAAATCATCAAATGCTATGGAGAGATACGTTATCAAAAGAAATGGCGAATACAAGCCGTTTGAAAATTACAAAATTAAGGACGCTATTGTAAAAAGCTTTTCAAGTGTCAGCGTAGCATTTGATGAAAATGTTTTTGCAATCATTATGCAGAAACTAGAAACCAAAGAAATTTGGGCGGTTGAAGAAATTCAGGATATGATCGAGAAAAGTCTTTTTGAAAAGCAGCATTTCGAAGTAATGCGGTCGTTTATGATATTTAGGCATACCCGAAAATTGCAACGCGAACATATTGACGGTTTAAATGAAGACACCAGCTATGTCGACAGTACACAAACCATCGAGGAGTATATAGAGCAAACGGATTGGCGCATCAACGCCAACGCCAATACCTCTTATTCTAATGCGGGTTTGGTCAATAATGTAGCCGGTAAAATTATCGCTAATTATTGGCTTGACAAAGTATATTCTAAAGTAGAGGGGTATGCGCATCGTAATGGCGACATTCACATTCACGATCTGGATTGCCTGACTGGTTATTGTGCCGGTTGGAGTTTACGCGTGTTATTGAATGAAGGATTCAATGGGGTACGTGGACGTGTTGAAAGCAAAGCGCCTTCCCATTTTAGGGAAGCCTTAGGGCAAATGGCAAACTTCCTTGGTATACTGCAAAGTGAATGGGCCGGAGCGCAGGCATTCAGTTCGTTTGACACCTATTTGGCCCCCTACGTTTTTGCAGACGATTTGGAATTTGATGATGTATTAAAAGCCGTCCGCAGTTTTGTATATAATTTGAATGTTCCGGCTCGGTGGGGTCAATCGCCTTTTACAAACATAACTTTAGACTGGGTAGTTCCGGATGATTTGAAAGAACAAATTCCGACGAAGAATGACTTGCATTTTTTTGAAAATAATTGCAATTATGATCTTTTACTTCGCGCCAAAGAACGAGGTGTATCCAAGGTTACCGATTTGCGTTATGAGCATTTTCAAAAAGAAATGAGTCTAATTAATAAAGCATACTACACTGTAATGACCGAAGGTGATGCCAATGGACAACCTTTTACCTTCCCTATTCCAACGGTGAACATCACCGAGGAATTCGATTGGGACGGGGAAAATTCAGATTTACTATTTGAAAATACCGCCAAAATAGGTTCCTCCTATTTCCAGAATTTTATTGGAAGCCAATATAAACTAGACGAAAACGGAAATAAGGTAGAAAATCCAGAAGCCTATAAACCCAATGCTGTCCGTAGCATGTGTTGCCGTTTACAACTCGATTTACGCGAATTGTTAAAACGGGGAAATGGTCTTTTTGGCAGCGCCGAAATGACGGGAAGCATCGGCGTGGTAACTATCAACATGGCCCGTTTGGGCTATCTATTCAATGGGAACAAAGAAGAATTGTTCAGCCAGCTGGATAAATTGTTGTTGATTTCCAAATCTACATTGGAAAAGAAAAGAATCTTCATCCAGGAAATGTATGATCGAGGCTTGTATCCTTATACCAAAAGATACCTGCAACATTTCAGAAATCATTTCTCTACCATTGGAGTAAATGGGATGAACGAGATGATTGCAAATTTCACTGAGAATCAGGACAACATCAGTTCCCCAACAGGAATTGAATTTGCTTCGGAAATACTGGATCATGTTCGGGATCGAATGAAGGAATTCCAGGAAGAAACCGGAAATCTTTACAACCTGGAAGCCACACCAGCCGAAGGAACCACTTACCGCTTTGCCAAAGAAGACAAAAAACGTTTTCCAAATATTATTCAAGCCGGTCAGGAAGAAAATATCTATTATACTAACAGCTCACAGATACCTGTGGACCATACCGAAGATCCTTTTGAAGCTTTGTATTTACAGGATGGATTGCAGTGCAAATACACCGGAGGAACCGTATTGCACTTGTACATGAGCGAAAAAATAAGTTCACCAGAAGCCTGCAAACAGTTCGTCAAAAAAGTGCTGTCAAATTTCAAATTGCCTTACATCACCGTTACCCCAGTATTTAGCGTATGTCCCGTACACGGCTATTTGAACGGGGAACATGAATATTGCCCAAAATGCGATGAAATAATTATCGAAGAGAAGAAAATTTTGTTTAAAGTTTAAAGTTAAAAAATTTATAAGCTAAGGACCTACGTCAAACTTGAAACCTGAAACCTGAAACCCTTAAAGTAAAAATTATGAAAACAACCACAAATTCTATTCTGGAACAAAACAATCATTTAAGAACCAAATGTCTGGTGTACACACGAGTTATGGGTTACCATAGACCTGTTGAGAGTTTTAATATTGGTAAAAAAGGGGAACACAAACAGAGAACCCATTTCAATGAAGGAAAGTGCAGTTAAACCCATTTATAACATAACCCCTTTCACCTTATTGGATTACCCTGATAAATCAGCGTGTATCCTTTGGTTTGCAGGCTGCAATATGCGATGTTTGTATTGCTACAATCCCGAAATTGTCCTTGGCAAGGGAACTATTTCTTATCAAAAGGCGATCACTTTTCTACAATCTCGCCAGAATTTATTGGACGCCGTTGTTTTTAGCGGCGGCGAATGCTTGTTGCATAAAGACATTATTGCTTTGATCTACGAGGTTAATAAAATGGGGTTCCTGGTTAAAGTTGACACTAATGGTTCTAAACCTGAAGTGATCCAAAAACTAATCGAAAAAGGCTTAATCGATTATGTCGCATTGGATTTTAAAGCCATGCCTTCAACCTTTGAAAATATTACCCAATCCAATCTTTTCTTGCCCTTTGAAAAATCATTACATTTATTGCTCAACAGCGACATTTCCTTTGAAGTGAGAACCACCGTACATTCGGATTTGATAAATGAAAAGGAGCTTGAACTGATGATTGATTATTTAGAAACAAACAGTTATCGTGGCGACTATTACATTCAACATTTCATTAATGATGTCGTTACTTTAGAAAAACTGGGGTATTCTTCTAAAAAACTAGATGCTGCATCTTTTTCCACCAAGAATATAAAAGTGCACCTAAGAGGGTAATAAAAAATTCAATTAAACCTATCAGTCATTTAAGTTTTATGGCAACTTAAATGACTGATAGGTTTAAAAAAAATCAAGTTACCCCTTTTTTAATATAATTTAAAAAATTACAAAATGATTTCAAGCACGCCTTTAAAAAGAGCCCCAGAATTACAGCCGTTAAGCCATGATCATCATCATGGATTGCAATTGTGCTGGAAAATACGAACAGGATTTTCAAAGCAAATTGAACCGACACGCATTAAAAGGTACGCCGATTGGTTTTTTGAAAACCATCTCAAGCCTCATTTTGAATTGGAGGAAAAATACATTTTTACTATTTTGGATAAAGAGGATGAATTAATAAAACGGGGGTTGGCAGAACACAGTCGCCTGAATAGTTTATTTGAAGAAACTTCCTATTTAGAAAAAACATTAGGCCGTATTGAGAAAGAACTGGAAGCGCATATTCGTTTTGAGGAACGCGTTTTATTCGCCGAAATTCAAAAAATGGCGACAGCGGAGCAACTGACCAAAATTAATGAATTACATACCTCAGAAGTTTTTGTAGAAAATGAGGAAGATGTTTTTTGGAAATAAAATTATTTTAAGTGACTAAAACTTATTTAATATAAATTTGTAAAAAAACTGAATATGTTTTCTAAAACCTGTGAATACGGAATTCGAGCAGCGATTATCATTGCCTCCGAATCCTATCAAGACAATAGAATTGGCCTAAAAGAGATTGCTAAGAAGATTGATTCTCCAGAAGCCTTTACTGCCAAAATTTTACAAATACTTTCCAAAAATAATATTATCAATTCCATTAAAGGCGTTGGTGGCGGATTTGAAATTCCCAAAGAAACCATGAACCAAATCAAACTAATACAAATCGTATCAGCAATTGACGGCGACCGTGTTTTTACGGGTTGCGGATTGGGATTAAGCCACTGCTCTGAAATTCACCCCTGCCCCGTTCACGATAAATTCAAGGAAATCAGAAACGAACTGGCAGATATGCTCGAAAACACCAATCTGGAAGAATTAGCAATGGGTATAAAATCAGGCGATACTTTCTTGCGGTATTAATCAAAAGTAATCATATTTACAAAAACTGTTTTTAAGACATAATAGCGAAGATTTTGGGTGGATTCTAGCCATTCTATGGCTGGTACAGGCAAGTTACACAATTAAAAAAACGAAATGATTCAGAAGATAATCGACGAACTTTCAGATAGTGAGCAATCTCTTATAAATTCATTATTAAAAACAAAAGTTCACCATCAAAATTACGTTTATAAAATTTCTGTTTTTTAAAACCAAACCTAACATTTATCATATTTTCTTATTTTTTTAGCATGTAGCTTTGGTAAAAATAGTAATCATGCAATTCTGGAAAAAAATCACCCCCACACAAAGGCAAATTCGCATTCAAAAAGCATTAGGCGAGAATGTGAATTTCTCTCATGATGCCTCTTTGGGGTATCCTGCATCCAAGTTAGATGGAAAAGTATTCAATGAAGAAGCTCAATTTCTAAAAGATGCGCCCATTTTACAGACCTATGTTGCCAATCCCAATCATATTGGCTGCCATACTTTTGGCACTTCTGAAAAAGCTTTCAGAGGAACACAGGAAATAGAACGGGAGGTTTTGAATGTGCTCGCCGTTGATGTTTTTAAAGCTGAACCTAATTCCTTTGACGGCTATATTTCTCCTGGTGGTACCGAAGCAAATATTCAGGCCATTTGGATGTATCGCAACTATTTCATAAACAAACTGAATACTAGTCTGTCCGAAATTGCTATAATAGCTTCAGAAGATACCCATTATTCCATTCCGAAAGCAGCCAATGTATTGATGCTGGATTGGTTAAAAATCCCCGTTGATTTCGAAACCCGCACTATTGATATATTCGCGCTAGAAAACAGCATTATCACTGCTAAAAAACGAGGGAAAAAATATTTTATCGTAGTTTCTAATATGGGAACGACGATGTTTGGCGCGATTGATAACCCAAATGATTATATTGAAATTCTCGAAAAACACGACTTAAAATACAAATTACACATTGATGCTGCTTATGGTGGTTTTGTATATCCGTTTAGCAACAAAGCCTCCGAAATCAATTTTGAAAACCCAAAAATCAGTTCCATAACCATCGATGCGCACAAAATGCTTCAGGCTCCTTATGGAACAGGAGTTTTTATTTGTCGAAAAGGATTAATCGAAAATGTTTTGACAAAAGAAGCCGAATATGTCGAAGGAATGGATTTGACGCTCTGCGGAAGCCGTTCCGGTGCAAATGCCGTAGCGGTTTGGATGATTTTATTCACGTACGGCCCTTTTGGATGGTGTGAAAAAATTCGCATTTTACAAATGAGAACAGAGTGGTTATGTGAACATTTGGATGCGTTACACGTGAAGTATTTCAGAGAACCTTTCATGAATATTGCAACCATTCAAGCCGAATATATTACGCCAGAACTGGTGAAAAAATTCGATTTGGTTCCCCAAAAACACGACGAAAACAATCAATGGTACAAAATTGTAATTATGGATCATGTCGAAATAGACCATTTGATGGATTTCATAACAGACTTAAAAACTACACTTCAACAGAAAAACGAAATTGTTCCAGTGTGATGCATTATAAAATCTGCTTCTAGAATTTGAAGTGGGAGGCCTTGACAATGATGTTTTTTTTAAAACTTAACAAATGAAAAATCTTAAAAAGCGCATACTGGAATTGAAAAAAGAGAAAAATGCGGTTATTTTAGCCCATTATTATCAAGAAGCCGATATTCAGGATATTGCGGATTATGTGGGTGACAGCTTGGGCTTATCCCAGGAAGCGGTTAAGGCAGATGCAGATATTATTCTTTTTGCAGGTGTGCATTTTATGGCAGAAACAGCAAAAATATTAAATCCGACCAAAAAAGTAATTCTCCCTGATTTGAAAGCAGGCTGTTCACTTGCCGAATCCTGTCCTCCGGATTTGTTCAAGAGATTTATTGATGAACATCCTAGTCATCTGG
>NZ_DATBVQ010000067.1:0-10967 GCF_036515215.1 Flavobacterium sp.
AAAAACGAATACGGTATCGACGGAATCATGATTGGTCGTGCCGCAATTGGATACCCTTGGATTTTTAACGAAATAAAACATTACTTCAAAACAGGCGAGCATTTGGCTAAACCAACTGTTAGTGATAGAGTGGAAGCGGTGCGCAACCATTTGACTTGGGCAATGGAATGGAAAGGAGAAAGATTGGGGATTGTGGAAACAAGACCACATTACACCAACTACTTCAAAGGAATCCATTCTTTTAAACCGTTCAAACAGCAATTGGTGACATTGGATCGTCCCGAAGAATTGTTCGCAGTTCTGAATGAGATCGAGCAGGCTTATGCCGGTTATGAGGTCGTTTAGAAGCTAGATTTTTATAACATTCAAACCCGACAAGTTTTTAAAACCTGTCGGGTTTTTTATAATAAAACGATACTGTTTCTAACTTAGAGACGAACTGCAGTTTATCTATATGAAATATACTAATCCAACAATTTCTTGCTCACTCGGCTACTCGCAATCAACGAAGCAATAAAGCCAAGGCTGACAATCGTTCCCATAACTATCAGCACGTTTTCTAAGGTGAAAACAACTGGATAAGCCAGTGTCGGTGTAATCATAACCAATTGGAAATGTTGCTGCAGCAGAACGATTATAATTCCTAAAACCAGTCCGATAATCCCGCCGAAAATACTCAACAGCGTTCCTTGTAGCAAAAATATCTTTCGTAAATCCTTGATTTCTGTCCCCAGATTAAAAAGCGTTTTCAAATTCCCTTTTTTGTCCAAAATCATCATAATCAGTGCACCGATGAGGTTGAAAAGTGCCACAACTATCACCAAAGTAAATATTAAATAAACTGCGATATTCTCCGTATTCAGCATTTTATACAAGGATTCATTGAGCTGAGCCCTGTTTTTTACGATAATTTTATTTTTGAAGATGGTTTGCAGATTGTCGATAATGGCACCTTCATCCGCTCCAGTTTTTTCTTTAATCTCGATTCCTGAAATTTGGTTGGATTTGTATTCCATTAATTCTTGGGCCAAACCTAAATCGGCAAAAACATATTTGGAGTCTAGGTCTTCACTGATAGCGTAAATTCCAACGGGATAAACTTCACTTTTATTAAAAGCCTGTTCTGCATTTTCAACAGTGCCTTTTCCTGGTTTTGGCACCAGAACTTCTAGGTTTTTGTTGAAATCCAATAAGCCCATCGAGAATTTTTGTGCAATTCCATAGCCTACAACTACTTGATCGCTGTCGGGCTCAAGCCATTGTCCGTTGTAAAGCGTTTTCTTGATTGCGTTGACTTTGCTGAAATTGGGGTCAACACCCTTCAAATAAGTAACTTCTTGCTTGTCGTCAAAAACAAACAAAACGCGTTCTTCAATTATTTTGGAATAAGAGGCAATGCCCTCAATTTTTTTGATTTGCGCTTCCTGTTCGGGAGTAACAAAAAAAGATTTCCCTAAAGTGCTGCTTATTTTTAGATCCGGATCGATATCATTGGTAAACGAAAGGCTGAAAACTTTCAATCCGCTAAAAACGGACAGGACCACAAACAAAGCCATCGCGCCAACAATGATTCCCATACTCGCGATGCGATTTATGATATTTATGGCATTGTTTTTACTGTTGCTACGAATGTAACGTTTGGCTATGTAAAGGGGAAAATTCAAATTATATCAACTTGCGTTTGTCTAAAAGCTCCCTGTTTTCAATTGGGTTGTCTCTGTTTGACAAAGCATTGTCAATTTTTTCAATGTAGTCCAAAGAGTCATCAATAAAGAAAACCAAATTAGGCACTTTTCTCAATTGCAAACGCACTCTTTGTGATAAATCATGTTTTATTGTTTTAGCATTCGACTTAACCGCCTCCAAAATCTCTTTTGCTTTGTCTTGGGGAAAAACGCTTAAATAAACTGTGGCAACAGACAAATCTGTAGTTACCGTAACCTTGGATACCGAAATAATTAAATTACTTACTCCGTTTTTTCTCACTTCACCTTGCAGAATGTCAACCAAATCTTTTTGGATAACCCCACCTATTTTTTTCTGTCTATTTGTTTCCATAGCGCAAAAATACTACTTTTAAACATTAAACAAACAATTTTTAAAAGCAACCTAATATTTCAGTTGTTTTTCAGAAGCTTTTTCCTGCTGTACACTCTATCTTTCCTGCCGAACCCCGTCAGGAAAGGATGCCGTTTCCATCAGGGCTAGGGATATCATCATTGGCAATACGGCGCTGCAATTAAAGAGCTTTTTCAACAATAATGGAGAGTATTTTTTACGCAAAAAACCTTTTCAGACATAAAATCACCATGAAAAATAGTAGCAATTCAGAACATACAGTAAATCCAGTTTCGGCTCCCTTCCCTTCGGGGAGGGCTGGGGTGGGGCGCCCTTCGTTCTCCATATATGACGCATCCGCAGGATCAGGAAAAACCTACGCATTAGTCAAAGAATACCTGAAAATTATTTTGGTGGCGCATAAAAATGACGCTTACCGAAATATTCTCGCCATAACGTTCACCAACAAGGCGGTACATGAGATGAAGAGCCGCATAGTGGGGAGTTTGTCCGAATTCGCCAAAGACCAACCTTCGCAAAAAGCAAATGATTTGATGCTGGATTTGGCTATTGATACTGATCTTTCTCTCATTCAGATCAAAACCAAATCCCAGCAAATCATCAAGCACATTATTCACAATTATGCCGCTTTTGACATTTCGACCATTGACAAGTTCACGCACAAAGTGATTCGTGCTTTTGCCCATGACCTGAATTTGCCCATGACATTTGAGGTGACTTTGGACACCGAGAATTTATTGGTTGAAGCCGTAGACGCGATCATCGCGCAAGCGGGCGAAGACGAGACTTTGACCAAGTTACTCATCGATTTCACCATGGAAAAAACGGACGACGACAAGTCTTGGGATATTTCTCGCGAAATCCTAGACACTGGCCGATTGGTTCTGAATGAAAATCACCGAAATGAAATCACCCATTTCCATGACAAATCCATTACCGAATTCGTAGAGATAAAGAAGAAACTAAAGGAGAGTTGTAAAGTTCTGGATAAGGAAAATGCCGATTTTGCCCAAGGAGTTTTGGAGCTAATAGAAAATAACGGAATTGATTTAAAATCTTTCTCTCGAGGAACTTTCCCAAATCACTTGGTCAGCATACGTGACGGAAAATACAACCCCAAAAACAAAATCTTTCTTGAGTTCGATGATATTGCGATCAACAAGACCGCAAAAGACCGCGCTTTAATAGAAAACCTAATACCCGAGTTAATCCAAATTCTGGGAACCATTTATAAAAAATTTGAGAAACGCGATTTCTATAATGCCTTTCTTAAAAATATAACGCCGCTTTCGTTGCTGAATACGGTGAGCAATGAATTGGCAAAAATTCAGGAAGAGCAGAACGTGCTTTCGATATCCGAGTTTAACGCCATTATTCACCGCGAAATTCAAAACCAGCCTGCGCCTTTTATTTACGAACGATTGGGCGAGCGCTACCGTCATTTCTTCATTGATGAATTTCAGGATACATCAGAGATGCAATGGCAAAACCTGATTCCGTTGATTGATAATGCCCTTTCTGGCCAGGATGATTTTGGAGAAAAAGGGACTTTGATGATTGTGGGCGACCCCAAACAATCAATTTACCGCTGGCGTGGCGGAAAAGCCGAACAATTTATCGAGCTGGGTAAGGACAATAATCCGTTTAACAATCCAGATAAAAAGCTGGAGCATTTAGATAAAAATTACCGCAGTTATTCTCAGGTTATTGACTTTAATAACGAATTCTTTAAATTAATTTCTTTAGAATTTGAGTATGTTGACTACAAAGACTTGTATGAGAATCACAGTCACCAAAAATCAAATGATAAAACGGGTGGCTATGTCAACATTTCCTTTATCCCGAAAGTAGAAACATCAGAAGATGACGAGGAAGCTTTGGATAAAACGGAATTATATGTTTTGGCGACCTTAAATACCATCCAGAAAGTGCTTCACGAAGGTTTTGAATACAAAGACATTGTGATTTTGACTCGTAAACGCAGTCAAGGAATTGCAATTGCTAATTATTTGACGGAACAAAAGATTCCGCTTTTGTCGTCAGAAACCTTGATGATTCAAAATGCAACCGAAGTTCGCTTGATCATCCACTTATTAAAATATCTGAAAAACAACGCCGACCTAGAAGCAAAAGCCTATTTTTTGCATTACATCGCCGAACATATTCAGGATAAAATGCCTGTTCATGATTTCATCGCCAAAGGAATGGAACACAAACAAGAAGCCGATTTCGAGAATTGGTTAACGAGTTTTGATATTTCACTTTTATTCCAAAACATCCGAAAGAAATCCTTGTACGAAACGGTAGAGATTATTGTATCCAAATTTCTATCGCCAAACCTCGCCGAAGGTGGCGGAGCTTATGTTCAATACTTTCTCGACATAGTTCTAGAAAGAGATGTTAGGAACCAAGCTGGAATTGCTGATTTCTTGAATTTTTGGGATAAGAACTCGGAGAAATTTAGCATTCCGTCACCAGAGGGCAACAATGCGGTTCGAATAATGACTATTCATAAGTCAAAAGGATTGGAGTTTCCAGTGGTAATCATGCCATTTGCTGAAGAGGATTATAGCAGGAAACCCAAAGATAAGTTATGGTTAAACGGGGAAGAGATGGATTTTGGTTTGCCTAAGGTTTTAATAGACAGCAGTAGCGCTGTGGAAGGTTTTGGTAAAGAGGCAAAATCGGTTTACGGTCAGAAAAAGCAGGAAGAATTATTAGATAATATCAATGTTTTGTACGTGGCTTTAACCCGTGCTGAGGAGCAATTACATGTTATTTCAAATATGAATTTGACTAGTAAAGGAGAAGTGAAGACAAATAACATGTCGACTTTCTTTATTAATTATTTAATGAATTACGGTGGTTTCGATGAAAGTAAGTTTGAATATGAATTTGGAAGCCGAAAGAAGTTATCTTCAAATGCAAAACATGTTGACACTTCAAAAAAGATTATTACAGTAGCTGAAACTTTAGATCCTAAAAACATAAAAATTGCCCAAAGGGAAGCTTTAATGTGGGGAACGCATCAGCAGGAGTCAATCGAGTATGGAAATGTGGTGCACGAAATCCTGTCATTTGTGAAAACAAAGGAAGACGTGGATTTGGCTGTCGATAAAGCTGTCGAAAACGGATTGATTAATTTTGGACAAAGAGAGTTGGTGTATCAAACGATTCAGGATATTGTCCATCATAAGGAATTGGAATTCTTTTTTGCGGAAGGGAATACCATTCTGAACGAACAGACCATTATTCGAAAAGAAGGCAGTACAATAAAACCGGACCGAATGGTGCTGAATAAAGAGAACGAAGTATATTTATTGGATTATAAAACGGGTGTCCATAACGCAAAATATCAAAAACAGCTAGAAAATTATCAACATGCTATTGAATTGATGGGCTATAAAGTCGTAAAAAAATCATTGATTTACATAGGAAAACAAATCGATGTAGTAAATTTGTAGGGTAAAAATGAATTATTCGCAAAAAGTAAATTTATAAAAAAGATAAAAAATGTACGGAAAAATTAGAGAACATCTTCAAAACGAATTGCAAACGATAGAGGATAACGGGATTTTCAAAAAAGAAAGAATCATCACTTCTCCACAAGGAGCAGAAATTACGATTTCAACAGGCGAGAAAGTGTTGAATTTTTGCGCCAATAACTATTTAGGTTTGTCATCTCATCCTGAAGTGATACAAGCTGCAAAAGATGCTTTGGATACTCATGGTTTCGGAATGTCGTCAGTACGTTTCATTTGCGGAACACAAGACATTCACAAAACTTTGGAAAGGAAAATATCGGAATTTTACGGAACGGAAGACACGATTCTTTACGCTGCCGCTTTTGATGCCAATGGGGGTGTTTTTGAACCTTTGTTCGGCGCAGAGGATGCTATAATTTCTGATAGCTTGAATCACGCTTCCATTATTGATGGGGTGCGTTTGTGTAAAGCGGCGCGTTATCGTTATGAAAACAGCAATATGGAGGATTTGGAACAACAACTGATCAAAGCCAACGAGACGGGAAGTCGCTTCAAAATCATCGTTACGGACGGAGTTTTCTCTATGGACGGTGTTGTGGCACCTTTGGACAAGATCTGTGATTTGGCAGACAAATACGACGCCATGGTTATGGTTGATGAATGTCATGCCGCAGGTTTTATAGGTGCAACCGGTAAAGGGACGCTTGAGGCAAAAGGAGTGATGGGAAGAGTGGATATAATAACAGGAACACTTGGAAAAGCTTTGGGTGGAGCAATGGGCGGTTACACCACGGCTAAAAAAGAAGTAATCGAATTGTTGCGTCAACGCTCCAGACCGTATTTGTTTTCAAATTCGTTGGCGCCTGCAATTGTTGGGGCTTCCATTAAAGTTTTTGAATTGCTGGAGAAAGACACTACTTTAAGAGATAAGTTGGAATGGAACACAAATTATTTCAAAGCGGGAATGAAAAGTGCAGGTTTTGATATTGTCGAAGGCGATTCTGCAATTGTGCCTGTTATGCTGTACGATGCTAAATTATCTCAAACTATGGCTGATGAATTGCTGAAGAAGGGAATCTATGTGATTGGGTTCTTTTTTCCCGTGGTTCCAAAAGATAAAGCAAGAATAAGAGTTCAATTGTCTGCTGCGCATACAAAAGAGCATTTGGACAAGGCGATCAACGCTTTTACTGAAGTAGGTCGCTCACTGAAAGTTGTGTAATTAAA
The DNA here is from genome assembly GCF_036515215.1 of Flavobacterium sp. Classification (GTDB taxonomy): domain Bacteria; phylum Bacteroidota; class Bacteroidia; order Flavobacteriales; family Flavobacteriaceae; genus Flavobacterium. The sequence continues at coordinate 6,792 of NZ_DATBVQ010000067.1, forward strand.
TTCCAAAGTTATATAATTACCACTTTTAAGGGTTTATACGGGTTTTTTTTAACATTTCATTTTGTATTTAAAAATTTACGTGTTACTTTTGTGTGTAATTAACTAAATTGTAATCAAAAAAATTAAGTATGAAACATCTTAACAAAATTTTAGTTGCTGTAATGATGGTGATGGGTTTAAGCGCTCACGCACAAGACAGTAACAATCCATGGGCTATCTCCTTTGGAGTGAATGCCGTAGACACTAGAACTAGTGCAGATAATGGAACGGGTTTTTTCGAACAGCATTTTTCGCAACCATTCGATGTAAAAAGCAATTGGAATGTTCTTCCATCGGTTTCTTACATAACCTTATCGAGATACGTAGGAAGTGATTTCTCTTTTGGAGTTCAGGGTTCTGTGAACAAAATTGAGAAATATGTGAAATTTGATCCTACCGCGCCTAATGCTGATGCACGCGGAATGGTTGTTTCTAATCCTGGTAATTTAATGTATTATGGTATTGATGCTGCTGTTAAGTATAGCTTCATGAACCTAATTAATTCTAAAGTTATTGATCCTTCATTACACGTAGGTGGAGGTTATACTTTCTTCGGAGATAGTAGTTATGGTACGGTAAACCCTGGTGCTGGATTAACTTTCTGGTTCACTGAAAATGTAGGTTTGGCTCTCGAAACGTCTTACAAATATGCTTTAGGAGCAGACAGAGAAGATGCTTCAGGTACTCCTGATGCACCATCACATTTTCAGCATACTGCTGGTCTTACTTTCAAATTTGGAGGAAAAGATACTGACGGTGATGGAATCTACGATAAAGATGATGCTTGTCCAGATGTTGCTGGTTTAAAACAATTCAACGGTTGTCCTGACACTGATGGTGACGGAATCCAAGATAGCGAAGATGCTTGTCCAGATGTGTTTGGTTTAGCTGCTTTAAAAGGATGTCCTGATACTGACGGAGACGGAATTGCCGATAAAGATGATGCTTGTCCAGATGTATTTGGTTTAGCTGCATTGAATGGTTGTCCAGATGCTGATGGAGATGGAGTTGCCGATAAAGATGACAAATGTCCTACTGTTGCAGGTCCAAAAGAAAACGCAGGTTGTCCTTGGCCAGATACTGACGGGGATGGAGTTTTAGATAAAGATGACAAATGTCCAGAAGTTAAAGGTACTGTTGCTAACAAGGGATGTCCTGAAGTTTCAGAAGAGGTTATGATGAAATTGAACGAGTATAGCAGAACTATTTTGTTTGATTCTGGAAAAGCTAGTTTCAAAAAACAAACTTACCCAACTTTGGTGTCAATTACTGAAATCTTGAAAGAATACCCATATTCAAGATTCTTGATTGAAGGTCATACTGATAGCGATGGTTCTAATGAATTGAACCAAACTTTATCAATGAACAGAGCTCATGCAGTTAAAAATTACCTAATTGAAAATGGTATTAAAGCTGATAGATTAGAGCATACTGGATATGGTGAAACTAAACCAATGGATACTAATAAAACTGCTTTAGGAAAAGCACACAACAGAAGAGTTGAGATTTCTTTAATAAAAGAATAAATTTTTCTTAAAATATTTATAGGAAACGCCCCGATTTATCGGGGCGTTTTTTTTATTTTTATGAAATGATAAATACTTCTTTCTTAGATAAAATCGCGCAGGTTTTAATAGAAAATTACTCCGACAATCTCACTAATACGATAGTGGTGCTGCCAAATAAAAGGGCAAAAATATTTTTAATCGAGGCACTTAAAAAACAAGTAGAGACCAATATTCTTTCCCCCGAAATTATCAGTATTGAAGATTTTGTTCAGGATATTTCGGGCATACGCTCTATTGATCCAATCGAACTGTTGTTTGAGTTTCATGAAGTCTATTTGTCTGTCACTGAAATGTCAGGCCAACAGTCTTTTGAGCTGTTTGCCAATTGGGCAAAAACGCTACTTCAAGATTTTAATGAAATTGACCGCTATTTATTAGACCCTACCCACGTTTTGTCTTACTTAAAAGACATCGAGGATATCAAAAAATGGGGAATCGAAGTGGAAAACAAAACCCAACTGCTAGAAAATTACATTGACTTCTGGAAATTATTACCCAATTATTACAAATCGCTGTATACCCATCTCCTTAAAAGAGGAATTGGATATCAGGGATTAATTTATCGGGAAGCGGTGGAAAATTTAAATCATTTTTCAAATTCAATCAAGGACAAGCAATATCTATTCGCGGGTTTCAACGCATTGAATGCCGCCGAAGAAAAAATAATACAGCACCTTATGGCTGCTGATCAAGCCAAAATTTACTGGGACGTCGATCAAACCTTTCTTAATGACCCGTATCACGATGCCGGATTGTTTGTAAGGCGATTTAAAGAAAGCTGGAAACATTATAAGACGAATCCTTTTGAGTGGATCGTGGACGATTTTTCACAATCTAAAAACATTCAGGTTATCGGCACGCCAAAAACAATCGGACAGGCCAAAATAGCAGGTAGTATCATTGAAAACATCATCAACGACAATCCAACCACAACTTTAGATAAGGTCGCGGTAGTTCTTGGAGAAGAAAACCTTTTAGTTCCTCTTTTATATTCGCTGCCATCGACAGTCGGCGCTTTGAATATTACCATGGGGTATTCAAGCAAAAACAATCCCGCCCAAATATTGATTGCAAAAATGTTCAAGATGCATACGAATGCCTTGTCCAGAAATGCAAGAAACTATGTTTTGTATTACAAAGATGTGTTGGATATTTTGACTCATCCATTGGTGGAACCTTACGCGAAAACATCTGGATTGGTAAACATAATAAATCAAAATAATTACACCTTCATAACCCATCATAAATTGATTGAATTAAATCCTGAGCCTACGGATCTGTTTCTGTTGCTGTTCGAAAAATGGGAAAAGGGTTCAATTCCGGTTTTAGAAACGGTATCTAAGTTATTGCTAAGGATTAAAGATAATTTGAGTAATGATAGCGAGGAGGAAAAGATAACGAAGGCCTTTGTTTTTGCTATTTTTAAAGTGATAAACAAACTAATCAGTTATTACTCCCAGCACGAACATATCGATAAGATAGACACTTTACACGCTATCTATAAGCAAGTAATTGATTTGGCCGAGGTTTCTTTTGAAGGTGAACCATTGAACGGTTTGCAAATCATGGGTGTCTTGGAAAGCCGTGTGCTGGATTTTGATACCGTAATCGTAACTTCCATGAACGAAGGGAAATTTCCTGCGGGTAAATCCCAGAATTCCTTTATTCCATATGACGTCAAACGCGAGTTAGGTTTGCCTACATTTAAAGAGAAAGATGCTATTTATACCTATCATTTTTACCATTTATTACAACGCGCCAAGAATATTTATTTGCTTTACAACACCGAAAGTGAAGGGTTGGATGCTGGCGAAAAAAGCCGTTTTATCACGCAATTGGAAGTCGAAAAACAACACAATCATAATTTATCTCACGAAATATACAACGCGGTTTTACCCGAAACGGCCTATACGCCAATGGTAATTCAAAAATCAGAAGCTGTGATGACTCGGCTGAAAGAGATTGCGACGGTTGGTTTTTCCCCTTCGGCATTGACGAGTTATATCCGAAATCCGATTCAGTTTTATTTCCAAAAGATTTTACGTATTCGAGAGGTCGAAGAAGTGGAAGAGAATATCGCCTTGAATACTTTAGGAACGATCATACACGAAACCTTGAAGGTGTTGTACGAACCTTTTATCGGGAAGTTTGTATCTGAACAGGACATAGAGAATTGCTTCAAACAAATAGATGCTGAGGTTTTAAAGCAATTTAAAGCGGTTTACAAAGAAGGGGAAATCAAAAAGGGACGAAACTTACTGGCTTTTGAAGTGGCTAAACGCAACGTTTCCAATTTCTTGAAAGTGGAGTTGGAAAGTATTAAATCTGGCGATGCGATCAAAATACTCGCTTTAGAAGAAACGTTTCAAAGGACGTTAATACATCCAAGCTTACCGTTTCCTGTTTTGATAAAGGGAAATGTTGACAGAATTGAAGAACGCAACGGAACCATCCGAATTATCGATTACAAAACCGGTAAGGTGGAGAAAGCGAGTGTGACCTTAAAAACTTGGATAGGATTGACTGAGGAAATCAAGAATGACAAAATAATCCAGGTTTTGGCGTATGC
>NZ_DATBVQ010000068.1:0-3914 GCF_036515215.1 Flavobacterium sp.
GAATTGATCACTGACCACTAAATGAAAAGTTATGACAGAAGAAATTGAATTTATATTAGATAGCACCAAAGAGTCTATGGCTGGTTCTATTGCTCACTTAGAAAAAGAATTTTTAAATATTCGTGCCGGAAAAGCATCCCCAGCAATGCTAGGAAGTGTTTTTGTTGATTATTACGGTTCTGCCACGCCGCTTTCGCAAGTGTCAAAAATCAGTGTTCCAGATGCAAGAACCATCACCTTGCAGCCTTTTGAAAAAAACATGCTTCATCCCATCGAAAAAGCGATCATGATAGCAAACATAGGCTTTAATCCAATGAACAATGGAGACGTAATTATTATCAGTGTTCCGCCATTGACCGAGGAAAGAAGACGCGATCTTGCCAAACAAGCAAAAGTAGAGGCTGAGGACGCGAAAATAGGTATTAGAAACGCACGTAAAGATGCCAATACTGAAATAAAGAAATTAGAAAAAGAAGGCACATCCGAAGACATTTGTAAAAGCGCAGAGGAAGAAGTGCAAAATCTTACCAATAGTTACATCAGAAAAGTAGATGAACTTCTTGTTCTGAAAGAAGCAGATATCATGAAGGTCTAACCTTCTCGATTCAAAATTAAGATCCGTCTCGTTTAAATAACGGGACGGATTTTTTATTATTTACCTAGTGTTTAATAATCAGGACCGATGGCGTGCTATCCAACCAAGTAGCGTCTGAATCCATCAGGATTTTCCAACCCTCAAGGCTGACCAACAACAGATCTTGGTTTTCCAAAAATTCCGTGTTAATACTGTTTTCGGACACAACTTCCATATTGTTAGGATATTTTTGTTCCAATGAATTTACGGCACTTTGAATGACAAAATTGGTGCGGGCGTGACCGTTCACATCAACAACGACAATTTTAGAATTGTTGTTGTTAATCAGTTTTTGAGCATAATCGATCAACAAGGAATCCTCCGATTTAAAAACGGGGATAAAAACCCGGTCTATTTTTTGAAATTCATTGTCTATCAAAATTCCCAAAGGCAACTTCGTTTTGGCCACAATCTGCCTGGTTCTTTCGTCAAATGGAGAATTTTCGAACAAGCCTTCCTTGCCCGTGAATTTGTCAATCAAGCGGTCCGGATTGATGATCCTCGTTGTGAATCCCACTACTCTGCCCAGCAATGTACCTTCAAAAATAGATTTCCCCAAACCTACCAACAGCAAATCGTAATCCCCTTGATTGGCGACATCGGCAATTTCATTTTCAATATCATTAGTGACCTTAAAAAGGGTGGTGATTTCCATCTTCAATTGCTCCGATTCTTCAAAAATAGGCTCAAAACTATTTTTTTCTTTGTCTTCCATGTTGAAAGAATGCAATTCGTCACTCAATGACAAATGCATAGCGGTGACGTTAGAGCTGTTTTTTTGCTTTTTTGTCAAGCTATTCGCCAATCGCAATAACGACTTTCCCTTCTCATTATTACCAAATGAAATCAGTATGCGGTATTTATTATGATCCGCAATTTCTTCATTATCAGAGACATCTTTACTTTTGAAAATAAAATTAATGAAGTCCAATGCGGGACCGGTCATAAAAGTCGTAACCAATGCCATTATTACCATCATCGCAAACACTTCTGGGGTAAGCACTTTTAGTTCCAGTCCTATATTCAACACGATCAGTTCCATCAATCCCCTGGTATTCATCAAAGCGCCGATGGTCAAACTATTTTTCCAGCTTTGTCCCACAAATCTCGCGGCCAAAGCACTTCCAAGAAACTTACCGATAACGGCAACGGCAATAATCGCGGCAGTTACCTTCCATAAATAGGGGTCGTTGAGGAGCCCAATTTCTGTCTGCAAGCCAGTGTAAACAAAAAACAGAGGCAGCAAAAGAATAACGGAGACATCTTCCACTTTTTCAATGAAAATCATCCTGAATTTAGAAACATCGGGCATAATAGAACCCATCATAAAAGCTCCAAAAAGTGCGTGAATTCCAATTACCTCAGTGGCGTAAGAGGAAAGGATCAGAAAAAGAAAGAAAATGGCCATCACCGGTTTTCCAATACTGTCTTTTGAACCGTATAAATCCCCAATTCTTTTCAGAAAGGGTTTCACGATAAAAACCATGACGAGCACATAGGCTACCGCAAGTGAAATCACATATAACGAGCCCACAAAATTTCCCGCTTTCACTATCGCGATAACCACCGCCAGAAGGCACCAGGCGGTAATGTCATCAGCTGCGGCACAAGTAATCACGATGGCCCCCAGTCTCGTTTTATGAATTCCCCTTTCCTGAACGATTCTTGCCAAAACCGGAAAAGCCGTTATGCTCATGGCGATTCCCATAAACAAACTAAACGAAAGAAACTCAACCCCCGCAGGAGCAAATTGATTATACACAAAATAAGACAAACCAATACCAAGTGCGAAAGGAATAACGATGCTGGCATGGCTGATCACAATTGCTTCACTGGCCTTGTTTTTGAGCACCTTTATATCAAGCTCCATCCCTATGACAAACATGAAAAGGATCAGTCCTATTTGACTTAGGAATTTTAAATTCCCCAACGATTCCACCGGGAATAAAGCGGCCGAAAAGCCCGGAAAATAAAACCCCACTAGAGAGGGTCCCAGAACGATTCCAGCTATAATTTCGCCAATAACGGTGGGCTGCCCTATTTTCTTGAAAATCCAGCCAAAAAGGCGTGCCACTAAAATTATCATCACGATCTGTGCCAGAAGTATGGCCAAAGGATCTTGAAAGTTGTCCTGCAATGATGTCAAAAATTCATTCCAGCTGCTACTCCCTATTTCCGAAACACCCCCTATCTTTCCTCTTTCAAGCAGTTTCCCCCTTGTGAGAATCCAATAAATCAAGACAGTGAAACCGCCGGTAACACTAAGATAAAATAAGCTGTTTTTATATTTTTTCATATTCCTTTTATGATAGCTAAGTCATTTTAAAACAAACACAAAGATGTGAAATTCTAACCTATGTTTTACATCAGCCAAATTAACTTTTTTCTGAAATTCAAAAACCGACGTTTCGCTTTGAAACGCCATAAAAAACTTTGGACAAATTTCAAGTTTAGCGGTGGTTTTCACTACATTTGCACCCATTTTGATACATTTATGAAAAAGAAATTAAAAGTAGGTTTTTGGGAACTCATCGCCAGAATCGTGCTTAAAAACAGAATCGTTATACTTGGTGTTATTGTTTTAATAACCGTCTTTTTGGCCCTGCAATGGAAAAACATTCGGTTTTCTTTTACAGAAGCTAATTTACTGCCTGACAATCACATCGTAAACAAGGAGTACAATGCTTTCCTGGACATGTTTGGCGAAGAGGGTAATTTAATTGTCGTTGGGGTTAAAGACGACACTTTCTTTACTCCGAAAGCATTTGCGGCATGGAATAAATTAATGAATGACGTCAAATCCAAAAAAGAAGTCGATTTGATCGTTTCCATCAATGACTTGAAAAAACTTCAGAAAAACGATAGCCTTCAATCTTTTGAATTAGTTCCTTTTGTGGACCAAAGTAAAACTATAGATCAAGATTATCTTGCATCGATAAAAAAAGAGCTGTTCGAAAAAATGCCTTTTTATGAAGGATTGCTTTTCAATAAAAAAAACGGAACCATCCGCTCGGCAATTTATTTGGATAAGAAAATTGTTAATACGCCACAACGAAAGGATTACATTATAAATGATTTTATCCCAAAAATCGAAGCTTTCGAAAAAGAAACAGGCATCGATCTGAAGGTTTCGGGAATGCCCTACATCAGAACGCTGAACGCAAAAAGCATCACTGACGAAATCAGCCTGTTTATTGGCGCCTCTCTATTAGTGACTTCGCTAATTTTCTTTTTCTTTTTTCGCTCGTTTCGAGCTACGTTAATATCTTTAGTTATTGTC
>NZ_DATBVQ010000069.1:0-2986 GCF_036515215.1 Flavobacterium sp.
TTTTTTGGAAAAGCGCACGTTGCGTATATCCCGAACGGTAAAATTGTAGGATTGAGCAAAATTCCGAGAGTCGTAGATGCGTTTGCCAGAAGAATGCAAGTGCAGGAACGATTGACAGATCAGATTAAAAATTGTATTCAGGATGCTTTAAATCCTCTTGGTGTAGCAGTAGTTATTGAAGCGCAACACATGTGTATGCAAATGCGCGGGATTCAAAAACAAAATTCAGTTACCACAACTTCTTCTTTTACAGGAGCTTTTGAAAAAGATAAAACAAGAAAAGAATTTATTAGCCTAGTTTCCAATAAATTGAGTTAATTTTAAATACTTATACACATCGAAATATTTTATTAACGAATCAAAATACAGAATACACGGATTAAACAACGTATCAACAATTCTTCGATTGCTTTGATATCCCAGATAAATCGTATAATAAGTATCAAATGATAATATTCCGAACAATTATAACTATTTAAAAACTGAATCATGAAAATTCTCTTAACAGGTGCGACAGGTTATATTGGGAAGCGACTTTTGCCGATTTTAATAGGTCAAGGACATCAGGTAGTCTGTTGCGTCAGGGATAAAAACAGATTTTATATTCCGAAAGAATATGAAAAAAACGTTTCAGTCATAGAAATAGATTTTCTTATAAAAGAAACGTTATCAGCTATACCGGATGATATCGATGCAGCCTATTACTTGATGCATTCTATGTCTACCTCTTCTGAGAATTTTGATGATTTAGAAAGTATTTCTGCTACAAATTTTGTGCAACGATTAAATAAGACCAGTGTAAAACAAGTCATTTACCTGAGCGGAATTGTCAACGATACATCTCTATCCAAACATTTATCATCGAGAAAAAAGGTAGAAGACATATTAAATACAGGCAAATTTGCGGCAACGACGCTAAGGGCAGGAATTATTGTTGGATCTGGAAGCGCATCATTTGAAATCATTAGGGACTTAGTCAACAAACTTCCTATCATGATTGCTCCAAAATGGCTCAATACACGATGCCAACCCATCGCCATTACTGATGTACTGGAATTTTTGTCAAAATCATTGCTCAACCCTTTGACTTACAATCAAAATTTTGATATTGGCGGACCTGACATCCTCACTTACAAAGAAATGTTATTGGGCTACGCCGAAGCAAAGCACCTCAAAAGATGGATTTTCACTATTCCGGTAATGACGCCAAAGTTATCTTCCTACTGGTTGTATTTTGTAACCTCAACCTCTTATAAACTTGCTACAGCTCTTGTAAGCAGTATGAAAGTCGAAGTAATTTGCCGAGACCATCGAATTAATGATATCCTGAATGTAAAACCCATGACGTACAAGCAGGCGTTGGCTAGGGCATTGGTAAAAGTAGACGAAGATAAAGTAGCTTCAAGCTGGAAAGACTCCTTAGTAAGTGGCCGTTTTAGCAACAATATATCTGAATATCTCAAAGTTCGCAAAAAAGATTGCTTCATTGATCGCCGAAAAATGGAAATAATAGACCGAGAGTACACTATTAATAAAATTTGGTCCATCGGTGGTGATATGGGTTGGTATTACGGCGACTGGCTTTGGGGATTACGAGGATTTATTGACAAATTATATGGTGGTGTGGGTTCTCGCAGAGGAAGAACAAACCGACATGAAATTCATTCCGGAGATGCTTTGGATTTTTGGCGTGTTTTATATGCCAATAAAGAGGAGGGAAAACTAATCTTATTTGCTGAAATGAAACTCCCGGGCGAAGCTTGGTTGGAATTTAAAATTATCGGGAATACTTTGTATCAAGCGGCGACTTTCAGACCGAAAGGGATTTGGGGAAAATTATACTGGTATTCTGTTTTGCCGTTTCACGGATTTATTTTTAATGGAATGCTGAAAAAATTGATTAAATAATTTTCTTTTTTAAACATATAAGTTATTTAAGTTGACCTTCTTTCGTTGTCTTTGTCATTCCGACGGAGGAGGAATCCCATTCGTAACTAATCATTCTTGATGAGATTCCTCCTCCGTCGGAATGACAAAATAAAAAAAATTACTTCAAAATTCCGGCTTTGTACGTGGCAATTGCCCTGTCTCTCGCCATTGCATGCTCCACCATTGGTTTTCCATAGCCTAAATCAAATTCTTTAATCCATTTGCGGATGTAGATTCCTTTTTCATCGAATTTTTTTTGTTGAATCTCCGGATTGAAAACTCGGAAATAAGGTGCAGCGTCGCAACCAGTTCCTGCTGCCCATTGCCAGTTGCCAACATTCGCAGACATATCGTAATCCAATAATTTCTCAGCAAAATAGGCTTCACCCCATTGCCATTGAATCAATAAATGTTTACATAAAAAACTCGCTACGACCATTCGGACTCTGTTGTGCATATATCCTGTTTCATTGAGCTGACGCATTCCGGCATCAACCATTGGATAGCCTGTCGTTCCAGAACACCAACGCTTGAACTCTTCTTCATTATTGCGCCACTGAATTCCATCATAAGCCGATTTGAAATTGTGGGTAACCACTTTTGGAAAACTGAATAAGATTTGCATGAAGAATTCTCTCCAAATCAGTTCACTCAAAAAGACATCGTTTTTATGGAATGCCCAATTGACTAATTTCCGAATGCTTACGGTTCCAAAACGCAAATGTGGCGACAGATAAGAGGTTTTGTCCAAGGCTGGAAAATCCCTTATATCTTGATAATTTGCAATGAATTTTAAATTGTGTGGCCTTACTTTTATTGCACTTTCTTCGAAACCTATTTGTTCCAAAGTGGGGAAAGCAAAACCGTTTTTATGGAAGTTAGAAAAATAGGCTTCGGTATCATATTCCTGAACCGGAGCCGTTGTTTTGTATTTTTCCAGCCATTTATTTTTATAGGGAGTGTAAACCGTATAAGGTAATCCATCCGCTTTTGTGATTTCTTTTTCTTCAAAAATGACTTGGTCTTTAAAAAAATAAGAGATCGTATTATTTGTTTC
>NZ_DATBVQ010000070.1:0-6779 GCF_036515215.1 Flavobacterium sp.
TTTATTTCCATTCATCTTGCGTTGGTCAAGAAATATATACATAAACATGTTCGTTTCTTACGATCCGACTTTCAAGCAATAGGAATTTCACTTTTTGTCTTTGGGCAAAAACCGATCGATGTCAATTTCCCTATCCAAAGGGATTTCGCTCTCTATATAATTAAACAGCGCTTTTGCCATCGCAGGAGCAAGCATCACGCCACGAGTTCCCAATCCGTTCAGAATGTGAAGCGAGCGATAGACGGCATGAGTCCCAACCAACGGTCTTCTGTCTTTTACGGTAGGACGCACGCCTGCAAAATGTTCCACTATTTCAAAATCACAAGTGATAATTTCTTTGATTCTATCTATCAGTTCCAATTTGCCTTCTTCGGTAGGCCGATTCGTTTTGTCTTTCCAATTGTAGGTTGCGCCAACTTTATACAAATCGCCTACCAATGGCAGAATGAAAACGCTGGTGTTCACGATAACATCCAGAACCAATTCTGGCGCTTTTATTATAAACAGCTCCCCCTTTGTCCCGTCTAATGGCAATTCGCTAAAGTAGGGATTGGCATGCATTCCGAAACCCTCCGCAAAAATGACGTGTTTCGCTTCAATGTTTTTATATCTGATACCTTCAGGTAAAATTTCTAAACTTTCATATTCAAAAGAGGACTCCAAAAAAAGACCGTTCTGAATCAGGTACTCTCTATACGCTTTTAACAAGATTGCGGTATCGACATAACCCGTTTGCAATACTTCCCCATAATTATAGGGAGATTCAATTCCAGGATATTTTTTTGTGATTATTGCCGTTGATAAAAAGGGTGCCAAAGATATTTTATCGGAAGCGGCAAACCAGTTGTTTTGCTCTTCCGCAGAGAAAAATTTTCTCAAAATCGGTTTTTTAAAATCAACCTTGGCTTTAAGCCTATCTTCCAAGGCAGCATAGAAAGTATCCATCAAAAGCAGTTGTTCCTGAGCTTTCCAAACTTCGCTAAAGCGCTTAAGTATAACCGGATTGTACAAGCCACCTGCAATCTTTGAAGAATTTTGCGAATTATTGTCCATTACAAAAATAGTTTTCCCATTTTGTAAGGCCATTTCAGAAAATGCTATCCCAGCCAAACCCGAACCTATTATTAAGTAATCAATCATACTGCAAAAATAACTATAAATTCAAAGTAAAAATATTTAAATGAATTTTTATGAAATGATAAATCATCAAAAAAAAAACTCCTGTCATGACGACAAGAGTTCTTTTTTATTATTTGGTACCTTTAAATTTAATAGTTCCACATATCTGATTCAAAATCACGAATTTTTTCTTTCACCCTTTCAGATTCCAGTAATTGATTTTGAGCATTATCTTTCATGTAATCTTTAATTTCCCTATCTCCATAAACATTTTCTTCCTTATAAATGACACTATTGAAATGCCTTGAATTCAATATTTGGTCAAAAGAAATGGGCATTGCAGAGTTTGAATTATTGAATGCTTTTGCCTCATGTAAAACCTCTCTAGCAGACGGGAAAAACACCCAAAACAAATCTATATAATCCTTTTCTTCGCTATTCATCGTATAAACATCTGGAGTAACTGGACAGATACCAAGCAAACGATATTTCAATTCACTTTGACGCTTGTCAAAATACCAATACCCTTTAATCTTATATTGTGTAACATCTTGAGCTGTCAAATCAGACCTCAATATATATTCAGGCGAGATTTGCATACCCGCATTTACTTGCTCTCTTCCTACATCAGTTGTATCAATTCTACTCAACGAGGCCTGAACATCTTTAAATGATTTCTTAGTGTTGAAATAACTGTCTGAATATACTTCGCTGATTTCACCACTTCGAATTGCTTTGGTTAAAACGTCATACAATGAACGTCTGTCAGAACCGATATTTGCAGTATCTATAGGAAAATACAACGCAAAGTTGATTCTTTCACTTAAATCTATAATCTCCCAAACCGTTTTGCCCATCAAAATATCTCGGTCATGAACATAACCATAAGCTAATGGCTTATCATTATCTGAAATGAGTTGCGCAGCAGTTTTAAGTCCTATTTCCTCAGGCGATTTTGCATTGAGCAAATTAGATTGCGCAAAAGACGTCACGCTCCAAGTAATGGAAATAATAACTATTAAAAAATTTTTAACTTTCATCATGGTAGATTGATTATAAGATAATGAATTACCTTTATAGGTAACTTGCATATTATTGTATTTCAAAAATAACCGCGGCGGTCCTTGGCAATAAATAACTACCCGCACCAACGAGTTTCGTTTTAATTTCAGAAATGGTAACTTGATCCCCTCTTCCCGCTTTAGAAAGCACAGATTTGCATTGCGCATTTAATCTGTCCCCTTGAACGACCACAGTAGGCTGTCCTGAGACTTTTAAATTAAAACCGACAACATTCAAACCTACTTCGAAATCAAAGTCTTCAAGCTTAGCACCAATGGTAGCTATTTCCAGATTCGATTTAGGTCCTTTCACAACACCCGTTTCTCCTCTTATTGTTCCCGTCGGACTTGGTATACCCTTTATTCTAAACGTTTTTTTATCGGAAACTTTAGAACCATCAGGCAAAGTACCTGTTACATTAATCACCACTTCATTCCCAGATGTTGGACGCATAGTAAATTTACCTCCACCAGAAGAACTCAAACCAGGAGCTGAGGCAGATATTTTATCTGCGGTAATACCCGCAAATGAAATTGTCATAGGGTTAACAACCCCTCTGTAAACTACATTCATTTTATCTGCTGATATCGTTGCAGACTTTGGTCTTGCAACAACCACGTATTTATCGCTTATGGGCAAACTAACCACTTTACCACCTTCATCAAAATTAAAGGAACCGGTAATAGGATGGTCACCAATGTTACCCGCGCCAAAAGAAAACTTCGCTTGACCCGCCATAGCTTGGATATTTGAACCATTGATAATTACAGATTTTGCTTTTAAAGATGGATCAAATTTTCCCAATATTATTTTACCTGACACCGCTTCCCCTTGAAAGAAAACTGACTTATCAAGAACTACTATAGGTTGATAAGCGGTTAGAGATGCAGCTGCAACTAAATCGCTTTGAAACATACCGCTCATAATATCACTTTCGGTTGCTTTAATATCTGCTTGCAATTGAGATAATTTTGTAATGGTAGCTATCAAAGGAAAGCCCTTATAGTTATAGTCTATCCAATCTAAATTAGCACCTGCTTTTTCAGAATAAACTGGTTTTGTGGCAAACCTAGCTTCAATTTTCTTCATTTCGGCTTCCGCAATTGAACTGCCTCCAATTTGCTTAATTTGAGCGGAGTAATTGTTAATTCTATCTAAAAATTTTTGACCAACTTTTGAAACTTTATCACCAGAAAAAAACATTTCATCAATTACATCCCCTTTATCCATGTCTTCATAAGGCAAATTACCTTTGGCATCCCTTTCGAAATCTTTAGTGACCGATGTTTTAATGTTTTCTAAATAATCATTGAATTCTTTAGATAGCACTCTTATTTTTTCAACCTTAATCTTTTTATCTCCAAATTGTCCCGGTTGGTCGACTGCTTTTTGTGCCAATTGGGCAAATGAACTTTCATTTCTTTGGTCTGTGATTGCATTTGATTCAACAATTTTTACATTTAAAATTCCAAAAGCAGATAATACTTCTTTTGACATATTCATTGCTAACATTGCGATGAAAACCAAATACATAAGGTTTACCATCTTCTGTCTAGGGCTTAATTTTCCTCCTGCCATATTTTCTAATAATTAGTTTGTTATTTTAATATAATAGTTCGAAACTAATTGCCTTTATTACTCATAGCAGAAAGCATTCCACCGTACACATTATTTAATGATGATAGATTCGAAGTCAATGAATGCATTTGTTCTTTTAACTTCATATTATTCTCAAGTACTTCCTCGTTTATTTGGGCATTTCTGGAAGCACTTTGTAATTGTATTTTATATAAGCTGTTTAAAGACTCCATTTGTGCCGCAGCCATTGTTAATTCTTCACTGTATTTTTTAGTGGAAGCCATTGATTCTGCAGTTGGAGCAATACTTTTGGCAGCCGATTCGAAATTTTTAATGCTATTTCCTAAGCTTGACATTAATTCCCCGTCAATTTTAGCGTCTTTCAACATGGCATCTAATTTTTGAGACAACAGTCCCTGTGCCTCTCCAATGTTTTCAGCTTTTGCCTTTCTTGGACCATCAGAAGGCTTGCTATTATCCAATTCAGGATAAACTAGGGACCAATCTAAATCCTTATCTGGGGTATCAAACGCTGACAAACCAAAAATAAAGGCTTCAGTACCTAAACCGATAATTAGCATAGGGCTTGCAAATGGCCAATGCATTAATTTAAACAAGGCGCCGATAATTACAACTGCAGCTCCCATACCATAAGCGAAATTCATTGCTTTTTTACTTAATAATGCCATAATTTTTAGATTTTAGTTTTTGTAGGTTTTGTTTTTTTATCTGGTTTTAATTTTCTTTCCGTTTCCGGTGGTTTGCAATCCCATGTAATCTTGAACTGTTCTGAATCCGATAAAACTTCTTGCTGAATCTGCATATTCGAAATCTCTAGTACTTACTTGTAAGAAATAAGCAACGTCTTTCCAAGATCCACCGCGTACTACCTTACGTTTATTGGAAGCATCCAATACATTTGGATTCATAGATGAAACATATTCATATGCATTTGGGTCATACGACGAATCGGTCCATTCAGAAACATTCCCGGCCATATTATAAAGATTGTATCCGTTAGGCTCATAAGATTTAGCTTCCACAGTGTACAAGGCTTCGTCAGCCGCGTAATCCCCCCTATTTGGTTTGAAATTCGCAAGAAAACATCCTCTGTCATTTTTGGTATAAGGCCCTCCCCATGGATATGTTCCTGACTGTAAACCACCCCTTGCAGAATATTCCCATTCAGCTTCAGTAGGCAGTCTAAAGGAGTTGATCAGATCTTGTCCCTTCTTTTTTGATTTTATGTAGGTGTTTTTATTCAAAGTTCTCCATGCACAAAAAGCTTTTGCTTGAGTCCATTTCACGCCAACGACAGGGTAATCCCCATATGCCTTATGCCAGAAATAATCATTATGCATAGGTTCATTGTAAGAATAAGCAAAATCTTTAATCCAAACTGTTGTATCTGGATACACCTTCACTTCTTCAGTTTTTATAAAATCTTTTCTTTTCCCGACTTTAGCTTTAGCCGCAGCTTGTATATCCATCCAAGAATAACGAAATTTAAGCTTATCCACGTCGATTGTGCGCAGTCCGTTATAGGACGCTTCCAATGGCAAATACATGGAATCCATAACCTCAACGTAATATTCGTCCGGATACAATTTTGGGTCTTTGATCAGTTTAACCTTTCTATTTAATCTTCTACCCGCATAAGGATCATCATCTGTACCTATACTATAATAGTTGTCATACATATACTTATCATAGGCGGTCATCTTTTCAGGATCTGAATCATTAAAAGCAAAATCCCCGATACTGCCGGCATTTTTACCTTTTCCGCCTCCATCGCCCGCTTTTACACCCGTTTCATCAGCTAGGATAGCTAATCTCACTCTCATGGTGGAGTCCTTAACCCATTCAACAAATTGACGGTACTCGCTATTGGTTATTTCAGTTTCATCCATGTAAAATGAACGAACGGTCACTGTTTTAGTAGGAGCATCTTGAATATTGGCAACATCATCGTCAGATTTACCCATAATAAAAGCACCACCAGGAACTAAAGTCATCCCATAAGGTTTTTCAGGATGCCAATTCCTGCCCTTAACGCCGACCAATTCGCCTTTGTCTCCAGATTTACCGCAACTGGTTAATAGCGCCAAAATCGCCATAAATGCAATGAACTTCTTCATATAAATTCGGGTTATATTTTCATTATTTTTTAAGTGTGTAAACCTATTTATTATTTTTTAATAAAACAATTATTTTACACTAAAGATTCCTTTTGAAACAAAAATTTAGTTGCAGTAAATCCACTACTAAATACTATTTTTCCTTTGTGCCTTCCACCATCTTTCAGGCAATTCCTGATTACAAGCCCCTAAATATTCATCGTAGGAACATGGTAATAACGTATTTCTTTTTAATTTATTACTACCATTTGAAATAAATGGTATTTCAATCCACCAGCGATCAGTCTTGTCACTTTTATAAAAAACCAAAACCTCATCTTCTAAAGGCACAATATATTTTATATAATTTTCCCTGCTACCAAAAGGATATTCGTTAGAACGATAATGAAACCCTTCTATGAAATACCATATGATTTGAGCCACCAAAACGGATTCCTGAACTGAATCATTATGATTAAATATTCCAAAAACGGAAACTTTATCACTAATTCCAGCATATCTTGCCAATGAACAAATTTCCTTTCCATTAAAACCATTAGGAGCAAATGTAACGAAATTGCCTGAATCTGAAGACTTTATGGAATTCAAATCAAGGCTAACGATATCTGCATCCCTAAATACTGGCTCAGCTAAGGCTATATTATTGGAAATCTCTCCCAATCTATAGGCATCAAAAAACAATTTTTCAACTAAATCAATCTCTTCTTGCGAATTATAGTAGGTTTGAAAACCAATATTACAATAATTAAAAAGATTATTCGGTTCATCTATGATAATTTTGGTCAGGTAAGAAGCTGCAGAAACATCCTCGTTTTCCTTTCCGAAATCAAACTTACTGTCGATGGTAACCAGATTTACCATCTGCTCCAAGTCGTCGTATGC
>NZ_DATBVQ010000071.1:0-4500 GCF_036515215.1 Flavobacterium sp.
CGGTTCAGGTACTTAATTGCGATTTCAGCGACAGGCTCATTATGGTCCAAATGGACCGCCAAGCGCTCGGCACGGCGACAAACGCAACGGGCAATATGACAATATGACACTGTAGTGTGCCCGCCGGGCAATACAAAATGGGTCATAGGGGGAAGTTCACTCTCCATGCTGTCGATTTCATTTTCCAACAATTCGATATCGCTCTCTACGATCCCCAGTTTTTTTAAACGGGGCTCCCCGTTTTTCATCATTTCTTTTTCTGGCGGCGTGGCAAGTATGGCCCCAATTGTAAATAGTCGGTCCTGTATTTCGACAAGGATTTCTTTATAATGGAGATTCATTTCCTGGTCGCGTACAAGTCCTATATAGGAATTTAGTTCGTCTACAGTTCCGTAACTCTCAATTCTAATATGGTCTTTCGGGACCCGTGTTCCACCAAATAGCGAGGTGGTTCCTTTGTCTCCAGTTTTAGTGTATACTTTCATCTAGGTTTATTTGTGTAATTGTGGGTTTGTCAGTGTAAGCACAAATTTACTTTATTAAATCCACTATTGCCCTAACAAATCGTTCTAGCGAACCTTCACTTGAATTAAAATACAAATCGGGCTCAATACATTCCACTTCCATTAGGTTCAACTCGTCATCTATTATGATTCCGTCCACTCTGGCGTACAATAATTCTCCAGTAAAAGTATCGACAATTTGTTGTGCTTTTTCAATCAGATCAGCATTGGGGTGAGTCAACGTATATTGGCCTCCAAACTGTACTTGAATCCTGAAATCACCATCAACTGGTTTCTTGTTGACGGCATGGGAGAATTTTTTGTTGAAAAAGATAAAGCTTGTTTCCCCCAGACTTTGGATTTCGGGCATGAACTCTTGTAACAGCAGTTCCTTTTCGGAAGCTATGATTTTGTAATCGGTGTTGATTTTTTGTAGCTCTTTCAATTCAAAGACTTCGGTCTGATAGGAGCCTGCAGAAAAGGCTGGCTTTATGACTGCTTTCTTCCAATGGGAAGGCATTGTTTTATCGATGTCAAGAAACTCCGTTTTATCTATGAAAATAGTGGGAAGGATTTTTATGCCTTTCTTCTCCATTTCACGCAAATAAAACTTGTGTTTGTTTCTTTTGATGATGTCAATGGAATTGAGCGTCTTGATTCCCAATTGTTCGATTTGGTCAAGCCAAAGGTTGAATTCCGATTCTTTCTCGAAATAATCCCAGGTATTGCGAAAAATCAAATAATCAAATTCGCTCCAGTTCACATTTTTGTCGTCCCAAATCACGGCGGTGGCCGTAATGTTGAATTTCGCTAATGCCGGAATTAAAAGTTTATCCGCTTCGGTTAATTCAGGAAGCTTTTCGCAGGTCAGTAAAGCGATTTTCATTTTCAGGTATTTAATTTTTGGGTTCCCTTGCCTCGGTTAATTTTATTTGCAGTATAAGGCTATTTGGTAATGTCGCTCTCGACCAGACCGTCGCGCAGACGGATTATTCTGTGGGCATAAGCGGCGATTTCCTCCTCGTGAGTGACCAGAATGACTGTATTGCCTTTGGCGTGAATGTCATTAAAAAGCTTCATGATTTCTTCGGAAGTTTTACTGTCCAGATTTCCTGTCGGTTCGTCTGCCAGAATAATGGAAGGCTTGTTGACCAACGCTCTAGCGATGGCCACACGTTGACGCTGTCCGCCGGAAAGTTGGTTGGGCTGGTGATCCATCCGGTCCGCAAGATTTACCTGTTCGAGTACTTCGGAGGCGCGAGCATTCCTTTCTGATTTTGAGTAACCGGCATATATCATGGGCAAAGCCACATTATCAAGCGCAGTGGTTCTCGGTAACAAATTAAAAGTCTGGAAAACAAACCCTATCTCTTTGTTGCGGATTTCTGCTAATTCGTCATCTTTCATCTTGCTTACGTCTTTATTGTTAAGGATGTAAGTCCCGGATGTTGGCGTATCCAGACAGCCCAAAAGATTCATCAGCGTAGATTTTCCCGATCCGGAAGGCCCCATTAGGGCCACGTACTCGCCTTTATTTATTTCTAAGTCAATTCCTTTGAGAACATAAACGACTTCGTTTCCAAGGACAAAATCTCTTTTGATATTGGTAATTTTTATTAGTGGATTTGACATTGATATCTGCAATTGATGAATTATAGTTTTTGGATTTTAAAAGTACAAAAGACTTTTGAATTATACATAAGTTGATAGAAAAACGTTTTTGTTACAGTAATAATCAAGATATAGGTGTTCTCATCGCGGGATTGGGCCACTGTTAATCCATATAAAGTGATTTTTGGCGCTAAGCCCGTTTTTTATACTTCAAACTTCAAGTTTAGATGTTATAAGATTTTATATGTTTATTATAAAATTCACATACGAAAAATGATTATATCATAATTTATTTAATTTATTACAACATTCACACATTTATTTTGAGAAAAACATAATCATTGGTATATTTGTTTAACAATAATAATAAAACCAATAATTATGAAAAATAGAATTTTTGTTTTAGGAATGGCAGTTACTGCCTTAGGATTTACTTCATGTAAAGGTGAAAAGGAAAAAGAAGCGGAAAAAACTATAGACACTTACACTGTTTATGTGGATTCTGTAAGTAATGTTCCGGCCGAAGATGCTAAGGCGAACTGGCAATCAATCGAGGCTACATATGAATTGAAAAACAGCCAAGCTGAAACAGCATTGTCAGATTTAAAGGAAGATCAGAAAGCAAAAGAAAAAGTTGAAGCAAGTAAAGCAAAATATGCAGCATTAAAAGCTGCGATGGAAGCTGAAATGGCGGCTGCACAACCGGACACAAAACAACAAATGAGAAATGAATTGTTTGGTGAAGGGAAAATTGGTGAGGACATGAATTTTGACTGGGTTAATGCAGGTAATATCCATGGCGTTTACCAACAATTTGTGCATACTGTAGAAAACAACAAAGACAGATATTCTCGTGAAGACTGGGATGAAATCAAATTAATGTGGGAAGCATTGGACAGCAGAAAAAATACTGTTGAAAAAGAAGGATTGTCTTCTGAAGACAACAGAAAGATTGCTGCATTGAAATTGAAATTCGCACCAATGTACACATTGAACAGAATGGGAGCTAAATCTGAAGAAATGGAAGAAGCTAAAAAATAAGAATAAAATAGTTTGAATTAGAAATGACCGTCAGCAATGACGGTCATTTTTTTTATGCCCGAATTATAAAGTGCTCCTTTTCCTGTTCGTGCCTAAAGAAAACAATTCCCCATTGGAAAATATCAATCGTAACGGTAACTTTTGGATGTTTCTTTATCAGCTGCCAAGCCTGTTCCATATCAGCCGACCAATGGATGTCATCGAAAATCCAGACGGTTTCGTTGGTAACAGTTGGTAGCAGCAGCTCAAAATATTCCAGTGTGGCCTTTTTGGAATGGTTGCCGTCGAAGTAAACAAGCTTAAAGTCGAAAGTCGAAAGTCGATGGTCTTTCAAATAATTTTCAAACTCGGCCACAACGGAATTTATATTAATTAAGCCAAATTGTCTAAATTGATTTTGGGCAATTTTTGCCGTTTCAGGGCAGCCTTCCAAGGTGGTGATTTTTGCGTTCGGATTTCCCAAGGACAAGGCAGAAGTCGCCAGTCCTAATGAAGTCCCAATTTCTAATATGTATTCTGGCCGGAAATAATTTACGATTCGAAATAATAATTCGGCTCTTTTGGGAGAAATCCCGGCGGTTTGGGCAATCCGGGTTATTTCCCTCACATCGGATTTGAAAACTTTCGATCCGGCACCAAAATCGGTTACGGCAATCGTATTTTTATTTTGCAAAAGAGAATTCCTGTATTCCCTTAAAACGGAATATGCCGTTTTTGGCTTGCTGTCATAAAAACATTTCGTAATCAAACTAAACACAAATGGGGAATGTACGGCATGCTCATTTTTAGAGTGCCAAAGGAATTTTAAATAAGATTTTATCTGGAAGAACATAATTTTACACAGAGTTTCACAAAGAAGTTACGAAGATACTCAGAGTTTTTTTACTTTAAGAATAAAAATTAAAGTTGTCGAATCTCTGCGAAATAATTTCTAATTGCCTTAGGGTAAAAAATAATATGAGATGATACTATCCGTTTCTTGCGCTTTAAGGATGAAAATTAAACTTTGTGTCTCGGCGTTTCCTTTGCGCGTCTTTGTAAAATAATTTCTAATTGCTCTGTGTTCGAAAAAACAGCACAACAAAGATTTTAAAACTATATTTGCGCTCTTAAAATCAATAGCAAAACAATTTCAGAAGATGATGGACGAAGAACAAATACATGAAGGAGCAATCACATCCAAAGAAATTAACCGTTGCATTGCAATTCTCTCCCAATTAAATACAGACACAGATCAAATATTTGATATCCCAAAAGAGCAGCGGACGGCTTTAATCAAAGCGGCAGGTCAGTTTTCAAGACCGGATCGCGTCAAGGCTTGATGCCAAAGACTGACAATCTTTTG
>NZ_DATBVQ010000072.1:0-5114 GCF_036515215.1 Flavobacterium sp.
AATTTTGGCCACCATCGCCGCGTTTGCAACTCGGGAGCTAGGGCATTTGAACTAAAAAACTCCGTTTACGGTTTCCCGTAATGTACCTGAATCAAAAGGAGTTAGTTTTGGATAATAAATTTTTAATAAGTATTTTCGGTAATAATTTATATATTTGGAGGGAATGACAAATGCGAATCAGAACTTCGTGCATATACCTTAAGATGGTTGGATTGGCGAAGTGTTGTTTCGCCGATATATGCAAGTTGGCAGTAATTAACGTAAAACATCTAACAGAAAACATGGCTGAATTTAATTTAATAAAAGTTGATGGTAAACCTATAGAAAAACTAATTGATGTTGTAAGCAAAGGTATTGGCACAATTTACAAGCCAAGAGCAATTAGAAAAGAAGCTGAGTCAAAAGCTTATGAAATTGAAATAATTGAGCGTGCTAAAACAATGGCTATCTCCGAAGGAAAAGAAATTGATGCAGAAACCTTAGCAAGAATTGAAGAAAGATTTATTTATAAAGAAATTAAACATCAAAATAATATTGATAATGTAACAAAAATTGCCGCAGAACAACTATCACAAGAAACCGAAGTATCTGACGAATCCGTTGATGAAGATTGGACAACTAGATTTTTCAACATAGCTGAAAATATTTCAGATGAAGAGATGCAACTTCTTTGGGGAAGAATTTTAGCGGGTGAAATAAAACAACCTAAATCATTTTCATTAAGAACATTAGAACTACTAAAAAACTTATCTAAAGAAGAAGCAGAAGTTTTTACAAAATTTTCAAATCTTAAAATTAAAACGGCAGGAACAAGTCTGATTTTCAATCATGATAATGGAGATTTTTTAGAAAATGAATTTGGGATAAAATTTACTGACCGACTATTGCTTGCTGAACTTGGTCTAATTTCAAGTGAAAACAATTTAGAGTATAGCTTTTTCGCAACAGAAGAAAATGAACGAATAAATTATATAGGGTACGGAAGTAAAGGCATTTTTTTACATCGCCCAAAAAACACTCCAAAACAGTCTGTACAAGTTCTAGTTTTCACGAAAACTGGAGCTGAATTATCTAAATTAATTGAGCCTGAAATTAATATCAACTACCTAAAAAAAATATGTTCGAGTTTTGTGATACCAAACGTAAAAATTGAATACGGAGATTCTGTTAATTTACCCAATGATGAAGTTATGTTAATAAATAAAACTGAGTATAATGAATAACTACTGTACTTCTATTAAAATTTGTGCTTGAATAAAAAGTGACAAGCCCGATCGCGCAGATATACAGAATCGTTAGCGCAGTTTTGCAAACAGTGCCCACAAAGAGAAGCCCCCGCTGGCGCGAGCGTCCCGCTCGTGAACACAAACAAAAGCAAATACATTATAAATTGTAATTGGCACGAGCGGGACGCTCGCGCTAGCCTTTGAAGTATAAATAAGCAGCAAAAGATAAAAATTAGAATATTATGACAGACAAATTTTTAAAAGCGAAACATTGGCAATTGTTCTTATTGACTTTTGCAATACCAATGGTTTTTCAATTCATAATGATAGGAACAATGATTTCAAATATTGGATCTGAAACGAATTCTGATCCGTCATCAATATTTAACTATCTGCAATTATTTACATTAGTGATGATAATTTTTATGAGTATATATTTTGGATGGTTTTGGTCTGTTGCAGTTGGACTTCAAAAAAAAGTTCCTGAAAATGTAAAAATGAAAGTGAGAAAATTTAAAATTTTCTTCTTTATCCCTATGTTTTATATGCTTTTGATCATGCTACTTATGAGTATTTCCATGAATGGACTAATGGAAAATGGTGAAGAACCAAGTGGAATTCTAATTGCTGGTTTGGCAGGAGTTATTGTTCCGCTTCATTTATTTTCAATGTTTTGTATTTTTTATTCTTTATACTTTGTGGCCAAGACTTTTAAGACTGTTGAATTACAACGTGAAGTTAAGTTCTCAGATTTTGCAGGAGAGTTTTTTATGATTTGGTTTTATCCAATTGGAATATGGATAGTCCAGCCAAAGATTAATGAAATGATTGAATAATAACCCCCCGCTGGCGCTGGCGCCCCGCTCGTGAACTCACAATGGCGCTCGTCAGTATTTTCGTCATTATTTTATATATTTGAATAAATAACAAATCCAAAACAGTGTATTGATAAGTTAACGCTGATTAAAAAATACGGCACAAGAAATGATAGAAACGGTCAACATTATTGGAGCAGGAATAGGGGGTCTTACAACTGCCTTGACATTGAAACAGAAAGGACTCCACATAAATATTTTTGAAAGTTCGGCAGAAATAAAACCTGTTGGAGCAGGAATAATACTTGCCAATAATGCAATGCAAGTTTTTCAAAAATTGGGTATTCAAGACAAAATTGAAAAAGCAGGAAACAAAATTTCCTACATGAAAATCACCGATGCCAATCTCACAAAAATTTCTGTAGTTGACCTAGCCGAGTATGAAAAAAAATATGGTGTTCATAATATTGCCATTCATAGAGGTGCATTGCAAAAAATACTTGCTAACGAAATTGGCTATGACAACATAAACTTATCAAAGCGACTTTCCAAGATTGAAAAAGCGGACCTATTCAAACTAACTTTTGAAGATAATACTACCATAGAGAGTAAACTTGTAATTGGTGCAGACGGTATAAAATCGGTCGTCAGAAACCAATTATTTGGGGAAGGCATTTTACGAAACGCTAATCAAAAATGTTGGAGAGGAATTTGCGAAATTGATTTGCCTCAGAAGTATCTTAATGAACTAAACGAGGCTTGGGGAAAAGGCAAACGATTCGGATTTGTAAACATCGGTGACAAAAAAGTGTATTGGTATGCTTTGACAAATTCAAAAAATGTAAAAACGGAGCAAGTGAATTTGACAGAAATGTTCAAAGAGTTTCACAACGATATTTTAAACATTATTTCAGCGACAAAAAAAGAGCAAATAATTGTAAGCGACATTATTGACCTTAAACCGATTGACAAATGGCAAAACGAAAATGTTTGTTTAATTGGTGATGCAGCTCACGCCACAACTCCAAACTTGGGACAAGGTGCTTGTCAAGCTATTGAAGACGCTTATGTTTTAGGTAAACTTCTTGACAGTGGAATAACAATCGAAAACACTTTTAAAGAATACGAAAATGCCAGACGAAAAAAAGCACATATGATTGTAAATACAAGTTGGACAGTGGGTAAGATGGCACATATAGAAAACAGATTTGGAATTTGGCTTCGAAATTTCATAATGAAAAACTTGCCAAAATCTGCCAATAAAAAACAAATGGATAAGATTTTTAATTTGAACTAGTATGACGACAGTAAATCCCCAACTGGTGCTCGTTTGCAACGAGTGCCAATTTTAATTTAGAGCACGATCGTAGCGTTTGCAACGCGGGTATTCTCCAAAAAATATTGATAGACAAA
Organism: Flavobacterium sp.; assembly: GCF_036515215.1. GTDB lineage: Bacteria > Bacteroidota > Bacteroidia > Flavobacteriales > Flavobacteriaceae > Flavobacterium. The sequence goes on from NZ_DATBVQ010000072.1 coordinate 3,455, forward strand.
CGAAGTTATCTACTGTCTTTTTCTCTTTCGTACTTATGAAAACGAAACGCCATCAATAGCCCCGATGGAAGCGGCATCCTCGTAGTCCAGTAGCATAGGGACTGCGAGATACAGCGGACAGCGGGACCAAGCGTCCCTGAAAACAACATTCGTTCTGCTCCCAAAAAGTAGCATGCCCTAGCCGTTCATAAGTCCTGAAGATTTATTTTTAATACCAATTTCTAAATTCCTAATTTGCGGTTTCAAATCAGTAGCATAAAATGAAGGTCTGTATTGCCGAAAAACCAAGTGTAGCACGAGAAATCGCATCCGTTCTGGGAGCCAATACCAAACGTGATGGCTATTATGAGGGCAACGGCTATGCCGTGACCTATACCTTTGGGCATTTGTGCACCTTAAAGGAACCCAACGATTACAAATCTTACTGGAAAAGTTGGAATCTGAACAACCTGCCCATGCTTCCGGACAAATTTGAAACCAAAGTCGTGGAGAATGCGGGCATACAGAAACAATTCAAAATCATAAAAGGTTTGTTCGACCAGGCCGAGTTGGTAATCAACTGCGGGGATGCGGGACAGGAAGGGGAACTCATCCAGCGCTGGGTGATGAACGAAGCCAACTATAAAGGCGAGGTGCAACGGCTATGGATTTCGTCCCTGACCACCGAAGCCATCAAGGAGGGCTTCGAGAACCTAAAACCTTCCGCCAACTACGATAATTTATACTATGCCGGTTTTTCAAGGGCCATTGGCGACTGGTTACTCGGCATGAACGCCACGCGTTTGTACACGGTGAAACATGGCGGCTACAAACAGGTGTTGTCCATCGGTCGGGTGCAAACCCCAACCTTGGCGATGGTTGTGGACCGATTTAAAGAAATCGAGAATTTCAAACCGCAACCCTATTGGGAGTTGCAAACCTTATACAGGGACACGCTCTTCAGCTACGAGGAAGGGCGCTTTTTGAAAAAGGAAGACGGGGAGCTTTTGGCCAACAAGGTCAAGGAAAGCGATTTCGAAATTGTTTCCGTCGAGAGAAAGAACGGTAATGAGTTTGCGCCCAAACTGTTTGACCTAACGGGCTTGCAAGTGTATTGCAATACCAAGTTCGGGTTTTCGGCGGATGAAACGCTCAAAATTGTCCAAACGCTGTACGAACAAAAAGTGGTCACCTACCCCAGGGTCGACACCACATTTTTACCCAACGATATTTATCCAAAAGTACCGGGGATTCTGCAGAAGTTGACCAATTACGCTGCCTTGACACAACCGCTTTTGGAAAAGAAAATTAAAAAATCGACTAAGGTCTTCAATGACAAAAAAGTAACCGATCACCACGCGATTATTCCGACGGGGATTCAGAGCAATCTGCAATACAATCAGCAACAGGTATATGACATCATTACAAAGCGATTTATCGCCGTGTTCTATGACGATTGTTTGGTTGCCAACACCACGGTAATCGGGAAAGCGGCCGATGTCGCCTTCAAAACGACGGGAAAAGAGATATTGAAAAAAGGATGGCGCATCGTTTTTGAGGATCCCAACGCCAAGGAAAAAGAAGCCGACATTTTGCCGAGTTTCGTTATAGGCGAAAAAGGACCTCACCAACCCTCGTTTTTAGAGAAGGAAACCAAACCGCCCAACCAGTTTACGGAGGC
>NZ_DATBVQ010000073.1:0-7567 GCF_036515215.1 Flavobacterium sp.
ATTTATTTCCCACATTGGTGAAACGGTTAGATTCACCCAAATCAAGTCCCCCAATTTCGTGATATATCTTTTTTCCATCGAATACTCTCGAATTTCTCCTTGTCTCAGCTTTTCTAAATTAGATAAATCTTCTTCGAGATCTTCAGGATGGGTGATGAATTGAAAATTTAGTTTTGTAATTTCCGACAAAGTATATCCCAACAAATCGCGGTGTTTTTTGTTAACCTCCATAAAATTGCCCGTATATGAATCAACACGCGCAATACCCACAGAGGCTTGATCAAAGATGGTCTTAAATTTTATTTCACTATCAAACAACTTAGTGGCCTGCTGATCCACTAAAATTTGTAATTCGGCTGGTTTTCTTATGATTAGAAGAATCAAAATACCAAAAAACAAGGCTAAAATAAATCCTAAAACAGTAGGAACAATGAGTTGAGCATATACATCATTTGGGTTTTTTGCGATCAAATATATTTTCCAGTTTCCATCGGGTATCGTTTTTGAAACATAATTTTTTGTGGAAAAGTCTCCGACCATGGGCAAGAAAAACTCATCCTCTAAAGTGTTTGGATTGATTTTAGAGAGCTGAAAATAGTATTTTGATTTATCGATGGCATTAATACCGGAATTATTTAGTAAAGTTTCCAACCTTATAACGACGGCCGAAAACCCCCAAAATCTATTTCCATTATAAACAGGGAACCTTCCTACGATTCCTTTGCCACCCTGTATGAGTTCAAAGGGGCCTGCAAAATACATTTTTTTATTGGCTATGGATTGCAAGGCTTCTTTTCTGAGGTTTTTTGTCTTCAGGATATTTAAGTCCATCGCGGCTTCATTCCCTTCGAGGGGATAGATGTACTTAATAATTCCATTAGGTACCAATTGAACGGAATTTATACTATTGTTTGATGCCAACAATTGGTTCGCAATTTTGTCAAAGTTTTGGGGTACGGCATCATCATCGTTAATAAGAAGGGCCAGTGTCAGCGTTGTAGTATAGCAATTTTTTAAAGATTGCCCAATATTCTGTTGGACTCCCGCGAGGATATGCTCCATTTCTTTCTGTTTGTTTTCCTTCACGATTTGATAGCGTTGAGAAACAACATAGAACACGACGATACATAAGATTAGTGAAACTAAAAGCCCCGCAATTTTTGGCCTTTTTAAAAACCAACCGATTAAATTAGACCATTTATTTTTAGACTCCATTAATTTTATTTGGACGTTTTGGGTAGCTGAAATGATTAATATCCGAATGATACGATGAATAAGTAATCTTAATCGTAGGCAAATTAACTAAAAAATGTTTTGGAAAGATGCTTAAGAATTTTTTTTATCAACTACTTTCTAACAGTCGAGAAATCGGCTTTTGTTGTTGAAGAAGTATATTTCAATGGAAACAAAGGGAAAACAAATTATCGTTTGAAAATGGATTAATCCATTTTTTCTCATTTCGGAATAATTTTTTATTGCAGTAAAAATGCCGAACTTTACGAAGAATTAACGAGAGTCGAATCAAAAGCGGAAAAAGATAATCTATCAAGTTGTTATTATCGCTATAAAAGTAGGCGTTAATTCCACTTTAACACAAATATTATGAGCAGAAACAACGAAAAAAATATTAAAAAACACAACGATAAGTTACATAAAGCCCAGGACAAGGTAAAACAGGCGGAGATTAGCCGTAAGGAAAAATTAAAACAGATTGTAAAGAAATTTAACGACACGAAAGAGTCAGGAACAAAATAAACACAAATCCCATGGATAAAAATAAATATACAGATCTGAAGAAAGGTGTTCAGGAAATCATTGATTTAATTGCCGATAGAAACGCTAAGGAAGCCAACAATAAATTGGTCGAAGTAAGCGAGGTGTTAGATGAATTGCTGGACTACTCCGAAGATGACGAAGACTTGATTGAGATAAGTAAGTATCAAGTGCTATTGAATCAACTGCACCAATCTATAATTGCACTTGACGGGCAAATCTAAATGCAGTATGTAATGAAGCAAATAGAATGCTTTTGCGGATCTCAAATAAATTTTAATGATTGCTGCAAACGATATATAGATGGAACGCAAAAAGCACCTACGCCATCGGCTTTAATGCGTTCCCGCTATTCTGCGTACGCCACACATAATGCGGACTATCTAGTGGCAACAACCCATATTTCAACTCGGAAACAGCATAATAAGAAAGACATTCTTGATTGGTCACAAAGCAATCAATGGATAAAGCTAGAGGTATTGCAGGCAACGGATAACACAGTCGAGTTTAAGGCCTTTTATCTGGATTGCCAGATGCAGATGCAAATCCACCATGAACACTCCACTTTTAAGATGGAAGATGGGAAATGGTTTTATGTTGACGGTGAATTTTATTAGTTTTTTCGAAAAACAGACTCCTTTTGAATCCAAAGTGTCGCGTGAGTGATGGAAGTGGAAATCCCACGCTTTTTTGCGTGGATTGAGAGCGGACAGCACGACCCTTGCGGTCACGCCCAAATTATTAAAAAAAAGAGCCATAGTTTTTAACTAAAAATTAGTAATCGTTTGACGGAAGTGCATTTTAAAATGATGTAATTTTAAAGTCTATGGAAAAGGACAATAAAAAAGGGTTTTATTTTAAGCAATATGAAGCGCCTTATCAGTCTCCGTTTGAGAAGCTCTTCGGTGTTTTTAAGGAATTAATCACTCATACTTCGGGGGATTTTGACGAGGCCATCGATTGGCTGCGCGAATTGGACAAGGAATACAAACTCACCGATGAACACTATACAATTGATGATTTTATTGAAGATTTAAAGAAAAAAGGCTACATCCGAGACGAACTTAAGGACGACGGCAGCTCGGGATTTGGAATTACCGCCAAAACGGAACGTGCAATCAGGCAGCAGGCATTGGACCAAATTTTCGGAAATTTAAAACGTTCCGGCAGCGGAAATCACAAAATCAAACATTCCGGAAACGGCGATGAGCATACCGGCGAATTCAGGGAATTTCATTTTGGGGACGGTTTAGAGCGAATTTCGTTGACGGAAAGTTTGAGAAATGCCCAAATCAATAATGGGGTGGGCGATTTCATGCTAACCGAGAATGATTTGGTGGTGGAAGAAACCCAATATAAGTCACAAATGAGCACCGTGCTGATGATTGACATCAGTCACAGTATGATTTTGTACGGTGAAGACCGTATCACGCCCGCCAAAAAAGTAGCAATGGCTTTGGCAGAGTTAATCACAACTCGCTATCCTAAAGATACCTTAGACATTTTGGTGTTTGGGAATGATGCCTGGACCATCGCAATCAAAGATTTACCTTATCTAAAAGTCGGTCCATTTCATACCAATACCGTTGCGGGTTTGCAGCTGGCGATGGATTTACTGCGCAGAAAGCGGAATACCAACAAGCAAATTTTTATGATTACCGACGGGAAACCTAGTTGCGTGCGCGAACGTGACGGCTCCTATTATATGAACAGCAATGGTCTGGACGAGTACATCGTGGATAAATGTTACAGTCAGGCGCAGCAGGCCCGAAAATTACATATTCCGATCACCACCTTTATGATTGCCAATGATCCCTATTTGCAGCAATTTGTCAATCGATTTACCGAAGCCAATCAAGGGAAAGCATTCTACACAGGACTCAAAGGCTTGGGCGAAATGATTTTTGAAGATTATGAAACAAATAGGAAGAAAAGGATAAAGTAGGTTCGAAGAGAAAAGATACAAGGGATATAGAATAAGGTTGAAAACAAAAAATAAATTGAATTTTTAATCATTTAATCATTCAATATTTAAATACTAAACATGAAAACAGAAAACATAAATACTTTAGGTGAATTAAAAGCATCTGGATACGAAAGCAAAAGTATCAAGGATGAATTAAGAAACAATTTGCGAGATAGAATAAAATCAGGGAAACCTGTTTTTGAAGGCGTTCATGGTTTTGAGAATACGGTAATTCCAGAAATGGAACGGGCCATATTGTCCCGCCATAATATTAATTTATTGGGACTTCGCGGCCAAGCCAAAACGCGATTGGCGCGTAAAATGGTCGAATTACTAGACGAGTACATTCCTTTTGTGTCGGGTTCCGAAATTCATGATGATCCATTTAATCCGATTTCTCGTTATGCGAGAGATATTATTGAAATCAAGGGTGATGACACCCCGATTTCCTGGTTGCACAGAAATGATCGTTTCTCCGAAAAACTGGCCACACCTGATGTTACCGTTGCCGATTTGATAGGTGATGTTGACCCGATAAAAGCCGCTAATTTAAAGTTGTCGTATGCGGATGATCGCGTGATACATTTTGGGATGATTCCAAGAGCAAACCGTTGCATTTTTGTGATTAATGAACTACCGGATTTGCAGGCCAGAATTCAGGTGGCTTTGTTTAATATTTTGCAGGAAGGGGATATTCAAATACGTGGTTTTAAATTGCGGATGCCATTGGATATGCAGTTTGTTTTTACCGCAAACCCGGAGGATTATACGAATCGAGGAAGTATCGTAACGCCGCTTAAAGACCGTATAGGTTCCCAAATATTGACACACTATCCTGAAACGATTAAAATTGCAAGAACAATCACTGAACAAGAAGCCAAGCTGGACCAAATACAAAACGACATGGTTCACGTGCCTTCATTGGCAAGGGATCTATTGGAACAAATTAGTTTTGAAGCTCGTGAAAGCGAATACATTGATAATAAAAGTGGCGTAAGTGCAAGATTGAGCATTACCGCTTTTGAGAATTTATTAAGCACCGCCGAAAGAAGAGCACTGAAATCCGGGGACGATAAGACTACGGTTCGACTATCTGATTTTATGGGCATTATCCCTTCGATTACGGGCAAAGTGGAATTGGTGTATGAAGGAGAGCAGGAGGGAGCCGCTGCGGTTGCCCAAAACCTATTGGGAGCGGCAATTCACACTTTTTTCCCTGGCTATTTCCCTAAAATCGAAAAATTGGAAAAACCAAATGAGAAAACACCTTATACGGATCTGATCGAATGGTTCTTTGCCGAAAGCGGTTTTGAATTGTTGGATGATTGTCCCGATGAAGAGTACAAAAGGATTTTGGGAGCCATTGTGCCTTTGGAAATTTTAATAAAGAAATACCAACCGAATTTAGAAAAAGAAGACCGATTTTTCATGAAGGAATTTATTCTTTGGGCTTTGGTAGAATACAAAAAACTGAGCAAGGATAGGATTGCCGATGGATATCAGTTTAAGGATACTTACGGGAGTTATATCAGTAAATTGTAGTTGAACCAAAAGAAGCTTTTGGCTTTTTATGATTGACAGATTATTTGAAAGTAAAAAAAATCTTCTTGTTTATAAAAAACAGGAAGATTTTTTTATTTACATAAATTCAAAATATTTCAGTTTAGGGAATTGAAAAAATAAGCACGCTACTTATCGTCCGATACTGAGTTTCCTCCAAATGTAAAGGTTTCGGTGACAATATACTGTTTAGAATTTTCATCAAATTTCCGCAAAACAATGTTGTCGCATGAAAAATTGATGTCTATTATTTTAAATAGGACCTTAGCCCGTTCCAGTTTACGGGGGGGTAATCTGCGGGCAATGGTGAGATGCGGGTTTTCATTTATTTGCAAATCGGGAATAAAATTCAGCGATTCGTTGACTTGTTTCATTATAGGTATCAACCTTTTTTTAGAGATCGCATCAGGAGCTATATAAAAAGCGCCATTTGGATAAGCGCCAAAATCGTTCAGGGTGACTAGAACAGGGTTGATATCACTACAAATTTTGCGTAATATCTCTTTAACGGATTTAATTGTCTCCTCGGTTGCCGTGAATAAACAGATAGTGATGTGACCCACCGAGTTTTTACTGTGAAACCAACCCACTTCTTTAGCCAGCGCTTGTTTCATCGACTTAATTAGGGAAATGACAGGCCCTGAAGGATATATTACAACGGTGTATTTTTCCATGACTCAGGTTTTCATTGCCGTTATTTTAGTTAGATGTAATGAGATTAGTCTAGTCTTGAGCCTTTCTTTTATTGTGTTTTGTGTGTTCCGTAAACCCGTGATACGTAAACACCATTTAAAAATGTTTTAGGGTCGATTTGGCTTTGCAACAGCACTCCACTATGCGGGTTTTCAAGCAGCAGTTGGGCGGCTTGCGCCAATGGGGCCGCCGTGGTTGTCTGTATCGCTCTTAAATGGTGATTTCCCACTTGTTGGGGAAGTATACGTTTTGCAATTTCCCGTCTGCGCAAAATCCCTGTTGCGTCTTTTCCCTCGACTGCGGCATACAATACAATTTGGTCGTCTTCCGTATGTGGTATTACGGATTGCATTTTTTTTTGGAGATCCTCGATTGCGTTAATTGGATTCCCCAATCCGTCCAGTTGCTCATCTACCCAAGCATAGTGCCCGGGATGGCGCAAGGTCTTGTAGTCGAGTGAACGTACTTTTCCGGACAGTGCATCGGGCAAATCGGCTGCGCCTCCCGAGGTAAGGTCTTCCTCATAGGCAATGCCGTCAATAATGATGGTTGTCCTTTCCGACAAGGCGGGCAAGGTTGTTTTTTTATAATCGCGAAGCACTATCGCATCTTTGAGGTATTCCGTGGCCACACCAACAGGGCTCCATGTGAACCCGTAATAATGCGGTGCAACGGCATGGTTGGTTAAAGCACCCACTTTAAACTCCAGTTTGTCTACTGTGTGTACATCAAAGTCGTCACAAAATTCTCGAAAAAGTCCGTGGGCGAGCAAGTCTATATAGCCGGGCGCCAGACCGGTTTGAAGTACGAAGCCGGTTTTGGCGTCAGACGCCATTGCCATTATTTTTTCAGTTTCGGCGACATATTCGGTCAGATTGGCGTAATGCATCCCAAAATCCTTGGCAAACTGGGCCATTTTGGGTGCCTGACTACCGGGAAGACAGTCTAGAATGATATCTCCTTTGAAGAACAGATCTCTCATCTCGTCCGTAAGGCCATTCTCGGGAAGAAGGAAGGCCTTTATTTCGCCCTTTTTGGTGCTGCCTTCTTCAATCCACAGTGCCGATTTTTGAGCGTTTGAAAGCGTTCGGTTGCCAATGAAAAGGCTGGGGGTAACCTCGCTCCATTCCATCAATAACAAGCCAACGGCTTCGGCAATGCCGCCCGCACCGGCAATAATAATTTTGAAGTGCTTTTTCATACCTTAAAGTTAATAAAAAAAATATTTTAAACAACTGTTTATTAGTTAGTTAATATTTATTTTATGCAACGATACCGATACAACTTAATTTTCTGTCAAGAAGGGAAAAAAGATCCGAAAGCGAGGACATTAGATAACAAACCCCAAAAGAGGGACCAGAGGAAGCTCGTTTTGGGGTTGTGTTGCTATGGTACTATAATGGGTAATTTAGGGACAATTGGGGAAATTACTTTCCGATGCAGAAATTGGCAAATATGTTACCCAGCAATTCGTCGTTCGTGACCTGCCCTGTAATCGTGCCGAAATGGTATAAAGCCTCCTTGATATCGATGGCCATCAGGTCGCTGGAGAGATTCGTTTCCAGGCCGTATTTG
>NZ_DATBVQ010000074.1:0-7369 GCF_036515215.1 Flavobacterium sp.
TGCTTAGAATCAATCCTGCCGTGTAGTGCATGATGAAGAATCCGATTAATACTTTCCACCAAGTGATACCAATCATGATTGGCAATACAATCCAGATGGATACATAAATCATTTTTGTAATTATTAATGTAGTCCAAAGTATTTTAGGGCTTTTGGCTTCTCCGTAAGACAGTTTTCTTTTCAGGTAACTTCTCATCTGCTTGAAATCAGTCGTTAAGGCCCAATTGAAAGTCAATAATCCATATAGAAAGACGGAATAATATTGTTGGAAACGGTGGAAATTGTGCCATTTTGCATCCTTTGTAAAACGGATGATTCTTCCGGCATCAAGATCTTCATCGTGACCCGGTATATTTGTATAGGTATGGTGCAACACATTATGCTGTACTTGCCAGTTGTGTACATTTCCCGCCAAAACATAAATGGTGCCTCCCATGAATTTGTTTACCCAGCTTTTATTGGAATAAGAACCGTGATTTCCGTCGTGCATCACATTCATTCCCACTCCGGCCATTCCAATTCCTATTACTATGGTAAGCAGAAGGTGCGCCCAAAAAGGCATATCGAGTGTCAGTATCAAAAAATACGGTGCGAGAAATACGGTGAACAGAATTATGGTTTTCAAATAAAGCCTCCAGTTTCCTGTTTTTTGAATGTTGTTTTCTTTGAAGTAATTGTTTACGCGAGAGTTAAGTGTCCTGAAAAATTTCAGTTTGTCTTGCTTTGCAAATGTAGGGGCGGTAGTATTCATATATAATTGTAATAAGCTCCAAAGATAAATATTATAAATTTTAACTATGCCAAATTGAGTTAAATATTTAAGAGTTAAAAATAGTACTTTTGTTAAAAAAATAGAACGATGGACGAGATTCTAAAGTATTTCCCTTATTTAACCGATATTCAGAAGGAGCAGTTCGCAAAATTGGACGCTTTATACCACGATTGGAACGAAAAAATCAATGTCATTTCCAGGAAAGACATTGATGCCTTATATACAAAGCATATTTTGCATTCCTTGGGGATTGCCAAAATCACAAAATTCGAACCCGGGACTTTTGTCTTAGACGTAGGTACCGGCGGCGGATTTCCCGGAATCCCATTGGCGATTCTTTTTCCGGAAACCCGTTTTTATTTGATTGATGTTATTGCCAAAAAAATTAAAGTGGTTCAGGCAGTTGCCGAGGCATTAGAATTGAAAAACGTAAAAGCTGAACAATTGCGCGCCGAAAACGTAAAAGGGGATTTCGATTTCATCGTAAGCCGTGCCGTGACCAACATGCCGGATTTTGTTTCTTGGGTGAAAAACAAAATAAAGAAAAGCAATAAGCATCAACTGAAAAACGGGATCCTTTACTTGAAAGGAGGCGACTTAACAGAAGAGTTGAAGAATTTCCCGAAAGCAACGGAATACAATTTAGCCGATTTTTTTGAAGACGAATTCTTTGAAACGAAGAAAGTGGTGCACTTGCCGCTGAAGTTTACCGTATAGTTAATTAGTCGAATATCATAAAGTCTTGTAGTCGAACGATAGGATGAGTATAGAAATTTAACGTAAAAAGCCGAATCTAAAATTTAGATTCGGCTTTTTTTTATGATGTAAAGTTCTCTAAGACTTTCGACTTTCAAGCTTTAAGACTCATTTATTCTCCCAAAAATGGGTATCTGTAATCTGTTGGAGTTACAAAAGTTTCTTTGATTGTTCTAGGAGAAGCCCAACGCAATAAGTTTAATGGGGAACCTGCTTTGTCATTGGTCCCTGAAGCTCTTGCTCCACCAAATGGTTGTTGCCCTACGACAGCACCTGTTGGTTTGTCATTGATATAGAAGTTACCGGCAGCATTTTGTAATTTTACTGTAGCTACTTCAATAGCATAACGGTCTTGACTGAAAACAGCCCCCGTTAATGCGTATTCAGATGTAGTGTCCACTAGCTCTAAAGTCTCTTCCCATTTGGCATCTTCATAAACGAAAATGGTCATAACCGGTCCGAACAATTCAGTTGCCATAGTTGAGTAATGAGGGTTAGTCGTTACGATCACCGTAGGCTCGATAAAGTACCCAACTGATTTGTCGTAGTTTCCACCAACGATAATCTCAGCATCGGTATCTTTTTTGGCTTGGTCAATAAAACTGGCCAATTTGTCAAATGAACCTTCATGGATAACAGCAGTGATAAAGTTACCAAAATCTTCTGGTGAACCCATTTTCATTGATTTTACATCAGTGATAATTTGTTCTTTTACAGCTGGCCATAAACTCTGTGGAATATAAGCTCTAGAAGCAGCTGAACATTTTTGTCCTTGGAATTCGAAAGCTCCACGAACGATTCCCGTGGAAACTTGCTTCGCGTTGGCACTTGGATGCGCTATGATGAAATCTTTTCCACCTGTTTCTCCTACGATTCTTGGGTAGGTTTTGTAGTGGTGGATGTTAGTTCCAATTTTTGCCCAGATATCTTTAAATACATGAGTTGAACCTGTGAAATGCATTCCTGCAAAATCACGACTTGCCAAAACCGTGTCGGTAATCATTAAAGCGTCACCAAAAACTACATTGATAACACCATCAGGAACACCTGCTTCTTTGAACACTTCGATAATGATTTGTGCTGAGAATACTTGGCTATCACTTGGTTTCCAAACCACAACGTTACCCATCATAGCGGCACTGGCCGGAAGATTGGCAGCAATTGCTGTAAAGTTAAAAGGAGTGATCGCATAGACAAACCCTTCAAGAGGTCTGTACTCTAAACGGTTCCACATATCTGAAGTAGACGTTGGTTGGTCTCCGTATATTTGAGTCATGAATTCTACGTTAAAACGCAAAAAGTCAATAAGCTCACATGAAGCATCAATTTCCGCCTGATGGATATTTTTAGACTGCCCAATCATTGTTGCGGCATTTATTCTAGCTCTATATGGTCCAGCAATCAATTCAGCCGCTTTAAGGAAAATGGCTGCGCGTTGTTCCCAAGCCATATTTGCCCAAGCTGTTCTAGATTCTAATGCATTTGCAATAGCTTTCTCGACATGAGATTTTTCAGCAAGGTGATACGTTCCAACAATATGTTTATGGTCGTGAGGAGCCGACATGTTTTTTGTATTTCCAGTTCTAATTTCTTCGCTTCCGATATATAAAGGAACATCGATTTTAGAATTCCACATTTTAGTATAAGCTGCTTGAACGGCTGCTTTTTCAGGTGAATTTGGTGCATACCCTTTTACTGGTTCGTTTACCGCTTTTGGTACGTGAAAAAATCCTTTTAGCATGATATTGTAATTTGTTAATCTGTTTTGACAGATAAGATTAGATAATTAAAAAATAAATTGTTCCAAATGTTGCGAATAATTTATTGCACGACAAAAGTACAAAGGATAATTTAAAAATTTGATAAATTTAGTATAAGAAAACCGAATATCTTCAGTAGAAAATATTAGTTCAATGCAAATGGGGCACACAATTTAAAGGAAGGCACGAAAACTTTAAAAGTTTTTGTGCTGGTAAAATTGATCATGTTAAAATAGCCTTTCATGGCACCGTAAGGGGATGACAATAAGCAGCCTGAGCTATAAGTGTGAAGTTCACCCGGTTTTAAGACCGGTTTTTTTCCGATGATTCCTTCGCCATCAACGACCTCCAGGTCGTTTAGAGAATCGAAAATTTCCCAATGGCGTGAAGTCAATTGAACGGAATCCTTGCTGTGGTTCTCGATTGTAATCTGATAACTAAAGGCAAAGTGTATCTTGTAGTTCTTGAAGTAAGTGCCTTCAAAACTAGTCAATACCGAAATTTTTATGCCTCTTGTTATTTGAGAAACCATAATGAAGTATTAGATATGTGTGTAATAGCAGCAAAATTACGATTTTTTGATTTCGTTTTGCCTTTTTACCGAATGTTTTTTTAATTAATAATATTTAGGGAGTTAGCGGTTCCTTTGCCTACAACCCTATAATAACGATCGGTGCTTTCTCTGTAATAAACCAAAATAATATAATCGTTTTCCGTTTGATAAAAATTACCGTCAATCGCATTTTCATTATCGACGACTCCCTTACTGTCGGCAATGACATATTCGTAATTCGTAAATCCTTGTTTTATCAAGAGGGCCTTTTCATAAATCGCCTTTTTTGGATTGTAATCCATCTTGAATTCAGGTGTTAGGCTGTAATTGTTAAACATCCCATTGATATAGATATCTTTGTTGCTTCTAAAAGTGGGGGCTGAAAGACTAAAATAAACCCAGGCATAATCGGCCTCGATCTCGCTATTTTCTGCGTTTAAATTGCGCACCACAAAGTTACCATTAATGTCTTCATAAACGGTGTAGGGAAAATTGGCGCGGGCATTATTGGTGTACAAATACGAATTGTAAATTTCGGTACTGGAATCCACTCTCGATATATTATTGTTCGCTGCTCTGATGTCTTTGTTTTCAAAATACAAAAATTCGTTTCCTGCCCAAAATTGGGTCTCAGTGTCGTATTTGTATATTAAGTCATTACCAATCGTGTATTGTGGCAATACATTTTTGATGGCGCTATCGAACTTGCCGTTTTGCATAAGCACCACTTTTACGTTTTTCAATGGATTTTGAAAAATAATCGTATTCGATTTTACGGCAAATTCCAGGTTATGCTTGGTTTCAATATTGCTCACCGTTCGTGCCCGTTTTACTTGTATCGGTACGGTTACTAAATCTTCGTGCAAAATGAACTTTCTGGAGAAAACAACATCCTTGCTGTCATTTAAAATTTTGAGTATGTAATTTCCGCTGATAAGCAATTGCTGCGTATATTGATTGGGAATGGACAGCGTGTAATGAGAATAGATTTGCAAGGTGTTGAAAGAGTTGTTGTAGTTCTGTATTCTTTGGTTGTCGAAGCCCTGCAGGTATTCGTTTTTTGGTATTTCAGAGTGATTCCAATTGTAATCGCAATGGATGATTTCGTAATAATAATCGGCTTCGTTCCCAAATAAATCGTCAAACTGCAACTGGAATCCTCTGCCTAATTGCAATATTGGAACCGCATTTTGATTGTTCTGAATAAAAGATATGGTCTTGATGTTAAACGGCGGAGCTACTTCATTTTCTACTTGAGAAAATAAAACATGTATAGTAGACAGAAGCAATATGGTAATTATTTTTTTCATTTAAAGAAAGGGCTTAAAAGCGTTAAATATAGTGATTAATACTCAAAATCACACATCCGTATCGAAATTGGAACCGTTGTTTATTGTAGGAAAAATGTTAAATTAATCTTATTTAAGTCCTTATTTTGTGTTTTTTTTAATTAGATTTATTAAAAAATAAACCAACCTATATGAAACAATTTTCTAAAGTAACCATTGGCTTACTATTTTGTTCTTCAGCAATTTTTGCTCAAGACATCGACCTTTCTAAAAAAATACCCTTAGATCTATCCGTAAAAACGGGTGTTCTTGAAAACGGATTGACCTACTACATCAAGAAAAATGCCAAACCTGAAAACAAAGTTGACTTAAGGTTAGTGGTTAATGCGGGTTCGATTCTTGAAAATGACGATCAAAGAGGATTGGCGCATTTTATGGAGCACATGAATTTTAACGGAACCAAGCGTTTCCCTAAAAACAAGCTGGTGGATTACTTGCAAAGTATTGGTGTGAAATTCGGGCAACATTTAAATGCCTATACAGGTTTTGACGAAACCGTTTACTTCCTTCCAATTCCTTCTGACAGTCCAGAAAAATTGGAAAACGGTTTTAATATTATCGAGGATTGGGCTTTTAATGCTGATTTGACCCCAGAAGAAATTGAAAAAGAAAGAGGAGTCGTTCTAGAAGAGTATCGATTAGGTCTTGGAGCGGATAAGAGAATGCTTAGTCGTTATTTGCCAAAAATGATGTACAATTCCCATTATGCGGATCGCTTGCCGATAGGAGAGAAGGAGGTTTTGGAGAACTTCAAATACGATAAAATTGTAAGCTTTTACAAGGATTGGTACAGGCCGGATTTGATTAGTGTTATCGTGGTAGGTGATATAGATGTTGCCGCTATGGAGAAAAAAGTGAAGGAGCATTTCTCCAAGTATAAAAATCCGGCAAACTTGAAAGAGCGAAAAATATTTGAAGTGCCTAATCATAAAGAAACTTTTGTAGCTGTTGAAAGTGATAAAGAAGCACCATACACAATGGTTCGATTACTTTACAAGGATTACGGATTTCCAAAAAAAATGAAGACTATTGGTGATTATAAAAATAATTTAACCGAAGGGTTATTTGCTACGATGATTAATAATCGATTAAGTGAGTTAGTCAATTCGCCAAAGCCACCTTTTACTTATGGCTATTCCTATCATGGAGGTACTTATGCGAGAAGCAAAGAGGCTTATCAGTCCTTTGCAGTTGTTCAAGAAGACAAACAACTTTCTGCCCTTAAAGTTTTAACGGTCGAGAATGAACGTGCTAAAAAGTATGGATTTACCGAAGGGGAGTTTGAAAGAGCTAAATCTGAGGTTCTGGCGCAATATGAGAAACAATATAATGATCGTGATAAAACAGACTCTGATAATTTTGTAGCTCAATATCAATCAGAGTTCTTAGAGCAAGAACCTGCTCCCGGTATTGAATGGGAATTTAAAACAACAAAAGAGTTGCTGCCTTCGATTTCATTGGTTGATGTCGCCACATACATGAAAGATTTAGTAAAAGAGGATAATAGAGTAGTTATTATTACGGGTCCTGAAAAGGAAGGATTAGTTAAAGTTACTGAGCAGCAAGTGTTAGAGGCATTAAAAATAAATGCTGATGAAATTACGCCATATCAAGATTCAAAAATGGTGACTAGTTTACTTAGAAATGAAGTAAAACCAGGGTCAGTTATAAAGAAGCAAACGGATACTAAACTGGGATTAACTACATTGTTTCTTTCTAACGGTGCAAAAGTGAAGTACAAAAAAACGGACTTCAAAAATGACGAAATCCTTATGGAAGCGGTGAGTTTTGGAGGAACTAATGTCTATTCTAATGACGAAATAATCAAAACTCAATTTGCTAATGGATCTTTGGCTGAAGCTGGTTTTTCGGGTTTAAAGTTAAACGACATTAATAAATTCATGTTGGGTAAAATTGCTTCGGTTAGTCCTTATATAGGTGCTATAACTGAAGGGTTAAGAGGAAGCGCCACGCCTAAAGATTTGGAATATTTGTTCCAAAGTACCTATGCTTATTTTACGGATTTGAATTTAGACCCAGAAGCTTATGAAGGCTTTAAGCAAAAACAATCTGCTTTCTATAAAAATATGGCTTCACAACCTTCTTTCTTTTTCCAACAAGAATTGTATGCCTATTTGATGAAAGAAGATCCTAGGTTTAACGGAATTGTTCCAACAGA
>NZ_DATBVQ010000075.1:0-26333 GCF_036515215.1 Flavobacterium sp.
CGACACTCGTTTTTTATATCCCTCACGTGCTTTACTAGAAGGAGCATACTCCATTCGAACTTCGGATTGATCAAAATCAGCATAATATGTATTACTTGACGAGTACCAAAAAATAATAAAAAACACAACTTAAATTTCATATGTATTTCGGTTTTTTTTAGCTTGCTTACAACTAGTATATAGGCGAATAAACGCAACCTGTTTTGTTCCAAAACGGCATAATAGGCGCAAGTTTTTGTTGATATTGTTGCGCCTTATATTTATTGGCTTCATACAAAAATAAAAAATTTTCCTACATATCAAAGGGGTTGATTATATTTTTTAGTGAGGTACTAGTTACATGAGTATATATCATTGTCGTTTTTGGGCTGCTATGTCCTAGTAAATCTTGAATGTATCGTAAATCAGTTCCGTTTTCTAATAAATGTGTGGCAAAACTATGGCGCAGTGTATGTAAACTAATGTGTTTAGTAATTCCAGCTTTTGTTGCAGATTGCTGTAATACCGTTTGCGCACTTCTGCTGCTGTATTGTCCACCGTATTGTCCTTCAAATAGAAAGGTTTTAGGTTTATAGATTGCGTAATATTCTCGTAGTAATTCTAAAACTTTTGTTGATAGTAGTGTGTAGCGGTCTTTTTTACCTTTCGCATTTTTTACATGAATGAGCATTCGTTGGCTATCGATATCAATGATTTTCATGTTTAATGCTTCGCTTATTCGCAGTCCGGCTGAGTAAATCAAGGCCAATAATGTTTTGTGTTTTATGTTGTTTGTTAAATCGATAAGCCGAAAAGCTTCTTCTTTACTCAAAACATTGGGTAATTTTTTTGCGTTTTTGGGACGGTGAATCGCATCAGCAACCATTTTTTTTGATACAATTATGCTGAAAAAAAGTTTGATGGCATTGACGATCTGGTTTTGATACGAAGCCGAAAGCTTATTCTTCAAGATGTAATCATTGTTGTAGATAATCACGTCCTCATTTGTGATTTCGGCAACCGCTTTCTCGCGATAAAACACCAAAAAGGATTTCAAGGCTTCGCTGTAGGTGCTAATGGTGCTTTCGCTGTAGCGCCTGGAGCGCAACCATTGCTTGAATTTCTCGATTTGAGCTATGCCCTCCGCTGAAGGCAAGGAGTGGGCGAGAGGCGTTATATGGAAGCGGATTCTGTTTTCTTCGGTGTCTGGAATATGCCAAAGAATTTTTTGTTGGCTCCATCTTGCTCCGTCTATTTGTTTGATGCGAGCAATTAATTCAGCATTTTTTTCAAAGTATACGGCTATGCGCTTTTCTGATTTATGCAGGATGGGTTTTGCGGTCCAGTTCATAATGTGTTGATTTTCTGTATGAAAGATAACGATTTTTTAGAATCGCCAGACGTATAATTATTATCGAGTTCTGATGGCATCATTTATTTCGCGTGAGGGATAGCAGTGGCATCCTTTTACGGAGCGGAGCGTAGTAAAAGATATAACGGATAGCCCGACCCGTAGGGACATGCCCAAAAAAAACCGTTCTGGTCCATTCTGTTGAATAAGACCAAAACGGTCGCTGTTGTAATGCTAGCCGTTAGCTGCCGTGATAACTGCACTCGCTAATTTTTGCTGAAGGTTAAAAAGTCAGTTATACCATTTCTAATGCTTTGGTCCCTTAATTCAAAATAGTCGGGTGATTTTTCAATGTTTTCCCAACCATCAATTATTTCGACAAAATGGATTGGGTAGGCAAAAGCAATATTGAATTTTAAATCAGATATGCTTTCATTATCGCTGTCGGCTTCTAATATGGACCAAGTTCCTTTATAGGTGTTTTTCCCATCGGTCACCGTTAGGACGTCATCCGCTCCAAAACTAAAGTTAAATCCATTGAAATTGATGGTTTCATTGCGTTCGCTTTTCCAATAACAGCTTATTTTCCAACTTCCGTTAGTTACAATTATGGCAATAATATCGTGTTCGTCTGCAGAAGTTTTGCCTTTTGCACTGCCATCGATATCTGAATTGACATCAGTTACGGGAACGGTTGAAAAAATGACCATTATCAATACCGGTTCTAGACTGAATTGATGTAAAGTTTTCATAGTCAGTATTTTAAATGATTATATCTTTACTTTTAAATATAAAACGGCATACTCAAATTTACGAATTAATAAATATTTAATTGTTAAAACAACGTCATATTTTTAGTCGAAAGCCTTTTTTAAAATAAAAAATCCGATCTGCTTTCGCAAATCGGATTAGTAAATTCTATAATCAATCCCGAGTTTTCGGGACAATCTGAAATCTATAGATGGATCACTTCGCCATAAGCATCAGCCACGGCTTCCATAACCGCTTCGCTCATCGTAGGGTGTGGATGTATCGCTTTTAAGATTTCGTGTCCTGTAGTCTCCAGTTTACGCGCTACAACTGCTTCCGCAATCATATCCGTCACACCGGCACCTATCATATGGCAACCCAACCATTCGCCGTATTTGGCGTCAAAAATCACTTTTACGAAACCATCAGGTGTTCCTGCGGCTTTTGCTTTTCCTGAAGCGGTGAAGGGGAACTTACCAATTTTCAATTCGTATCCTTTTTCTTTGGCTTGTTTTTCGGTCAAGCCTACCGAAGCAATCTCCGGAGTTGCATAAGTACAGCCCGGTACGTTTCCGTAGTCGATAGGCTCCACGTGCAATCCTGAAATTTTCTCCACGCAGTTGATTCCCTCGGCAGAAGCTACGTGCGCCAATGCTTGTCCCGGAGTCACGTCACCAATAGCGTAATAACCAGGAACGTTAGTTTGGTTGTAGGCGTCCACTAATATCTTGTCTCTGTCCGTAGCAATTCCTACCGCTTCCAGACCTATGTTTTCTATGTTCGTTTTGATGCCGACTGCCGATAGCAAAATGTCCGCTTCCAGGATCACTTCTCCTTTGGCAGTTTTTACATACGCTTTTACGCCTGCTCCGCTAGTGTCAATTTTTTCGACAGAAGAGTTGGTCATGATTTTTACACCCGCTTTTTTCATCGAACGTTCCATTTGTTTCGAAATGTCCTCGTCCTCAACAGGAACAACGTTTGGCATAAACTCAACAATGGTCACTTCTGTCCCCATTGAATTGTAGAAATGTGCAAATTCGACCCCAATCGCTCCAGAACCTACGATGATCATAGATTTGGGCTGCGTAGGTAAAGTCATCGCTTGTCTGTATCCTATAACTTTTACGCCATCTTGCGGCAAGTTAGGCAATTCACGAGAGCGAGCTCCAGTGGCAATGATGATATGGTCAGCACTGTATTCAGTAACCTTATTGTCCTTGTCTGTAACATCGACTTTCTTGCCTGGCTTTAGTTTTCCAAAACCTTCAATAACATCAATTTTATTTTTTTTCATCAAGAATTGAACTCCCTTGCTCATTCCGTCCGCTACGTTTCTGCTGCGTTGCACTACGGCAGGGAAATCCTTGTCAAACGATGAAACAGTCAATCCGTAATCGGAAGCATGTTTTAGGTAATCAAAAACCTGTGCTGATTTCAGTAATGCTTTGGTTGGGATACAACCCCAGTTCAAGCAAACCCCGCCTAGGTTTTCTTTTTCAATCACGGCAACTTTAAAGCCTAATTGTGATGCTCTAATGGCAGTAACATATCCGCCCGGTCCACTTCCTAAAACAATGATATCGTATTTCATATTGTATTTGTTTTTCTTCGATTAATTGATTTGGCGAATTTAAGGATTTATTCTGTTTTTGGAAAGCTTAGAAGTGATAAAGTACTAAAGTAACAAATTTTCAAAAATTCGCCTTTATTTTCCATGAAATTGGTTTAACGGATGCTGCTAAACGCCCTTAACTAAACTTTTGCGTTTTTCGTAAAAAAGGGCATCCTTTCAGGTTAAATAACTAATTAGCCACCGAAAACTGGGAATCATACAAATTCTTGTAATAGCCGCTTTCGCGATTGATCAATTCCTGATGCGTTCCTTGCTCCACAATCAAGCCTTTGTCCATTACCACGATTTTGTCGGCATTGACGATGGTGGCCAGTCGATGGGCAATCACGATGCTAGTTCGGCCTTGCGTAATGGTTTCGGTGGCGCGTTGTATCAATTCCTCTGAATAGCTGTCAATGGACGAAGTCGCCTCATCCAGAATCAGAATACTCGGATTGCTGACATACGCTCTCAGGAAAGCGATCAACTGGCGCTGACCAGAGGACAACATCACCCCGCGCTCTTTGACGTCAAAATTATAGTTGTCGGGCAAGCTCATGATGAAATCATGCACGCCTATCTCTTGGGCTGCAGCCAAGACATCTTCTCTGGTAATTTCAGGATTGTTGAGCGTGATGTTGTTGAAAATCGTGTCGGCAAAAAGGAATACATCCTGCAGTACCACCGCAATCTGCTTTCTCAATGATCCCAATGTGTAGTTTTCGATATTTTGGTTGTCGATACAAATCTCTCCGCTGTTGATTTCGTAGAAACGGTTCAATAAATTGATGATCGTCGATTTTCCCGCACCTGTAGAACCCACGATTGCGACGGTTTCGCCAGCTTTCACGCTCAGACTGATTCCCTTGATCACCTCTTCGTCAGGAATATAACTGAAACGCACGTCTTTGAACTGTAGGTTTCCCAGGAAAATGGGAGCCTCGAGAGTCCCCGTATCCTGAATATGGTCTTGGGTATCAATAATTGCAAATACACGGTTGGCGGCAATCATTCCCAGTTGCATCTCGTTGAATTTATCAGCAATCTGACGCAAAGGGTTAAACAACATCCCGATGAACATCGTGTATGAAAACAAATCTCCGAAAGTGGTGAAGGTATCGCCGTTCAAAATCTTGAGTCCTCCATAAAGCACGATAAAGCCAAGGGTCAGCGACGAAATGATATCGGCGATGGGAAAGAAAATGGAGTTATAAAGAATCGTTTTTATCCATGCTTTTTTGTGTTTGTCGTTGATGCTTTTGAATTTATCGGCCTCGATTTCCTCGCGGTTGAACAGCTGCACGATTTTCATTCCCGTAACCCTTTCCTGCACGAAGGAGTTCATGTTCGAAATTTGGTTACGCACATCCTCAAAAGCGACCTGCATTTTGCGTTGAAATATTCGCGTGATAAATACCAGAACTGGCATCGCAACGATCACGATCCAGGTCAATGTCCAGTTCATGTAGAACATGAAGCCCAGTACAACCACCATTTTCATCAGGTCACTGATAATCATAAACAACCCCTGACTGAAAATTCGAGCAATCGATTCTATGTCGGACACAGAACGCGTCACAAGTTGGCCCACGGGAACGAGGTCAAAGTACTTCATCCTGAAGCTCAAAATATGCTTGAAAAGCTTGGTCCTAATGTCCTTCACGATGTCCTGTCCCAGCCAGTTTGCCCAAAAGACAAAGTAAAACTGCGAAAAGACTTCGCATAAAAGGACCACTCCCATCAAGGTGATGTAAAACAAAAGCCCTCTTGCGTCCTCCGTCTGGATGTAGCCATCAACGGTTTGCTTCAATAGGTATGGGCGCAAGGCCGCAAACACTGACAGGGAAATCGCGAAGGCAATAACGCCGTTAAATCGCCACTGGTACGGTTTTGTATATTGTAATATTCTTTTGAATAATCGGGTATCGAATGCTTTTGCTTTCATTTTTATTTTGGGAGCTTTCTCCTGCTATCCGTTGCAATCTTTGTATTTTTCAAAGGAAAAAACACAAAGGATTTTCACTGCTATCAGGGCTATTTCGTTATGTAATCGTAATCAATTTCGGTTAAATACAATCCGTGTGCGGGTACCGAAAACCCGGCCTTATTTCTGTTCTTGCCTTCGATGATAGCATTGAAATCATCGAGCGTAATCTTGTGCATGCCTACATTTACCAATGTTCCAACGATTGAACGCACCATGTTTCTTAGGAAACGATTTGCCGAAATGGTAAACACTAGCCGGCTATTTTCTTGTTTCCAATGCGCTTCAAAAATGCTGCAGTCAAAGGTGCTGACGTCCGTGTTCACCTTAGAGAAACATTGAAAATCGGTGTGGTTAAACAGCAGTTTCGCCGCCTCATTCATCAAATCGACATCCAGTTTTTGATGGAAATACCAACTTTGTTCCTGCAAAAACGGATCCTTGAAGGTATTGATGTGGTATTCGTACGTCCTTTTGGTCGCGTCAAAACGGCTATGCGCTTCGTCAGCAACCAAAATGATGTCGTAAACAACGATGTCCTTGGGCAAGTAGGCGTTGAGTTTGTGCACTAATTTCAGAATCTCAAAAGGAGTCTCAAAATCAAAATGAGCATACATCACTTTGGCATGAACCCCAGTGTCCGTGCGTCCCGCGCCCATGAGGTTGATGTCTGAATTCAACAATACAGAAACCGCCTTGTTCAGCGTTTCCTGAACAGAGGATGCGTTGGGTTGGTATTGCCAGCCGTGATATTGGGTTCCGTTGTATGCTAATTTTATAAAATACCTCAAGTTGTTTTTTTCAAGAGGCAAAGGTACTTATTAATTTTTTTGCGTGGTGGCTATGGCGCAAAGTTTGTTCCCTTTCAAATAGATTTTTTAATTGGAATTCGATTGATTATTTTTACCGTAAAATCCTAGCCCCGATTAAAACGGAAATCCTTTTTATCTCTTTTTTTAAGAGCAAAAAGATTGCAGTGGAAAGCGGGAAACGGCTCCTAAAAAAATGTTTTGAAAAAAATCCTCCTCCTTTCCGATACGCACAGTCACATGGATGACAGCATTTTGAAGTACGTCGTCCAAGCGGATGAAGTCTGGCATGCCGGCGACATTGGCGACTTGAGTGTTACCGATACTTTGAAGAAAATGAAACCCCTGCGGGCGGTTTATGGGAACATTGACGATGCCCAGGCGCGTCTGGAATTCCCGCTGCACAACCGCTTCATGTGCGAAGGGGTCGATGTGTGGATCACGCACATTGGCGGTTATCCTGGGAAATACAACCCGAACATCAAGGATGAAATGGCGTCAAACCCTCCCAAGTTATTCATTTGTGGGCATTCGCATATCCTAAAGGTAATGTTTGACAAGAAGCACAATCTCTTGCATATGAATCCCGGGGCTTGCGGCAAAAGCGGCTTTCATCAAGTGCGCACGATGTTGCGCTTTGTGATTGACGGGGATAAGATCAAGGACCTGGAGATTATTGAGATGGAAAAACGAGCGTAGGCATTTTTTTATAGGTAATGGGTGCCTTAATGTGAATCGAAGTGCCTGATTTTATTTTGGAAAGTATGCTTATTTCCCCTCCAATATTGTTTACCCTCGCTTTTATCTGATTAAGTCCAAAACCTTCTATAGCAGTGTCATCGTTTGATTCAAAACCTTTGCCATTGTCCCTAACATGAATGAATAGGGAATTATTCTTTTCTTCGATGCCAATAACTGCATTTCTGGCGTCGCTATGTTTTATAATATTGTTGAACAATTCCATTATTATAAAATAGATCTTCATTTCGAAATCCTCATTGTAGCGGATTGATGTATCGGTAGGGCTTGAATATTCAAAACTGATGCTGGAGTTTGAATTTTTTTCGCACAAGTCGTTAAGCGCATAAAACAAGCCGAAACGAGTCAATAAAGAGGGGAGTAGTTGGTGCGAAAGATCGCGCACTTTATCATGGGCTTCCCTTAGAATCGATTTTGTTTTGGTGATTTCTTCCGATTCTGATTGGTTTTTGGCACTGAAAACGCTTAGGTGTAGTCCAGCCGTTGAAAGTAGGGCGCTGATGTTGTCATGCAAAAAATTGGCGATTTTTTTTCGTTCCATCTCTTGGCCGTTTATCGAGGCGTTGATCATGTTTTCCTGGATTTTGCTCTGTACGTCTTTGAGTTTGTTTTTTTGTTTCAATCTTGAATTTTGAAAGAAAAAGTAAAACAGGATAATAACCAAAATAAGCAGCGAAATGATAATGATACTGATCTGTTTGTTTTTGGACTGCTTTTCCAAAAGGATTTGCTGTTTGGTTTTGTATTTGGTTTCGATATTGTCGATCTCCCTCTTGTATTCGTCCAATTCCAGATTTATTCCTGCAACGTTTACTTTTTTGTATTTGTCTTCGTCATTAACTTGGTCATTTGTGGTATTGTAAAGTGCCAGGTTTTGGTAGGCCTTTTTGTAGTCGCCATTTTTCACTAAAAACTTGGAATATTCCAGATAGGCAAACGACAAATCAGACTTCATGTCCTCTTCAATTCCAATTTTAATTGATTTTTTAAAAAACGCAGTTGCCTTCCCGGATTCATTGGTATGTCCGTAATACATGGCGTTTAGCAAGCTTAAGGCTCCAAGTGTGGAACTGTCCCCAAACTTAGGATGATATTTGTTGACGAATTGGAGGTAGGGCAGACCGTCTTTAAAATTGCCAATGTCAAAATAGGCCCAAGTTATATTGAGTTTCGTAAAGACAATGCCCGAAGTGTCACGAATTCTCTTGCTGTAGTCCAGCGATTTTTTGTAGTAGTAGATTCCTTTGGTATATTCCTTTTTATCAAAACAATAGATGTTACCCAGATTGTTGTTCAGATAATTTTTAAGCCTGCTGTTATTGGTTCTGTTGGCATAGATAAGCCCTTTTTTGTAGTAGAAGAAAGCTTTGTCTGGTTCGGTCAGCTCGTCAAAATTGGCCGCAATGGTGTTGTAACAGGTGGCAATTGCCTCGTCATCTTTAAGGAAAATGGCGTGTTTTAAAGCGATTCTTGACTTTATCAAAGACTTCTCAAATTTCCCCTCTTTCATGAGATTGGTAGAGGCTGTTGTTAGTTCAGTTAATTCTTTTTTGGACGGAATTTCGGTTTGGGAAAACAGGGGGTGACCAAAAAAAGCTGGCAAGAACAGAAGCAATAACAGAAATCGGTTTCGAAGCATAAAATTGGGTTGTCAATTAAATAGGATTTGTTGTTTGGGATCGAATTCCTTTTGGAAAGGCAATCGATCGTTAGCCGGTTTAGGATTTAATCAATTTGTTTTTAAGGGCAAATTTAACCAAGCTAATGGTGTTTTTTGCTTTCAACTTTTTCATGATGTTCTTGCGGTGCGTTTCGACGGTATTGTTGCTGATGAACAGTTGTTCGCTAATTTCTTTTCCGCTAAATTCCAATGCAATTAGAGTAATGACTTCGATTTCTCGTCCCGTTAAGATGGAATCTATACTAGGGGTGTATTTGTTTAGTTTAGAATTGTCTTTGGTTGCGGTATTGAAGATTTTTGCCCTAACTGTATTGCAGAAATATTCTTCTCCGTTAAATACGGATTGAATCGCTTCCACGATACTTTCCCCAGCGCATTGTTTTGTCAAATAACCGCTGGCGCCAAGCTTCATCACCTCTTTTATGATTTTTAGGTCGTCATAGCTCGAAAGGATAATTACCTTACAAGGGAAGCCCTTTTTTGAAAACTCTTTGATAACCTCGATGCCGTCTTTTTTTGGCATGCTGATATCAAGAACAAGAATGTCAGTTTTGTTATCTGTCACCTCCTCAAAAAGAGTGCTGCCGTCCAAAGAAAATCCGACAACCTCAAAATTGGAGACCGTATGCAGTAAAGTTTTCATACCGTCAATAAGAATCTGATGGTCGTCAGCAAGATGTATTCGTATTTTTTTTGTCATGTTGTATTTATACTGTAATCAAATTTATGAAAAATAAATCACTTATTATTTATAGGGTTTTAGTTATTAAATGCGTATTTATCAGACACAAAAAAACCCGAATGTTTCCATCCGGGTTTCCTTCGCACTAATAAACTAAGTTTATAGGTTTACCTCAATCTGTCCACAGATTTTACAAGATCTTCATCCTTTTTGATGGCCTTATTAGCCAAGACTAATAACACGATAGCAACTATAGGTAGAAACATCCCAATACCTTTCTCAGAAACAAGAACTGTTTCTCCAGATAAATTTAGTGAACGATATACAAACAATCCTAATAAAATTAAATTTAATATTATGTTCAATCTGCCCATGACAAACTGATTCTGTCTTTTTTTATAGCTAACGATAGTCAACACGGTCAGCGATGTGCTTAACCCCAATAAGATTACGTAAACCTGGTTTTGCATAAAGAAATAATCCTTCCCGTCGTTCATTGTCCATAACGGAAATAAAAAAGGTAAAATCCCTGTAACCACAAAAGCAAGTATCAAATAAATCGTCTGTATTCTCTGTATCATTGTCTAATTTTGTTTGACAAAAATATATTTTCTTTTTTTAAAATACTATTGTATCATTAAATTTTATTCGTATTATTGCATAACAATACCGTAAGCACTTCATACTGCGGTCAATTCGAAATAAAAATCACTACCTATCTTTTTATAGTGTTACCAATTTAATTAAACTCATAGAACATTCATGTTTGATATTTCTGCATTAAAAGAAATGAAGCTTTCTGAGCTTCAAGAAATAGCTAAATCAGCTAAAACCATAAAATTTAATGGTGTTAAAAAAGATACCTTAATCGGATCAATCTTGGAACATCAAAATAATACTGTTGATTCGACGCCTGAAAAGCAAGCGGAAACTAAAGTTGAGGATGACAAACCCAAAAGAACCCGCATAGTGCCTGTAAAAAAGGCCGCGATTCAAAAAGCTACGGTCAGTTCTTTGTTCGCAAAAGAAGAAGCTACGATGGATGCGGAGTTCCAAACTAAGATGGAGGTTTCTGCTGAAGTTGCCCCACAGCTTGAAGCCGAAAATGCTCAAACTGAAACGGTAAACGAAGCTCCAGTATCCGAAAAGAAAGTAGGGAAAGTAATTAAATTCAATAAATCAGCCTACGAAAAGAAAATTGCTTTGAAAAAGGACAAGGAAGAAGCCAAAGAAAACGAAGAAGGTGGCGATATTGAAATTAAAGACACCCAAGAAATTGTTGCTCCGGCTAAAAAAGTAAACCCCAACCAGTTAAATAAGCAAAATCAAAACCCTAATTTTAAAGCTAAAAAAAGCAATTACAGGGATTCTGATTTTGAATTTGACGGAATTATAGAAAGTGAAGGAGTTCTTGAAATGATGGCTGATGGCTATGGTTTCCTGCGCTCGTCGGATTACAACTATTTGGCATCGCCGGATGATATTTATTTATCGACATCCCAAATTAGATTATTCGGTCTTAAAACCGGAGACACAGTCAAAGGGGTGGTGCGTCCTCCAAAAGAAGGGGAGAAATTTTTTCCTTTAGTTAAAGTTTTAAAAATTAACGGACACGATCCTCAAGTGGTTCGTGATAGAGTTTCTTTCGAACATTTGACTCCTGTTTTCCCATCAGAAAAGTTCAATTTGGCCGCTCGTGAAAGCACGATTTCAACTCGTATTATCGATTTGTTTTCTCCTATTGGGAAAGGACAGCGTGGTATGATTGTCGCACAGCCAAAAACGGGTAAAACCATGTTGTTGAAAGAAATTGCAAATGCAATTGCAGCCAACCATCCTGAGGTATATTTGATTGTTTTATTGATTGACGAACGTCCTGAGGAAGTTACCGATATGCAACGTAGCGTGCGTGGGGAAGTAATCGCTTCCACTTTTGATAGAGAGCCGCAAGAACACGTTAAGATTGCCAATATCGTTCTTGAAAAAGCAAAACGTTTGGTGGAATGTGGACATGATGTGGTAATCCTGTTAGATTCGATTACGCGTTTGGCCAGAGCCTACAATACGGTGCAACCTGCTTCAGGTAAAGTGCTGAGTGGGGGTGTGGATGCCAATGCTTTGCAGAAACCAAAACGTTTCTTTGGGGCGGCCCGTAATGTGGAAAACGGCGGTTCATTAAGTATCATCGCTACGGCATTGACCGAAACGGGTTCTAAAATGGACGAAGTTATTTTCGAAGAATTCAAAGGAACCGGAAATATGGAATTGCAGTTGGACAGAAAAATCGCCAACAAACGTATTTTCCCGGCGATCGATTTGACCTCTTCCAGTACAAGACGGGACGATTTGTTATTAGACGAAAAAACCTTGCAGAGAATGTGGATTATGCGAAAATACCTTGCTGACATGAACCCAGTTGAAGCCATGAGTTTTATAAATGACCGTTTCAGAAAAACCAGGAATAACGAGGAGTTTTTAATCTCGATGAATGATTAGGCTCGAGAAAAGAGAATAAAGAAAATAGATAGTCCTATTATAAAAAAATCCTCGAAAGTAGTTAACTACTTCGAGGTTTTTTTTTGCTTTAGATTCTTTTTTTTATAACAAAAAACGCCTTCAAAATGAAGGCGTTTTTTGTTTTATATAAGAGTAATAAGCTTAAGCTTTTGCTTCCTTTATTTCTTTTACTTTCACTTCTTTTGGTGTTACTTCCTCTTTTCTTTCCAAAAGCGCCATATAAAACCCGTCGAACCCTGATTCTGAAGCCAGTATTTTTTGGTCTTTGATAAAGTTGAACTCTTTTCCTATGTCCGTTGTCAAAAAGCGCTCAATTTGCTCTTGATTTTCAGACGGTAAAACAGAGCAAGTGGCATATACCAGTTTTCCACCCGGTTTTACTATTTTAGAATAACTTTCTAAAACTTCCGACTGTATCTTACGCATGTTGTCGATAAACTCCGGTTTCAATTTCCATTTTGCATCCGGATTTCTTTTAAGAACCCCAAGACCGCTGCATGGTGCATCAATCAAAACACGATCCGCTTTCTGATGTAACTTTTTGATCACCTTTGTGGTGTCTATTATGCGGTATTCTATATTAAAAGCGCCATCTCTTTTTGCCCGTATCTTTAACTGTTTCAGTTTACTTTCGTATAAATCCATGGCAATCAATTGTCCCTTGTTTTCCATCAAAGCGGCAATGTGCAATGTTTTTCCACCTGCACCTGCACAAGTGTCAACGATTCGCATTCCTGGCTTTACGTCAAGGAAAGCGGCAACAAGTTGAGAATTCGCATCCTGCACCTCAAAGAATCCTTGTTTGAAAACATCAGTCATGAAGACATTGGCTCTTTCTTTCAAAACTAACGCATCGGGTTGGTTTTTAAGAACATCAGTTTCGATATCCAAGTCCATCAAGATCGCTCTCAGGTTTTCTTTGGTTGTTTTGAGCGTATTTACTCTAAGAACTACTTTTGCGGGTTGATTTTGAGCGGCTATTTCAGTAGCCCACACTTTCTCTCCCAATTCTTTTACTCCCAATTCGTCCATCCAATCTGGGATGGATTCCTTTAGGGCTCTTACTTTCGAAAGTTCGTCAAAACGACCTTTTATTTTTCTTTCTGGAGTTCCTTCCAGCTGGCGCCAATCAGGAATAGGGTAGCCTCTTAAAACAGCCCATACAGAAAACATTCTCCAAAGGTTGTCTCTGTCAAACGGCTCTTTTACTTCGGCGATTTCTGCGTATAATCGTTTCCAGCGTACCACTTCATAGATGGTTTCGGCAACAAATTTTCTGTCGGAGCTTCCCCAACGTTTGTCTTTCTTTAAGGCTCTTGCAACCACTTTATCGGCATACTCCCCTTCGTTAAATATTGCATTTAGGGAATCAATGGTGGTATAAACTAAATTTCTGTGTAATCTCATTTTTAATTATTGAGGTGCAAAGGTACTATTAATTGATTGAAAGTTAAATTTTTAATAATGAATGTTGATTTTAAATTTTCGGCCTAAAAAAACACTGCTTGTAACGGCAGTGTTTGTTTAGTTTTATTGAAGGAAATTTTTATTTAACTCTTGTTAATCCGATATTTTCTGGAGCGTGGAGCACCATCGGGAATTTTTCTATTTTCACCGAACTGCTGTCCAGACCAAAGGCCCTTTCTTCAGACAAACTCAGTTTCTTGATAAAGAAATAGGTGTTCATGACTATTTTTTCATGCCATCTCAAATCGCTGTCGAACGAAAGGAATTTTTCAGAAAGAACGAATTTGAAATCGCCGATAATATTGTTTTTATTCAAGGATTCGTAGCGGCTGGTAATATCCACTTCTCCTTTTTTCACCATGTCCCTGATTACTTCACGGAACATCAGGTTTATTTTGGTAGGTTCCCTAAATCCCAGATTAAAATCAATACGATACAAATCGTCCTTTATTATTTCGGTTACTTTATATTCGGTTTTGTAAGGTTCTGTCAAAATGTTTACATGGACAAACCAGTATATATCGGCTCTTTTGGGCCTTTTTTGTAGGATGGAATACATTACTTTCTCTTCGATTTCATCGACACGATTGGCATTGGTCATATAAACTAAATGCGTTGCGTACTTAGGAATAGATAAGTCGGCTCCTAATTCCGTCAATACTTTTTTGTAGTTTTCTATTTTTACTATTTTTGTGTAGCTCTTGTTGATTTTCTTTGCCAAGTACCAAATTGTCATAACGGATATCAGTAGGGTAGCTATTATTATCGTCACATAACCTCCTTCCGAAAATTTGGTGATATTGGCAACAAGGAAACTCAATTCTATAATTAGGTAGGTTGCTATCAAAGGTACGATAAGGTATAATTTTACTCTTTTCATAATTAGATAGAAATTAAGCAAAATCGTGGTCATTATCATGCACAATATGATGGCCAATCCATAGGCATGTTCCATATTACTTGATTCTTCAAAGTGCAATACAATTCCAACGCAACCAAAAAACAACAACCAGTTGATGGATGGGATGTACAATTGTCCTTTTAACTCCGTAGGGTATTTAATTTTAACTTTCGGCCAGAAATTTAATCTCATGGCTTCATTTATTAAAGTAAATGAGCCGCTGATAAGGGCCTGGGATGCGATAACTGCAGCAAGTGTTGCAATTACAATTCCGATAGGTTGAAACCAATCCGCCATTATAAGATAGAATGGGTTTCCATTTGCTCCGCCTAAACTCTGCAACGTTTCCCCTTCATGATGTATTAAATATGCCGCTTGTCCGAAATAATTTAGAACTAATGTGGTTTTTACGAAAATCCAGCTGATTCTAATGTTCTTTCGGCCACAATGTCCCATATCTGAGTACAATGCTTCGGCCCCTGTGGTACACAGGAACACGAATCCCAGCACAAAAAAGCCTTCAGGGTGAATGGATAACAAATGGTAGGCATAATAAGGGTTGAAAGCTTTGAAAACTTCAGGGTGTTTTGTGATCTGGATCAAACCGAGTATTCCGAGCATGCTAAACCAAACCAGCATCATGGGAGCGAAAAATTTACCGACCAGTTTTGTTCCAAATTGTTGAATCGTAAACAGTACGAATAGAATTCCGATAACAATAGGAACGGTGTTTATTTGGGGATAATAGGTTCTAATTCCTTCCACTGCTGATGAAACAGAGATGGGAGGGGTGATGATTCCGTCAGCGAGCAGGGCGCTTCCTCCAATGATGGCGGGGACGATCAACCATTGAATTTTTGTTTTTTTGACCAGGGCATACAGGGCGAAAATTCCACCTTCACCATGGTTGTCGGCACTCAGTGTAATAAGTACGTATTTGATGGTGGTTTGCAGTGTAAGAGTCCAGAAAACGCATGAAATACCTCCCAAGACGATATCCGCATTTATAATACTGTTGCTAAGTATGGCTTTCATTACGTATAGTGGAGAGGTTCCAATATCACCATATATTATTCCCAACGTAATCAATAAACCACCTAACGTTAATTTCGAATGTAGGTTTTTATGCGATGTGCTCATAAATTATCTTTAAAAAACTCGACAAATTTACTCTTTTAAAATAAATTAGAACTCTTTATCTGGAAATAAGACATAAAAAAACACGGTTCATTTGAACCGTGTTTTTTATTTTTCGTTTAAAGGAAATTATGATCTCCTATTGTTGCTTCTTGATGAGTTATTGTCATCTTTATTGGAAGATGATTTACCTCTTTGATTTTCATTTCGTTGAGGAGTATTTTGTCTGGAAGAATTTCCCCTGTTTTGAGAATTGTCTCTCTGCGCTTCTGTTCTTTGCGGAGCCGTTCTTTGTGGAGCCGTTCTTTGTGGAGCGGATTCTCTAGGCGCATTTCCTCTGTTCTGGGAATTGTCTCTTTGCGGAGCCGTTCTTTGTGGAGCGGATTCTCTAGATGCATTTCCTCTATTTTGGGAATAATCCCTTTGCGGAGCCGTTCTTTGTGGAGCAGATTCTCTAGAGGCATTTCCTCTATTTTGAGAATTGTCTCTTTGTGGTGCCGTTCTTTGTGGAGACGATTCTCTAGACGGATTAGCTCTGTTTTGAGAATAATCCCTTTGATTTCCTCTTCTTTGCGGTCCGTTTTCCCTAGTAGGAGTTGACCTGTTTTGAGAGTTGTCTCTTTGTGGAGCGTTTTGTCTGGATGGATTCGTTCTGTTTTGAGAATAATCCCTTTGATTTCCAGTTCTTCCGCTTCCCGCTTCCCTTGAAGAATTACTTCTGTTCCTAGAATAGTCGGTCTCATTGCGTGAACCAACAGTTCTGCTGTTTCTCCTTTGGTCTAATTCATGACGATTTGTAACTGTTGCATTTCTTCTTGAAAAAGCATAATTGGGATGCTGTCTTTCATAACCGTTTGAACGCCTTGAATTATATAGAACAACCGCTTGGTTACTTCTTCTTGAAGTTACATAATTATAGTTGTTATATAC
This sequence comes from Flavobacterium sp., assembly GCF_036515215.1. GTDB lineage: Bacteria > Bacteroidota > Bacteroidia > Flavobacteriales > Flavobacteriaceae > Flavobacterium. Next base: position 16,563 of record NZ_DATBVQ010000075.1, read on the forward strand.
ATTTAAGCTAAGTTGAATGTTATTTCTATATCTGTAAACTGGAAAAGGATTCCATGCATAATAGTAAGATGGGTAAAAATTCCAGTACCAGTTTGAAACATATGGGCGGTAGTTATACGACCATAAAGAAGCGTAAATTAAAGGGGTGCGGTAATAATCGGGTTCGTAAATATAATTTGGACCATACATGTATTCATTACCTACAACTTGTATATGAACTCTGTTGTTTCTGTCTTTTTCTACCTCGATCGTAGCTACGTCTTGGTACACATCACGGTCTAGTACGCTTTGGATTATGATAACATGCGTATTGTAATCGACGGTTTCTATAACCCTCAAGTAATCAACCTCGTTATCGTAATTCAAATCTAAATTTGATATTTGAAGTTCCGGATCATTCAACCGTCTTTCAAAATCCTGAAGATCCCGGGAATCCCCAAAAATATCGGTTACAGCTCGTAGGTCTAAATTATCACTAATTTCGTCGTTCATCGCATTTACCCTAGTTCTATTTTGCCCATGCATTTGCATCGCAAAAATGGAAGTCATAAGACTCAATAATAGTATTTTAGTTTTCATAATTAGTGTATTAAAATATAACAATTTTGCATATCCAATTACTGTGCCAATTAATTTTAAGTGCATTTGGCATTCTTATAAATAATCGTAAATTAGCTTCAAATAAAACGGATAATGATAAAAAAAATATTTTTGCTAGGGCTAACGGCTATTGTTGTAATATCTTGTAAAACAGCCGTGTATAAAAATATAAGTAAGGATAAGATTATTTTTAAATCAGTTGTAATCGATACGCTATTTCAGGACAATATCAGTATCAGAGCAATACTAATTGATCAAAATAAAATTTGGTACGCAGCAAATAACTCACGATTTGGTTTTTACGATTTGAAAGGAAATACGAAATTCGAAAGAATGATTGATAAAGACAATTTAAAGTTGGAATTCAGAAGCAATGCACAAACGGCGAAGTCTATTTTTTTACTGAATGTCGCCAATCCCGCTTTTCTTTATAAGATCTCCAAAAAAGATTTAACAACGAAATTGGTGTATCAGGAAAATCATGAAAAGGTGTTTTATGATAGTATGAAATTCTGGAACGACAAGGAGGGAATCGCAATGGGTGATCCCATAACCAATTGTCTTTCCATAATCATTACCAGAGATGGGGGAAATACATGGAACAAAGTTCCAGATAACAAATTGCCGGAAATTGTCGATGGTGAAGCAGCTTTTGCGGCAAGCAATACTAATATAATAATAAAAGGAAACAACACTTGGATTGTTTCTGGGGGCAAAAAAGCAAGAGTTTTCTATTCTTCCGATAAAGGAATGACATGGAATGTTTACAATACACCCATCGTCCATGGTAAAGCAATGGCCGGTATATTTACGGCTGATTTTTATGATTCTAAACGGGGATTTATTGCGGGGGGGGACTACGAGACACTGAATCAGAATTTCGGAAATAAAGCAGTAACATATGACGGGGGTAAAAACTGGGAACTGATTGCTGAAAATCAGGGGTTCGGATATGCTTCCTGTGTCCAATATGTTCCTCGCAGCAATGGAAAATCGCTGGTTAGCGTAGGCGCTTCGGGACTGTATTATTCCTGTGATGGCGGAAATTCATGGAAACAACTGGCCGCTGACCCGGAGCTTTTCACTATTCGTTTTGTCAACAGCCATACTGCAATTGCCGCGGGAAAAAACAAAATGATACGGATTCAATTTTTAAAATAAAATAGAAACCCAATCCAATAATTTATGGGATTGGGTTTTTTGTATCTGATGCCTTTGGAAGACATTATTTTCTGTTGGCCCTGTCTCTGTATTGGTGCAATAATTTTCTGTTGAATTTTTCTTCAGAAATTCGCAGCTTTATAATCTTTACCGCGGGCAGCACTTTTTTTAGATTGCGCATGTAATTTTTGCGTAACACAAATAACTCTTCATCCGCACTTTCCATTTGCGACAGTAGCAGGCTTGCCTCCTTTTCGCTCATTTTATCCAAAGCCGCCTCATTCATACGGTTCTTGTACGCTTTCATTTTCAGATGCCTTAGTTCGAATTGTTTGTCATCGAAGGTATTGTAAATAGGCCAGAATTTTTCGGCCTCCTTGGCGGTCAAGTCTAGTTCGGTGGTTAAAAAAGCCACTTTTAAGGCTTTTATTTGTTCCTTTTTTTCTTTCATGTTTTCGCCTTGAGCGTAGAAATTAAAAGAACAGAGTAACAAAAGTATCGGGAGTATTTTTTGAATGTTCATTTTTTCAGGTGTTTTTGTTTTTGATTCAAAGGTTAAAAACCATATTTTTAAATTGTCTTTATTCATTTATGAGTTGCTCCAAATCCGGGTTAGTTGCCAGTATATCTTCAATGGTTTTGTTTTCCAAAGCAACCGTAGTGTTGATCTTGTCGATATCCTCAGACTCCAGTGCGTTTATCAAATCGTATTGAGTAATGTTGGTTTGATAGCTCAAGTAATTTTCTAAGGCAACAGAGTCTATTTCCTTACTCGATGGAGAGCTGTAAAAAATGGGGACCATCAAAGCAACAACTAAAATGGCCGCTGCAATCATAAGCAAGTTTTTTCTTTTCTTAAAGATAGAAATGACCTTAGGTTCATTTCTCGGTAAATTTCGCATCACATTTTCTGAAAAATTTTCAAAATAATGTTCAGGGATATTAAATCCAGACTTGATTTTAGGCTCATTTTCTAATTTAAATGTTTTCATAACATGAGTTAGACTTAATTATTGATAAAAGGTTTAATTGGCCATAACAAAGACTTCTATTTTCTTCACGGCATGATGATAGGAGGCCTTTAAAGCGCCTACTGAAGTCCCTAAGATATCAGATATTTGTTCATATTTAAGTTCTTCAAAATATTTCATTTTGAAAACCAGTTGTTGTTTTTCAGGAAGGGCAGCAATTGCTTTATGTAATTTAATTTGAATTTCATCACCGTCAAAATAAGGGTCTGATTTCAGATTGTCTATGGTTTTATTCTGCAAGGTTTCGGATGAAACCCCGTGTTTTTTTGCTTTTTGATTTAAAAGACTAAGCGCTTCGTTTGTGGCGATGCGGTACATCCAAGAAAAGAGCTTGCTTTGCCCCTTGAAATTTTTTAAGTTTTGAAATACTTTTATAAAGGTGTTTTGCAAAGCGTCATCCGTATCGTCATGGTTCAAAACGATATTCCGTATGAGGTTGTAGAGGGGCTTTTGATAGGCCAACAAGAGTTTTTGAAACGCTTCGTTTTGCGTTTTGGGATTCAATAACTGTTGGATAAATTCCTCTTCTTCTGGCAAAGCAATTATTTATGGAGTTAGAATGGAATTTATCAATAAGGTTTAATCAAGTAAAAAAAAATTAAAATTCAGATGGTTCTTCTTCTTTAGCTTTGGGAACTGTCATTTTTTTAGGCTCGTTGGTTTTCACCGGGGCTTTAATAATTTTTGCCGGTGTAGTCACGGTCGGTAGAGCCTGTTCTGTAAATGGCTCCGTACTTTTAAGTACAGCTGGGGCATATGTTTTTACAGGCACAACTTTGGGCATTACAGGCACATAAATTTCGGTAACCCATTTCGAAGGGTTTTTCACATCGGCTTTAGTGGTAGAATAGATTTCGATATGTGAAAAAACAGGGTTTGCCATAAGTTTGTTGGTTCTAAGGTATTCCATCGTCTTGTGATATCCTTTCTTGGTGTGGGAGACATCTCCGATAACGGTAGTTTTTACCCCTTCAAAACTTTCTAATTTCCCCGATAGGATGTCGCTTCCCGAACTTATGAATATTTCTTTTGTTATGGGAATGCAAATGGATATTTTAGCTAAACCCGCGGCCAAGTCATAGCTGTGGTAAATCACAAACGGTTTTCCGTTAATTTGGACATTGTTTTCCTTGCAAAAGGTTTCGATTTTTGGAATTACAACTTTAAAGTTTTTATTGATTTTTGCTATTTCAGAGGTGAAAGTCTGTCCCAAATAAAATTTTTCGGGCTCTTTAACGAGTCCATTTACTTTTATGGAAAACGTATTTATTTCATAATCAAGCGCCTTGTCTAAGTTAGTCAAACTTTTCTCATACATTGTGCCAATTACTTTGTCGACACCACCATTTAAAGCGGCATATATTTTGAACAAAAAACTCATTTTCCCCTTGGATCTCCAAGTGACTTTTGTTCCGCCGGTAGTGTCCTTGAAAGTCCATGAAACATCAGCCAATGTTCCGTTATAATTCATTTTTTGAGAAATACTGTCGTTTTCTTTTACAAAGAGGGTACGCATCTGGCCATCGCCATCTTTTCCTTCCCAAGAATAGGAAGCCCCTGCACCAATTGTTTTTTGCGGATATGTTATTTTTATTTCAGGGTCTTCCGCAGTCCAACTTCCAAAAATTTTCCAGTTTTTATAATCATTTACATAATTATAGACTGCCGGTTTTGGCGAATTGATAAATTTACTTCTTTCAACATTAAAATCACCTTTTTGTGTAGCCATAAAAATGGAAAGTGCCACTAAACTCAGTAATAATAAAAGAAATATGTATTTTAAAATTCTCATAATAAATTGGTTGTTTTCAGTCGTAAAGTTAGAATTTTTATTAATATGTAAGACGAATCATAAAGAAATTATCGCTGCGTTGATTTTATGGGGATTGCCCATTTAACTATTTGTTTTTAATTTCGACGATGCATTCATTATAAAGCTTTTAAAAAAATATTAAATGAATGTTCAACGATTTCATTTGCAGCTGAATTTTGCGGTTTCTACACTTTATGGGTGTGATGAATGATGTTTTTTATAGAATATGTATATTTGTCGAATAATAGTTTAATTAATTTTAAAAAACATAATAATGAAATTACTTAGAATCACAGGCATTTTTATGACTCTTGCGGTTTCTGCAATGTGCAACGCACAGGCGGAAAAAACAATGGAGGTGAAAAAAGAAAATGCTCCCTTTGAATATGTTGTCGAGCAGTTTTCCGACATAAAAGTGTTGCGCTATCAAATTCCGGGTTGGGAAGACCTAACACTCAAAGAACAGAAATTGGTCTATTACCTAACGCAAGCCGGAACTTCAGGGCGCGATATTATGTGGGATCAAAATTACAGATACAATCTCGCAATTAGAAAAGCGTTAGAGCACATCTATCAAAATTACAAAGGCGACAAAAACGCTGAAGACTGGAAAAACTTTGAAATTTACCTAAAAAGGGTTTGGTTTTCAAACGGAATCCACCACCATTATTCAAACGAGAAAATCCAGCCTGGTTTTTCCGAAGCGTATTTTGCACTTTTGATGAAAGCAACAAAAACGAAATTAGCAGCAAATATTGCTGCCATTTTATTCAATGAGCTCGATTCCAAAAAAGTTAACTTGGATGAATCCAAAGGACTGTTGGCCGGTTCTGCCATTAATTTCTATGAAAAAGGCATTAGCTTGAAAGAGACGGAAGATTTTTACGCTAAAAAAACAAGTCCGGACGTTACAAAACCTTATTCCTACGGTTTAAACTCTAAATTAGTTCGAAATAGAAAAGGGCAATTAGAGGAAAAAGTGTGGAAAAGCAATGGTATGTACGGAAAAGCGATCGATAAAATTACGTATTGGTTAGAAAAAGCTAAAAGCGTAGCGGAAAATAAAAATCAAGCGGATGCTTTAGGATTGTTGATTTCCTATTACAAAACAGGCAGCTTAAAGACTTGGGATGATTACAACATCGCATGGCTAGCTGCGACTGAAGGGAATATTGATTACATCAATAGTTTTATCGAGGTCTATAATGATCCCTTGGGATACAGAGGATCATATGAAGGAATTGTGCAGATAAAAGATTTTGACATGTCCAAAAAGATGGAAGTCGTATCAGGTAATGCACAATGGTTTGAAGACAATTCTCCGTTGATGCCGCAACACAAAAAGAAGAATGTGGTGGGTGTTTCTTATAAAACCGTAATTGTTGCTGGCGAATCCGGTGATGCTTCACCAAGTACGCCAATTGGGGTTAACCTTCCTAATGCAGATTGGATCCGCGCCGGTCATGGTTCAAAATCAGTTTCATTAGGAAATATTATCGATTCGTATGCTAAAGCAGGTGGAAAAGGGAAGTTGCAAGAATTTGCAAACGATGAAGAGGAAGTTGCTTTAGCGGAACAATACGGAGAGATAGGGGATAAGTTGCATACAGCCCTGCACGAAGTGGTTGGTCATGCTTCAGGACAAATTAATACGGGTGTTGGAACTCCAAAAGAAACCTTGAAAAGTTATGCGTCTACTCTTGAAGAGGGAAGGGCCGACTTAGTGGGATTGTATTATTTATACAACCCGAAAATTCAAGAATTGGGTCTAGTGGACGACTGGAGGAAAACAGGTATGGAATCTTATGACAGTTACATCCGAAATGGATTAATGACCCAGTTATTCCGTTTGGAGTTGGGTGCCAATATCGAAGAGGCTCATATGAGAAACCGTCAGTGGGTGAGCGCTTGGGCATTCGAAAAAGGGCTAAAGGACAACGTAATTGAGAAATTAAGCCGCAACGGTAAAACGTATTTCAACATTACCAATTATGAAAAACTACATGATTTATTTGGACAGTTGTTGCGCGAAGTGCAACGAATCAAGTCTGAAGGGGATTACGAAGCGGGTAAGGCGTTGGTCGAAAACTACGGTGTAAAAGTGGATCAAAAACTACATGCCGAAGTATTAGAGCGCAACAAACAATTCTCTTCGGCGGCGTATAGTGGTTTTGTAAACCCTTTGTTAGTGCCGAAAATGGATTCAAAAGGAGAAATCATTTCGATAGAGGTAACGCAACCGAGTTCGTTTGCAGAACAAATGTTGTACTATTCGAAAAACTTTTGTTTTTTACCCCTTAAAAATTAAGGAGAATCAATCCAAGGATACGAAAAAAGGCCACTTGATGTGGCCTTTTTTTGTTTTGAAAGGAAAAACTACCTTTTGAAAAACACTTTTATCACAAATAGAATCCCAATGAAAACGACGAAAGCGATCAGGATCTTATAGCTTCCTTTATAAAATAGTTTGTGTAATTTTACGTCTTTTCGGTAGGCGTAAATCATTGCGATAACAAAAGCAACAAAAAAACAGCCTGCAAATACCAATTGTCCTTGACTAAACATAGTTTGATTTATTTTGCGCAAATTTAGCTAATTGTTTAGAAATAGTTGCTAATTTGCCTTTTCATTTAATATAATTTAATTATGCAAAAGCAAATTGATTCAGTTAAGGAATTTCATACGGCATTCAGAATAGGGCATAGCGAAATCCCGATCGCCGATTTGGGCGAAAGCAAGAACACATTGCGCTACCATTTGATGAAAGAAGAGAATGAGGAATACCTGGAGGCGGTGCAAAATAACGATTTAGTCGAAATTGCCGATGCTCTGGGTGATATGATGTACATTCTTTGCGGCACCATTATAGAACACGGCCTGCAGCACAAAATAGAAGCTGTTTTTGACGAGATCCAACGGAGCAACATGAGCAAATTGGACGAAAACGGCAATCCGATCTATCGCGAAGACGGAAAGGTAATGAAGGGCCCTAATTACTTTAAACCTGACTTCTCCAAAATCCTAAAATAGTTTTCGGAAACGGGCTGTTATGAGAAGCGTAAAAAGAATATAAAAAAGGGGTGATTTTCATATTGAAATTCACCCCTTTTTTATGTAATAACTGCAACTAAACTTTCACTGTCCAACCGAAAGTGTCTTCAGCTAGTTTGTGCTGTATGTTTGTTAATTTGTCTTTTAATTGAGAAGCGTAAGAGTTTTCAATTTTTGGCAATTCATAATATACATCTTGGTATGAAAATCCGATAATCGGGTTAACTACTGCGGCTGTACCTGCACCAAAAATTTCTTTTAGCGTACCGTTTTTGGAGGCTTCAACCAATTCAGAAACCAGAACCGGGCGAACTTCAACGGCAATCCCTTCTTTTTTAGCCATGTCGATAAGACTTTTTCTGGTGATCCCATCAAGGATTCTCTCACTGGTTGGTGCAGTATAAAGGGTGTCGTTTATTCTGAAAAACACATTCATTGTTCCCGCTTCTTCCAGTTTGGTGTGTGTTGCATCATCAGTCCAAATCACTTGTTGGAAACCTTCTTTGTTAGCTAAACTTGTTGGATAAAACTGTGCAGCATAATTACCGGCAGCTTTTGCAGCTCCGATTCCGCCATTAGCAGCTCTGCTGAAATGCTCGGCAATCAATACTTTTACTTCACCTGAATAGTAGGATTTAGCTGGCGACAGGATAATCATGAATTTGTAGTCATCCGATGGGTTCGCAATCACGCCTTTACCGGTGGCAATCATAAACGGTCTTATATATAAGGTATTTCCTTTTCCTTTCTTTATCCAGGCTTCATCAACTTGTAACAATTGATTGAGGCCATCCATAAAAATATCTTCGGGAACTTCCGGCATTGCCATTCTTACCGCAGAATTGTTGAAACGTTTGTAGTTTTCATCCGGTCTAAAAAGCCAAACCGCATCTTCATCATCTTTGTAAGCTTTCATTCCTTCAAAAATGGCTTGGCCATAATGAAAAACCCTGGCTGATGGATCTAACAAAAAAGGTGCGTAAGGCTTGATAATTGGTTTTTGCCATTCCCCATTTTTAAAATCACATTCGAATAAATGGTCTGTAAATACCGAACCAAAGCTTAAGTTTTCAAAATCCACTTCATTTATTTTTGAAGTTGGGGCTTTTATTATGTCAATTTTGTTGGTGTGAGTTGTGCTCATAATAATATATTATTTTTATTTTATAATGGTATAGTGGTTAAGCGAAAGCTTAAAACATCAATTTTTTCAAATTGAACTTTAATTGATGCAAAATTAAATAAAAATCAATGAAATACTTGTCAAAACATCATTAAATATAGCTTTTAATTGTGATTTATTTATGTTTGAAAAAAAGAAAAAAATAAGGCCGATTTATGCGAAATCAGTATATTTCGGGGCTTTTTTGAACTATCTACATAAGATTTTGATTAATTTTGGCCTAGAGGAAAGGATAAGGAAGTAACCGTATCAAAGAACAATATTTTGGAAAGAGAAATTATACAGACGCTAGATGGTTCCACGACCATACAGATAAAGGAATGGGACGAATGTTACCATTCTAAACATGGCGCCATTCAGGAAGCACAACATGTTTTTATAAAGAACGGCCTATCGCTTTTTCAAAACAGCGATGTTTCCATTCTGGAAATAGGATTTGGTACCGGTCTAAACGCGTTCATCACTTTTTTGGAAGGGCGGAAGATGAATCAATCCATTAAATATGTCGGCGTGGAAGCCTACCCCATATCGGCCGAGGAGCTGGTTTCGATGAACTACGTGGATGAACTGAACGCCACTGATGAAAAGGAGCAATTCGAAAAAATGCATCAGTGTGATTGGGAAGAAGAAATTGTTTTGAGTGACGACTTTTTATTAACGAAAAGGAAACAGTTATTTGAAGAAATTGGTGACTTGAATCAATTTGATTTAATTTATTTTGACGCTTTTGGATACAGGGTACAACCTGAATTATGGAGTACGGCCATTTTCAAGAAAATGTATGACGCACTGAAAGATAACGGGGTACTGGTTACTTATGCCGCACGTGGCGTGGTAAAAAGGAGCATGATTGAAGTCGGATTTACAGTCGAAAAATTGGCAGGTCCTCCAGGAAAAAGAGAAATGTTTCGTGCGAGAAAATCCCAATAAAT